>JBJMGQ010000371.1:0-10653 GCA_045807845.1 Pyrinomonadaceae bacterium | reverse complement strand
TTTCCATAGATTTTCAGGGACTACTCAAATCAGCACTTGTTTCGAAGCTCTCCGGCGCGAAGCGTCGCGTGGGCTTCGCGCGCGAGCATTTGCGCGAGCCGGCCAGCCGCTTCCTTCTGACCGAGACCGTCAGAACACCAGCGCGCCTCAACGTCATCAGAAAAAATCTGGCGCTGGCCTCGGGCGCGCTCGGGGTGGAGTTGGAGACGGCGGCCGACTCTCTTGAGTTCCCCATCCACGTCTCGCCCACGCACGAGCGCGAGGCTGACGATATCGTCCAAACAATCGGAGAAAGATTCACGATCTTGAACCCGGGCGGCGGTTGGCCGACGAAGCTCTGGGACGCGGATCGTTACGGCGAGTTGGCCGACGTGCTGCTCGTCAAACAAGGGCTGCGCTCAATCGTCACCTACGGCCCCGGCGAGCGCGAGTTGGCCGAGCGCGTCGTCGCTTCGAGCCGGACGGGCGCGGCGACGGCCGCGTCGCCGACGCTCAAAGGTTTCTACGCGCTAGCGCGGCGCGCGGCCGTCTACGTGGGCGGCGACACGGGGCCGACTCACCTCGCGGTCGCGGCGGGCGCGCCGGTCGTCGGGCTCTTCGGGCCGACCGAGTGGTGGCGCAACGGCAGCCCTCGTGAAGAAGACATCTGCGTCGAGCGCACGGACATCGGCTGCCGCGTGGACTGTCATCGACGCGCGTGCTCGCAGTGGGTCTGCATGGAGATACGCGTCGAACGGGTCGCGGCGGCGGTGGGCGAGAGGCTGCGGCGGGCCGAAAAAATTTCCGGTGCGGTCGAGGTGCATGCAGGTGGCGCGTAGGGGCGGGACTTGGGTTCAGCGTTGGCGCGTCCCGCTCGGCTTCGTCTGTGCGGGGCTGTTCGTCGTGCTGGCCAGACCCGACCGGCGCTCTCTGTTGATAGGCGGCGCGGTTGCGCTCGTCGGGCTCGCGATACGAGCTTGGGCCTCGGGGCACATACGCAAGAACGCGCGGCTGGCGGTGTCAGGCCCCTACGCGCACACGCGCAACCCGCTCTACCTCGGGAGCTTTATCCTCGGGCTGGGTTTTACGGTCGCGGCCTCCTCAAGTCTTTTACTCTTTCTCATCCTCGGCGGGCTGTTCGCGTCGCTCTTCTTAGGCATCTACTGGCCGGTGATGCGCGTCGAAGCTGCGACGCTCGTCGAGATGTTCGGCGAGGAGTACAGACATTATGCGGCGGCCGTGCCTCTCCTCTTCCCGCGGCTGACGCCGTACAGGGCTGAAGACGGCACTGAAGTCAGGTTCGATCTCTCCCTCTATCTGCGTTACCGCGAATACCGCGCGGCGCTCGGGCTGCTCGTGGCATGGTGTGTGCTTTGGCTGAAAGCAGTTCTGGCTTTCTGACCCGAAGAAGCACGCGAAAAAAGTGAATAAGGAAGGGTGTACGCTATGCCTCGCAGAATTCTGTCCAAAATCACCGCCACGACGGCGACGGCACTGGTTTTTGCCGTTGTACTCTCTTCGGTCGTACTGGCTAAGGACACGCCCAAAGAGCGTACACCCCCGCGCACTCCGGCCGCGCGACCCTTCGCGCCTTCGGAGGAGCTGGTCTACGAAGGCGAGTTCACGCGCGCCATCCTGCGCGGCATCAACATCGCCGAGCTGCGTTTCAAGGCTCTGCGCCCGACGCCCGCCGCCGTCACGGTCGAGGGCGAGGGTCAGGATGCGACTCCCTCGCCGCTCGTGCTGACGACCGACGTTGAGTCGAAGGGGTTCTTCAGCAAGCTCTTCGGCGTCACCTTCAAGTTCCACGCCGAGTCGCAGGTCGAGCCGAACGACTTCTACGCGTTGCGCACCACGAAGAAGGACGAGCAGGGCAAACGCGTCCGCACGAGCGAGACGGTCTTCGACCAGCAGTCGAAGAAGGTCGAGTACACTGAGCGCGACCCGAACAACGCACAGTCGGCGCCGCGCGTGATCACGGCCGTGCTCGAAGGGCCGACGCAGGACATCGTCTCGGCCGTGTACTTCCTGCGCACGCAGTCGCTCACGCCGGGACAGACTTTCAACATCGCCATCAGCGACTCGGGTCGCGTCTTCCAAGTGCCGGCGACCGTCGTCGCCGAGAAGAAGAAGATGAAGAGCGTGATCGGCAAGGTCGAGGTCGTGCGCGTGGACGTGGAGCTGTTCGGGCCGGGCCGACCCATGGAAGCGGGTAAGGGCAAGATGTCCATCTGGGTGACGAGCGACGAGCGCCACGTCCCCATCAAGGCTCGCCTCTCGCACGACATGGGTCAGCTCGACATCACCCTCAAGAGCATCCAGCGCGAAGAGGCTCTCGTCGCCCAGCGTTAAGACGAAACATTCCGGTTCAGACTGAAGAAGGCGGAGGCGTTGGACGCTTCCGCCTTCTCACTTCCTGCCCTCATTTAACTCTCGCCGAATTCGTGATAGGTTAAATCCGAAATCCCAACATCCGACGGAGCAGCCCATTTCGATGACGACCGCGCTGGTCATACACGGCCACTTCTACCAGCCTCCGCGCGAGAACCCCTGGACGGAACTGGTCGAGCGCGAGGCGGGCGCCGCGCCCTTCCACGACTGGAACGAGCGCATCCACGCCGAGTGCTATCGCCCGAACGCCTTCGCGCGCATCAACGACACGCACGGGCGCGTCGAGCAAGTCGTCAACAACTACACGCGCCTCAGCTTCAACTTCGGCCCGACGCTTCTCAACTGGCTCAGACGCCACCAGCCCGAGACCTACGCGAGGATTATCGAGGCCGACCGCGAGAGCATGCTGCGACACGGCGGGCACGGCAACGCGATAGCGCAGGGCTATCACCACGCCATCCTCCCTCTCTGCAACGAGCGCGACCGGCGCACACAGATACGCTGGGGGCTCGCAGACTTCCGCCGACGCTTCCGCAGAGAGGCAGAGTCGCTCTGGCTCCCCGAGACGGCCTGCGACGACGCGACGCTCGCGGCGCTCATCGAAGAGGGCTTGCGCTACGTCATCCTCTCGCCCTTTCAGGCAGAGGTCATCAGGGCTCTCGGCGCCGACACTTGGCAGCACGTCTCTGACGGCGACGTGGACACGACCGTTCCTTACAAGTACCTGCACCGCGACGGCTCTGGACGCTCCATCACAATCTTCTTCTACGACGGCCGGATTGCGCGCGGCCTCGCCTTCGAGGGTCTGCTCGCGTCGAGCCACGGCCTGCTCGCGGCCTGCGCGCGAGCCGCGCGCGGCGGGGCGCAGATTGTGAGCGTGGCGACCGACGGCGAAAGTTACGGCCACCACTTCCGCTTCGGCGACCGCTGCATCGCCTACGCTTTGGAGGTGGAGGCCGAGCGCTTCGGTCTGAAGGTGACGAACTACGGCGAGTTCCTCGACGAGCACGAGCCGGAACACGAGGCTCTCATCAAGCCGGGGCTGCACGGCGAGGGCACCGCTTGGAGCTGCGCGCACGGGCTCGGGCGCTGGACGCGCGACTGCGGCTGCAACGCCTCTGCGCCCGGCGGCTGGAACCAACGCTGGCGCGCACCGCTGCGCGCCGCCTTCGACCTCCTGCGCGACGACCTCGCGCCGAAGTTCGAGGAGGCTTGCGGCGAGCTGCTGCGCGACCCTTGGGGCGCGCGCGACGAGTACGTCGAGCTGCTCGGCCCCGGTGGCGCCGCTCGACGCGAAGAGTTTCTATTGAGACACGCGGGGCACCCACTCTCCGGCGACGAGCAGGTGCGCGCCCTCACGCTCCTCGAAGCGCAGCGCGCCTCCTTGACGATGTACACAAGCTGCGGCTGGTTCTTCAACGACATCTCGGGCATCGAGACTGTTCAGACCCTTCGCTACGCCGGCCGCGTCGTCGAGACGATGGAGACGCTCGGGCTCGCGCCGCCCGTCAAAGCCTTTCTCGAAGTTCTGTCCGAAGCCAGAAGCAATCTCCTCGAACGACCCACGGGCGCCGACATCTACCTGCGCACAATCGCGCAGTCGCGCGTGACGCCGCAGCGCGTCGCCGCGCACGTCGCCATCTGCAACCTCATCGAGCCCGAAGAGCACGAGTCGGAATGCGAGACGGCCGGTTACACTTATCGCAAGCTCGACTTCCGCAAACAGCGTCACGGGCGCGTGACTTTGGAGACCGTCCGGCTCGCGCTCGAAGAGGACGCGACCGGCCGGCAACATGCGTTCGCGCTCGCCGCGATGCACTTCGGCGAGATCGATTATTACTGCGCGCTCCGCCCCTACCGCGCGCCGGAAGAGTATGAAGAGGCGGCTGCGCGTCTCTGGTCGCACCTGCGCGCGGCCTCGCTGCCCGTGCTTCTGCGCGTGGCGCAGAGCGAGTTCGGGCCGGAGGAGTTCGGGCTCGAAGCGCTTCTGCCGCAGGGTCAGGGTCACCTCTCGCGCAGCGTCTTCGGCAAGCTCGTCGCGCGCTTCATGGAGGAGTACGAGCATCTCTACGAAGGGAACCGCCGCGTCATCGAGCGCCTTCAAGAGATTGGCTTCCACCCGCCGCGCGAGCTGCGCCTCGCCGCCGAGTTGACCGTCGGGCTTCGTCTCGAACGCGAGATACGCGGGCAGCGGCGCGGCGCGGGCGACTACAGCGCGGCCGTCGAGATTGCGCGCGACGCGGCGCGCTACGGCTACCGCATCGACCGCACTTCTGTGACGCGCGTCTTCGAAGAGACCGTCACCGAGGCCGCGCACCGCGTCGTCGCACTACCCGATGCCGACAACATCGGCTCGGCACGCGCGCTCATCGAGTTGGGGCGCGAACTGGGTCTTGAGGCAAACCTCGAACGCGGGCAGGAGATTATCTACGAGGCGACGCGCGCGGGCGTCGCGCTCTCCGACGAGGCGCGCGACTTCGCCCTCGCGCTCGGGCTCGCCCCCATCGCTTTAACAACCGACGAGGAGCAGGTCATTACCGTCGAAGGTCTGTAGGTGCAGGCGACGGTCTTTCAAAAAGTCTGAGGAGCAAGCAGCAATGTCGAACCAACCGGGACACACGGGCGCGGCCGGCTACCCGAACGTTTCGCGCGTCGAATTGGAACGCCTGCTCGCGCTCAACTCGCCCGACCCGCATGCGCTGCTCGGCGCGCACCCGACCGCGGAGGGAGTCGCCGTGCGTGCCTTCCGCCCCGAAGCGGCGCGCGTCGAGGTTATCATCGACGGCGAACGCCCGCGCGAGATGTCGCGCACGCACCCGGCGGGCTTCTACGAGCTGCTCGTCGAAGCCCGCACGGAACTCTTTCCCTACGAGCTGCGGACGCACTACCCGGCGGGCGGCGTCTTCACGCACCGCGACCCTTACGCCTTCATGCCGACGCTCGGCAGCTTCGACGAACACCTCTTCGGCGAGGGGCGACACTGGCATCTCTACGAAAAGCTCGGCGCGCACATCCGCGACCTCGGCGGCGTGCGCGGCGTCGCGTTCGCCGTGTGGGCGCCGAACGCGGACGGCGTGAGCGTCGTCGGCGACTTCAACAGTTGGGACGGCCGTCTTCATCAGATGCGGCGGCTCGGCGCCTCGGGCATCTGGGAGATTTTCATCCCCGGCCTCGGTCAGGGCGCGCTCTACAAGTACGAGATGCATCGCCGCGGCGGGCTCCCCTTCCTCAAGGCCGACCCCTACGCGCTCTTCGCCGAAGTCCCACCGGCAACTTCGTCGGTCGTCTACCAGCCGACGTACCGGTTCACCGATGACGCGTGGCTCGAACGTCGCTCGAAGGAAGACCACCTGCGAAGGCCGCTCAACATCTACGAAGTCCACCTCGGCTCTTGGCGGCGCATCCCCGAAGAGGGCAACCGCTCGCTCACCTACCGCGAGACGGCGCCCGTGCTCGCCGAATACTGCGAGCGGCTCGGCTTCACGCACGTCGAGTTCCTGCCTCTGAAGGGCTATCCCTTCTCCGGCTCTTGGGGCTATCAGGTGGCGAACTACTACGCGCCGACCGCGCGCTTCGGCAACCCGGACGACTTCCGTTTTTTAATCGACTACCTACACAACCACGGCATCGGCGTCATCATGGACTGGGTGCCCGCGCACTTCCCGAAGGACGCTTGGGCCTTGGGACGCTTCGACGGCACGGCGCTCTACGAGCACGCAGACCCCCGACTCGGCGAGCACCCCGAGTGGGGCACGCTCATCTTCAACTACGGCCGCAACGAGGTCAGAAACTTCCTCATCGCCAACGCTCTCTTCTGGCTGAAGGAGTGTCACGTGGACGGGCTGCGCGTGGACGCCGTCGCCTCGATGCTCTATCTCGACTACGCGCGTGAGGCGGGGCAGTCGGCGACCAACAAGTACGGCGGGCGCGAGAACCTCGAAGCCGTCGCCTTCGTCCGCGAGTTGAACGACGCCGTCCATAAGGAAGTACCCGGCGTCATCACCATCGCCGAGGAGTCAACCTCCTGGCCGCTCGTCACGAAGGGGACGGATCAGGGCGGCTTGGGCTTCGACTTCAAATGGAACATGGGCTGGATGCACAACACGCTCAAGTACTTCGAGCGCGACCCCATCGCCCGCCGCTACTTCCACAACAACCTTACCTTCGGTCTGACCTACGCTTGGAGCGAGAACTTCATCCTCCCCTTCTCGCACGACGAGGTCGTGCACTTGAAGGGCTCGATGCTCACCAAGATGTTCGGCGGGCGCGATTGGAAGTTCCCCAACCTGCGTGCGCTCTACGCATACATGTGGGCGCACCCGGGGAAGAAGCTCCTCTTCATGGGCTGCGAGATTGCGCAGTGGCGCGAGTGGAGCGAGGAGCGCAGCCTCGACTGGCACCTGCTCGAAGAGGACGAGCACCGCGGCATCAGCACGCTCATCCGCGACCTCAATCGCTTGACGCAGGAGCAACCGCCGCTCTATCAACTCGACGTTGAGCCGCGCGGCTTCCAGTGGATTGACGTGAACAGCCACTTGGATAACATCCTCGTCTTCATGCGCCAGTCGTCGGCGGGCGAACGCGTCATCTGCGTCGCGAACTTCTCGGCCGTCCCGCGCCCCGGCTACCGCTTCGGCCTGCCCGAGCCCGGCACCTACCGCCTGCTGCTCAACACCGACTCGTCCTACTACGCAGGCGCCGACCGGCTCCAAATCAACTGCGTCGAGACAGAGGAGCAGCCCTGGCATGGCCTTCCCTTCTCCGCGGTCGCAGACCTCCCGCCGCTCACCACGCTTCTCTTCGAGTCGCCCCGGCACAACAACCCGGGCGGCGGCCCAGACCTCGATGCCTGCGCCGCGCCCGACCCCGGCCCGCCCGTCCCCGTTGACACAGGCGCGCCCACGCCCTTGAGTCATCAAGCTCGAACGACGACGACACAGTCACGAAAGCGCGCTCCGTCGAAGAAGAAGGCCGCGCCCGCCAATGGTGCCGAGCCTGAAGTGAAGAAGGCCGCGCGAAAGTCCTCGAAGCGGAGCCCGCGCAAGCAGGCCGGCGAAGAACAGAGCGGTGAATAAAGGCGCTCCAACAAATGCAGAGCCGAGCCCCGGCAGCGGCCCACTCATCATCGGCCACCGCGGCGCCTCGGCGCACGCGCCCGAGAACACGCACGCCGCCTTCGCGCGCGCCTTCCGCGATGGCGCCGACGGCATCGAGTTCGACGTGCGCCTCGCGAGCGACGGCGTGCCCTTCGTCTTTCACGACGCGCAGTTCGAGCGGACGGTCGGCATCGACGGCGACGTGGACAACTATCCCTCCACTTTGCTTGAGAAGGCGTACGCGGGCGCTTGGTTCAACGAGCGTTACCCACGGCGCGCGCTCTATGAATACGAGTGGGAGATGATACCGACGCTTGCACAAGTCTTCGAGCAGTACGGCACGCACACGCTCTACGCCGAGATGAAGTGCGAAGAGGCCGCGCGTCGTCCGGCGTTGGCGCGCGCAGTCGTCGAGCTGATTCACAAGTACGACCTCTCTTCACGCGTCATCGTCAAGAGCTTTGCGCTCGACTCGCTCTGCGAAGTCAAACGGCTCGCGCCCGAGATTCGCACGGCCGCCCTCTTCGGCCGCAGTTGGCCGCGCCCGCTCGTGCCCACCGCTCGCATCATCGCCGAGTCGGTTGAATGCGGCGCGAACGAAATCTCACTCCACCACACGCTCCTGCGCGGCGCGACGGTCGAGGCTGCGCGCCGGCTCGGGCTCGAAGTTTTGGTCTGGACGGTCAACTCGCCTGTTGCGCTGCGCCGCGCGCTGAGGCTGAACCTGCGCGCCGTCTTCACGGACTATCCCGGCCGCCTGCGCGATTCGCTGACGAAGCTGCGCGGCAAAACAGGATGAGCCCCGCCGAGCCGTCACAGGAGAGGATTTACACGCGCCCGCCGCACTTCTCCGTCCACCTCCGCGCGGGGCGCCGCCTCCGCTGGGCGGGCGGCGCGCGCGCCGACTACGCAGCCCTGCTCCTGCTCAGTGGGAACATGCGTTGGCGCGCTTCGACTTCAAGCTCCGAAGCGACCGGCGAAGCTTCAACCTCAGCAGGCGACTTCGACTCCGGCGAACTCACGGAGTCCGCCGCGCTGCTGGCCGCCCCGGGCGACGACGTGAGCGCCGCGAGCGACGCCGCCGCCGAGTTCGTCCTCATTCAACTCTCGCCCCTCTTCGTCACGGACTGCGCCGCGCGCGCGGGGCTCGCGCGCTCAGACATGGTCGTCACCTTCCGCGAGCGCGCCGTCAGGGGCGACGCGCGGCTCGCGCGACTCGCGCGCGACCTCGCCGAAGAGCTGCGCGAGGAGGCCGCCGGGCAAGAGTTGGTCGTCGGCGCACTCGTCGAGCAGGCGCTCGTTCAACTGCTCCGCCGCTACGCGAACCTGCGCCGCTCCGCCCACCTCGAACTCTCGCGCGCCGGGCTCGTCGACCGCCGCATACGTCTCGCCGTCGAGCTGATGCACGCGCACATGCACCGCGACCTCGCGCTCGAAGAGATTGCCTCGGCCGCACATCTCTCGCCCTTCCACTTCGCGCGCCTCTTCAAGAAGCTGACCGGCGCGACGCCGCACGCCTACCTCGCAAGTCTGCGCGCCGCACGCGCACAGGCGCTCCTCGCCGAAACCGACCTGCCCATCACAGAGGTCGGCGCGCGCGTCGGCTACATGAGTTCCAGCCACTTCGCCCGCGCCTTTCGCCAAGCCACCGGCCTCTCGCCGCGCGCCTACCGCAAGGCGCTCGTCCGCGGCTAACAAAAAAGTAGGCAGAAGGCAGATGGCAGCAGGCAGTTGAAAGCGCCGCTGTCAAGAACTCAGATTTTATCTTTCAACCTCCACTACGCGGAGCGACTGCCATCTGCCATCTGCCTACTGCCTACTTTTTTCTGCAAGAGTCTCCTTACTCTCCCGTTCATCACCCAGAAAGCTTTGGCCGAACCGAGCCGGCCGGGAATGTTTTGGAGGAAAGGTAGAAGAACATGAAGCGTTTATCTTTAAGACTCACGACCGCCCTGCTGACCTTCGTCGTCGGCGTCATCATGACATCCATGCTGTTGAAAACTCAGGCCAGCCCGCCCCCGCACGAGCCCGTCGTCAAGGAGCCCGCAAACGCCGAGAATACGCTTGAGATGGTCTTCGTCCTCGACACGACCGGCTCGATGGGCGGGCTCATCGACGGCGCCAAGCAGCGCATCTGGGGCATCATCAACGAGGTGATGCAGACGCCCGCTCACCCTTCAGTCCGCGTCGGCCTCGTCGCCTACCGCGACCACGGCGACTCCTATGTCACGCAGGTTTTGCCGCTCACCAACGATCTCGACAAGGTCTACACGACGCTCATGGAGTACCGCGCCGACGGCGGCGGCGACGGCCCCGAGGACGTGCGTCAGGCTCTCTCCGACGGCGTGCGCAAGGCCGGCTGGTCGAAGGCCGCCGCGGGCACCGCGCAGATTGTCTTCCTCGTCGGCGACGCGCCGCCGCACGAAGACTACGTGCAGGAGCCCGACACGCTCGACACCACGGCCGAGGCGGTCAAAGTCGGCATGGTCGTCAACACCATCCAGTGCGGCGCCGAAGAGCAGACCCAGCAGGTCTGGCAGCAGATCGCGCGCCGCGGCGAGGGTCAGTACTTCGCCATCGCGCAGGACGGCGGCGTCCAGACCGTCGCCACGCCCTACGACTCGCGCCTCTCTGAGCTGGGCGGCAAGCTCGGCTCGACCTACCTCGCCTACGGCGGCGGCGCGGGTGAAGATGGCCGCCGGTTCCGCGAAGCGGCGGCGGAGCGGCAGGTCAAGACTGAATCGGCCGTGGCGGGCGCCGCCCCCGTGGTTGCGCAGGCCGACCGCGCCGTCAACAAAGCGCTCAACCGCGACGCGTACGTCGGCGACCTTCTTCAGTCCATCGAGAACGGCTCCGTCAAGCTCAACGACGTGAAGGCTGAAGACCTGCCCGCCGACTTGCAGAAGCTCTCGCCCGACGAGCGCAAGAAGGAGGTCGAGCGCCGCCTCGCCGACCGCCAGAAGATTCGCGACGAGATCGTCTCGCTCAAGAAGCAGCGCGACGACTACATCGCCGCCGAGCGCAAGAAGCACTCCGGCACGCAGACCGGCTTCGACGCGGCGGTCGCCTCCGCGCTCAAAGAGCAGCTCGCGCGCAAGGGCATCAAGTAAAGGCCGACAGAGAGAGCAGTGACGAGTGAGAAGTGAGGGGTGACGAGTAAGCACGTTCTCTTACTCGTCACCCCTCA
>JBJMGQ010000370.1:0-11081 GCA_045807845.1 Pyrinomonadaceae bacterium | reverse complement strand
CCGTCGCCTGCTTGCCGTTGTGCACGGCCTCGATGAGCGACTCAGGGATGGGCGAGTCCTGCCCCGTGCGATAGAGGCAGATTTTGATGGCGGCCACGTCGGGGTCTTTGGCCGCGCGGTCAATGAACTGCGTGACGGCGTCGAATGATTCGTACGGGTGATGAAGCAGCACGTCGCGCTCGCGTATGCGCGCGAAGTAGTCACGGGCACCGGCGAGCGCCGAGGGAAACTTCTGCTTGAACGGCGCGTCCTTCAGCTCCGGCCGGTCGAGCTTGTAGAACTGCATCAGGTCGCGCACGTTGAGCGGGCCGTCTATCTCGTACACGTCTTCGGGGCTCAGCTCAAGCTCGTTTACAATCCGGTCGCGCAGCTCGGCGGGCATTCGCGCGTCCACTTCCAGACGGACGGCCGTGCCGAAGCGTCGCTTGCGCAGCGTCTTCTCCATCATGCTGAGCAGGTCGTTGGCCTCCTCTTCGCGCACGTCCACGTCCGCGTCGCGCGTGACGCGGAAGGCGTGGCAATGGCTGACGCGCATGCGCGGAAAGAGCGACTCAAGGTTGGCCGTGATGAGGTCTTCGAGCAGGATGAACTTCGAGCCAGACTCATCCACCGGCACCAGCCGCGGGACGAGCGGCGGCAGCTTGATGCGCGCGAAGCGCGGCTCGACCTTGCCCGTTAGCGAGCGCGTGATGCCGTGCTCGGCCACCGGCTCAACCATCAGCGCAAGGTTCAAGCTCAAGTTAGAGATGTATGGGAACGGGTGCCCCTGATCGACGGCCTGCGGCGTGAGCACGGGATGAACCTGTCGCTTATAGAATTCGCGGAGCTGCTGCCGTTCGGGGAGCGAGAGCGTGTTGTAGTGGACGACTTGAATCCCGTGCTCGGCGAGCGCGGGCAGAATCTCTTCGCGCAGGCAGCGCGACTGCTCCGCGAAGAGCGGCAACAGGCGTGCGCGTATCTCCTTCAACTGGTCGGCATGCACCAGCCCGTCGGGCGAGAGTTCCGCCACCTTGCTCTCGTACATCTCCTGCAAGCCCGAGACGCGAATCATGAAGAACTCGTCAAGGTTCTCGGTGAAGATGGAGAGAAACTTTAGTCGTTCGAGCAGCGGCGACGACGGGTCGAGCGCCTCTTCGAGCACGCGCCGGTAGAACTCGATCTGGCTGAACTCGCGGTTGAAGAGGGGCACCGCCTCGCCCTGTGCCTTCCAAGCGCGTGTGTTGGGGCCGTCCGGGCGTTCGCCGTCCGAGGGCTGTGTGTTTGTAAATCTTGTCATTCAGTCTGAAAGCGACGGGCTCACTCTGAAAAGCCCGCGCCGCGCCCGGGGGCGAAAATTTTTTAAGCCGAAAACTTTACTTTGAGATGCTCGCCGGCGCGCCCGGGATAGCCGAAAGCGCGCCGAAAAATATGCTTCGCACGCGACCAGCCCGGCCTTCTCGCCGCGGCGCGAAGGTTCACGAGGGATGAGACGGGACGCAGGCGGGCTTACTGCAAGCACCGTTCCTTCTAGCCGAATATTGGGGGGCGACTCCGCTGAAGTTATTCTACTGCAATATTTAACTTGTGCAAGCCGTCGCCGCCGGCCGAAGATGCCTGTATGGTTTCACACCTTTAACCCCCTTACTCTGCCTGCATTTGCGCGGAACGGCGCGGCCTATTTCAGCGTCAGCGCACCGGCCGCGACTGCCGCGTCGAGCAGACGCACCACGTCTTCGAGCGAGACCGTTCCGTAATACCAACTGCCCGCCGCCGCCGACTCGGCGTAGACGGCCTTGTAGATGTCGTAGTAGGAGCGGCGGCCGTCCACGAAGTTGTAAACCTCCGTGCGCATCAACCCGTGCAACGCCCCGCCAGCCGCACCCGGCACCTTCCCGCGATTAGTCAGATACGTGTCGAGCGAGGCGACGTTCGCCGGCACCTTCCTGCTCGCCGCGCGCTCAGCGTCGTTCAGGGGCACGGGCCGCGGCGGGTTCGACCCGTACAGTTGACTGTAGAACTGCGCCAGCTCGCCCATCGGCGCATTGTTGGAGATCATCAACGCCTTCATATCGTCGATGGGGCGCTCGATGTTGTTGCCGCCCCCGAAGACGCGAATTGATTCGAGCGCGCGCGCCTCGCGCAGCACGCCCTGCTCGACGATTGTGCTCGCAAGCTTCCAGCCGCCGTCCCCCTTGCCCCGCTCCGCGACGAGCAGCTCCATCGCGACGCGCATGTCGTTGCCGAGCCGCCTCGTCCCCTGCGCGTAGGTCTCTGCGACGAGGAGCGGGATGTCTTTGTCGTCGGCCTTGGAGAGAAAGTAGGCGAGCGAGCCGATGAGAAAGTTATTGCGGCGGAGCTGCGTCTGGTCGATCTGGTAGAGGTCGTCGTCCGAGGAGTGTATGTATGGGTCGTCCCAGTTGATGAGCGCGACGGCCGGGATGCCGACGGCGCCTTCAAGAAAGACGAGGTGGTCGGACGAGCCGAAGTGCGGCACGAAGCGCGCGTTGTAGCCCTGCCGCGTCCCGCGCGTCGAGTAGAGCGGTCGCGTGTAGGGTCGCGGCAACCCGCCCTGCCGGCTCGCGGCAAGATAGCCGTTGTTGGTGTTGATGAGATAGGTGCCGACGCTCTCGAAGATTGCGTCGAGGTAAGAGGTGCGCGAGTGCGGCGCGAAGATGAGATGTTGGACGCGGCTGCCCATCGCGAGGTTCGCGCCCGTCATGTCCTGATGGATGTTCGCGAGAATCTTCTTCATCTCCTCGGGGTGCTCGCGGAAGAGCTGATACTCGGAGAAGATTTCATCCGTCCACCAGAAGCGCAGGTCGCGCTGCGGTCGCTTCATCTTCCCTTCCTTGATGAGCTTGCTGAAGACGCGCGCCAGCTCTAAGAGGTTGGCGCAGCCGCTTCCGTCGTCGTTCGCGGACGACTTCTCTTCCTGTAGGTGTGCGGTGAGGACGATCTGCTGCACGCCGGGACGCGTACCGCGGATGACGGCCTCGACGAAGCCCGTGTGTCCCGGCGCTTCACCCATGTCTGTGTCAACCTTCGCGTGTAAGACGACGCGGCCGCCGCGCGCCGGCTTGCCCGTGGCGAAGAAGTCCTGCACGCCGTCCGTGTGCAGGATGCGCCGCAGCGTGTCGCCCTTGCGCGGCGGGAGGACGAAGGCGAAGGTGCCCTTCGTGCCTGCGGGCGGCTCTGCGCTGATGCGCGACCAGGCGATCTGGTCGGGGTAGTCCATCGGGCTCTTGTTCTCCGAGGTCTGATAGGTGACGACGCCGACCGCGCCACGCTTCGCCACGGCATGGTCCACGGCGCGCTGCGGCGGGCCGCTCGTCAGCACTATCTTGCCCTTCACGTCCAGACCCTTCAGCGCGTCCTCGGTGCCGTCGCCGATGTCCACCAGTTCGGCCGTGATGTCTGCGTCGCGGCTCATGTCGGCGAGGTAGACGGCCTGCTCGCCGATGTCCGCGAGCTTCAGCTCGACCGGCTCCGTCATCCACAGCTCGGCCTCACGCGCCGTGTAGTTCGGCCCCGGGAGCGGCTGGTCGATGAAGCGCACCTCGTCCACGCCGGCCTCGCGTGCGGCCTGCATCACGTAGTCGCGCGCCTTGAAGAAGCCCTCCATGCCTGAGTCGCGATGCCAGTGTGAGAGCCAGCGGATGTGCTCAAAGGCGCGGTCGCCCGAGATTTCGTTCGAGAGCATCAGTATCTCGTCGTCGGAGAGGAACGGCGTCGTCTGCGCGCGGCAGACGATTGCCAGCGGCGAGAGCAGAAGGTTGGCAGCCAGAAAGAAGGAGAGCGCGCGAGTCCTTTTCATCGAAGTCTCCTGCGGGGCGTGTCTCTGCGGATTGAAGGGTCGAGCGCGGGGAGTTTATCAGGAAATTGACAGGGGAAACAGACTTACAGCTTAGTCCTTCTTCTGCACGAGCACCTGAAAGTGTGAGGCCAGACGACCGGGCAGAATCATCTCGCGCGCGTCGAGCCGGAGGGCGGCCGTCTCGGCCTCGGACGCGGCGTGCGCGCTCTCAAGCTCCAACTGCTCGATGAGCCCCGCGCGGAGGAGAAAGCTGTCGAGGCGTTCGAGCCAGCGCGTCCGTAGCCCCGCGCGCTCGCCTTCGTCGATGACCTGAGTCCAGTTGACGGTCGTCGTCAAATCCTGACCGCCGGGGTCGCGCAGAACGTCTTCGATTAACTCATGCCCGCGGAAGGCGCGGAGCGTGCCCGCGCGCCGGTGCGGTGCGCCGTAGAGCGAGGCCACCTCGTCGCCGTAATCGACCGTGACGACGAAACCGCTGCCGACGACTTCGGCCGCGCGCGCGAGCCAGTCCGACACTTCGAGATTGACCTCGGCGACCTGTCCCTCTTCGAGCGTCACACACAGCCGCGCCAAGTGCTCCGCGAGGCGCGGAGTCGAGGGCTCGCCTTCGACGAAGGCGAAGCCGCCGTCATCATTCAGCCCGACGTAAGACTCAAGGAGCCGCCCGTCGCGCACAGTCACGCGATGCACGGGGAAGGCGTCGAGCAGCTCGTTCGAGAAGATGACGGCATGGTCGAGCTTGTTCTTGAAATCTAAAACACTTCGGAACTCGACGCGTTCGGCGAAGGGCGCGAGCAGCTCTGCGGCGCGGCGGCGCGAGTCCGTGCTTGTTTCGTCGAAGACGTAGCGCAAGCGTTCGTAGACGTGCGGCGCGTCACGCCGCAGAGTCCGCAGGACGCCGTGCGCGAAGTGACCCGCGCCGCCCCCCGCTTCGAGCAGTTGGAAGACGCTCGGCCGGCCCAGCTCTTCGTAGAGTTTCGTGAAGTGTCGCGCGAAGGTCGCGGCAAAGAGTGTGCTGCGTTCCGGTGCCGTGCGATAGTCGCCCGCGCGCCCCCAGCGCTCCGCCCCGCGCCGCCGGTAGTAACCTTCCTGCTCATCGTAGAGAGCGGCGCTCATCCAGTCGCGCAGCGTCAAAGGCCCGGCTTCGCGGATGCGCCGGCGCAGACGTGTGGCGAGAGACGTTTCGGCCGCAAGGTCGCCTTCAGAGGGGTCGTTACTGGCGCGGCGGCTCATCGGGCTGTTTGTCGAAGAGGCGTGTGGGTGCGTCGGGCTGCTTGTCGAGCAGGCGCGTTGTGTGGTCTGTGACGCTGGCGCGCGGGGGCTCGATCAGCTCGCCCGTGTTGTAGCGTTGCGGGCGCGCGGGGATGGGCGTGCCTTGACGCGGCGGCAGAGTATGTGACTGCGGCGGCGGCGGCATGCCGAGGTAGTTGGGAATCGAGGGCGGGGGCATGTACGCGGGCTGCGGCGGTGCAACAGGAAGGGACGGCCCGTTACTCTCAAACAACAGCGCGTAGATGATGCGGAGGAAGCCTCCGACGGGCAGGCCGACCGCCGCGAGGGCGACGAACTCTTTAGGCAGCCCGAGCAGTCGCACACCGAAGATAGCTAAGAGCGGCACGACAAGGGCGGTCAGTAGCATCATCATCGCGCCCTGCCGGATGCCCTTCTGCCGTGGCGAGAGTTCTTGCGGAGCCGCCTGCTGCGGCGGGCGCCATTGCAGACGGCCGCCGCTCGCGAGTAGCTCGCCGACGACTTCGAGCGCGAAGCCGCAGGCGGGGCAGAAGCGCGCCTCGTTTGAAATCTGTCGCTGGCCGCAGTTGGGGCAGAACATCTTCGGCTCCTGTGAACTTGAAAAGGTTCAGCGGGTCTGCTCGTCGCGCTCCCGCTCAAGGAGGCGCGTCGTGCCTTCGGTCACACTCGGCCTGTAGGCCAGCTCGGACGTATCCGTTTGCGGCGGGACGTAAGTGTACGCGGGCTGCGACTGCTGCGGCGGTAGCGCCGAGACCTCGCGGGGCCGCGCGAACTGCGGCGGCGGCGCGTACGCCGGCTGCTGCTGTAGCTGCCTGCGGTACGGGCCGTCTTCAAAGATGAGCGCGTAGAGAAGTCGGAAGAGGCCCGCCATGAAGACGATAACGCCGAAGAGGGCTATCTCATCATTGAGGCCGATGATCTCGCTCAGCGCCGCCAGAGCAGGGATGAGGAACGCGCCCGACAACATAAGCTTGCCGCCCAGTTGCGCGCCCTTCCTCTTCGGTGAAGGCGGGGCCGGCACGGCCTCGAAGGCAGGCTCGGGGGCGGTGCCGCGCCCGCCCGTGGCGAGCAGCTCGGACACGGCCATGAGCTGGAAGCCGCAGCGCGAGCAGAAGCGCGCGGCGTCCGACACCTGCTGTTGGCCGCATTGTGGACAGAACATCTCTCGACCTTTCTTCCGCGGGATGAGGTAAAGCTTCGGGCTCCTTTACGACTATCCCACGAGCGAAGTTCGCACGCAACCGTCGCCATCAAACACGCGGCAGGCGCGCATCGGAGAAGAGTCGCAGCGTCGCGTAGGCTCGCCCCTGATGATGCGCGGCGCGCGCGAGCGTCTCGACGGCGAGCGCAAAGAGCGTCCGCATCTCGCCCGCGGGCACGGCAATCTCTTTGGAGAGGTCTTCGTCCGAGCGCAGAAACTCGAAGGCGCGAAGGCGCGTCGCCTCTGCCTCTTCGAGGTAGCGCGCCACCTCGTCGGGCGTCGGCAGAGCCTCGGGCAGAGTCCACTCGAAGGGGTCGTCCCAGAGGTTGACGGTGATGCCGCCGAAGGTCTGCTCGACGGCGGCGGCCGAGCGCAGGAGGTGCTCGCCGCAGGAGTAGACGGGGAAGGTGTGCGCGGCCGATTCTCTCGTGGGCTGCCAGTAGAGGCGCTCGGGCGGCACGACCCGCACGAGCGCCACGGAGCGCCCGTGCAGGCGCGCGAACTGTTCGTCGAGGCCGCGGACGATTCGCATCCTCACCAAGCGACCGCGCGCCCCCGTGTCACCTTACTGTGACTTGACGCGGCGGTCTTCCTCTCTGATAGCCATGCCGACGTTGCGGCCGCGGATGGTCGGCCCCGAATAGACGCGCCCCTTGACGCCGACGCGCGCGCCGCGCGAGGGCGTGCCGCTGCGCTCCGTGACGACCCAGATGCGCCCCGTCCCGTCGTCCAGCTCGTAGGCGCCGCCGACGAACGGGATGCCGTAGCTGTCCGTGACGCGGCCGACGATGCCGACCTCCTTGTCCATGTAACGGTCGGGGTCGGCCTTCAGCTTACTGATGCTCGTCTGGCTCGGGCAGGCCGTCAGCGCCAGCAAAGATGCGAGCAGGACGGGCAGGATGAACAGCTTGCGACGTGAAAGCATGTGCGTCTCCTTAACTTTCTTGAACGATTGTTGGGAGAGCGTTCCTGATGATACCACGACGAAATGGCTCCCCAAAAAGTGACGCCGCGCGGGGGCGTTATGTTAACTTACCCCGGAACGCACTTCGACTTTTTTCCCAAACGCTTTCGCCCATTATTGGAATTTCGGAGAGAGTTATGACCAGACCTTTGATTGCCATCGCCGCGCTTGCGGTTGCTTTCTTTTCCACGCTCTCGGTCGGCGCGCAGGCACCCGAGCACCTCAAGATGAAAGGCGTGACCGAGCAGCAGATCATGGTCGAGACTCTGCTCCGTCTTGAGCGCGAGACGATGGACGCCATCCGCGACCGGGACACGAAGGCTCTCGAACAGATACTGGATAACGGCTTCGTCTATCGCACGCCGAACGCGGAGGTGACTCGCACCGACTTCCTCAAGAACATCACTTCTCTCCCCGGCCGCCTCCTCTCGGTCGAAGGCACGGGGTTGCGCGTCAACGTCTACGGCGAGACGGCGGTGCTGACCGGAGTCCAGCAGTCCGTACTCCGCACCGACGACGGCGTCGAGCACAAAAGCTCAATGGCCTTCACAGACATCTTCATCAAACGCCGCGCGCGCTGGCACCTCGTGCTCGCCTACGGCGTCGAGCAGCCTACGCCGTAGACTCGACCGCAGTAAAGTTAATGCTCTGCACATCCACCTCGACACGGAGGCAGAAAGATTAAAACTCCTAATCTCAAGTTTGAGATTTTAAATCTCAAATTACTGAGGGCGTTGCCGCTGCTTCTGTGTCTCTTCGCACACGCGCAGGCGCGCGACGACTACCCGCGCCAGACGGCGCTCGACGCGCTCCAGTACCGCATCCGTCTGAACATCGCGGACACGGGCGAAGAGATAAGTGCCGAGACCGAGATCGTCTTTGAGGTCAAGACCGCCGGCCTCCGTGAGGTCTTGCTCGACTTCGACGGCCTCGCCGTGGACGGCGTGACGGAGCAGGGACACGCCGCGAAGTTCGAGCGGGCGGGCGGCCGTCTCCGCGTTCAGCTCGAAGACGTGCTCCACGCGGGCGACATCCTCCGCGTCGCGGTCAAGTATCACGGCACACCTTCGGACGGTCTCTACTTCAAGCGGAACAAGTTCGGCGACCGCACGGTCTTCGCGGACAACTGGCCCGACCGCGCGCACCACTGGTTCCCCTCCATCGACCATCCATCCGACAAGGCCACGGTCGAGTTCTTCATCAACGCGCCCTCGCGCTACGACGTGGTCGCCAACGGCGAGCTGCTCGACACGACGAGCCGGCCCGACGGCACGCGCGTCTCGCACTGGGTTGAGGGCGCGCCCGTGCCCGTCTACTGCATGGTCTTCGGCGCGACCGAGTTTGCGGTCGTCAAAGTCGGCGAATGGGGCGGGACGCCGCTCTCTTACTACCTCTACCCGAAAGACCTCGACAACGGCCTTCACGACTACGGGCGCGCGCTCAGCATCTTCGAATTCTTCAGCAACCTCATCGGCCCCTATCCTTACGAGAAGCTCGCGCTCGTCGAGTCCTCCACGCGCTTCGGCGGGATGGAGAACTCTTCCAGCATCTTCTTCGACGAGAACTCCTACGACGGCTCCGGCAAGCTCGAAGGCACCGTCGCGCACGAGATAGCGCACCAGTGGTTCGGCGACTCGGTGACCGAGTCGGACTGGCACCATCTCTGGTTGAGCGAGGGCTTTGCGACCTACTTCGGCGCGCTCTTCTACGAGCGCACCGACGGCCGCGACAAGTTCGTGCGGATGATGCTCGACAACAGAGAGCGCTACCTGAAGGATGCGGACGCAGTCGCGCGCCCCATCTACGACCCGCAGGTCAAAGACCTCTTCAAGCTGCTCAACCGGAACAACTATCAGAAGGGCGCGTGGGTGCTGCACATGCTCCGCCACGTGGTGGGCGACGAGAAGTTCTTCCAAGGCGTGCGCGACTACTACCGCAGCTACCGCGAGAGCAACGCCCTGACCGGCGACTTTCGTCGCATGATGGAGCGGCACGCGGGACGGCCGCTCGACTGGTTCTTCCAAGAGTGGATTTTCGAGCCCGGCTTCCCCGCCTACGACGCCTCTTGGAGGTGGGACGAGTCAGCGCACCTCGTGCGCCTGACAGTCAGGCAGACACAGACCGGCAACCTCTTCCGCATGCCGCTCGACGTGGAGTTCAAGAACGGCGACGAGACGCACCGCGAGGTCGTCGAAGTCTCAGGGCGCGAGCAGACGTTCGACTTCAAACTCAAGACAAGGCCGCAGGTCGTCGCCATCGACCCCGACGAATGGGTGCTCAAGACTTTGAAGCTCGGAGAAGAGTAGCGCCCTCAGTCTCAGAGACGGGAGACGCACGGGTGATTAGGGCGCAGGAGAAACCTTATGAGCAGCAAGATGAAAAGGCGTGACTTTCTACGCACGGGCGCGGCGGCCAGCGTGGCCGCGGCTTCGGCTAAAACTCTGAGGGCGGGCGCGCCGGCCGTAATCATTCAAACTGTAAGGCCCGCGGTCGTCGCATCGGCCAACGGTAACCAGTTCAAGAACGGCGGCGACGAGACGTGCGTGCAGCGCGCCTTCCGCCTGTTGACTTCAGGCACGGACGTGCTCGACGCATGTATCGCGGGCGTCAACATCGTCGAGCTTGACCCACTCGACGACAGCGTCGGCTACGGCGGTCTGCCGAACGCCGAGGGCGTCGTGCAGCTCGACTCCTCCTGCATGCACGGGCCGAAGAAGCGCGCCGGGGCGGTTGCCGCGCTCGAAGGCGTGCGCACGCCGTCGCTCGTCGCGAAGGCTGTGTTGGAGACGACCGACCATCACCTGATAGTCGGCCACGGCGCGCAACAGTTCGCGCGCAACATGGGGTTCAAGATTGAGGACGACTTGAACACGGAGCACTCGCGCAAGCTCTGGCTTGAATGGAAGCGGCGCACAGACCCTTCGCACTACCTCGACCCAGAGAAGCGCGCGGAAGTCTGGCGACGCGAGAGCCTGAAGATGGTGCGCGAGGGTCTCATCCGTGAAGAGCACTTCTACGGCACGATCAACTGCGACGCGGTCAACTCAAAGGGCGAGGTCTGCGGCGTGACGACGACCTCGGGGCTCTCCTGGAAGATACCGGGGCGCGTCGGCGACTCGCCCATCCTCGGCGCGGGGCTCTACGTGGACGGCGCGGTCGGCGCGGCCGGCTCGACCGGCAGGGGCGAGGCAAACCTCTACAACCTCTGCTCCTTCCTCATCGTCGAGGAGATGCGACGCGGCAAGAGCCCGAAGGACGCAGGCATGGAAGCGTTGCGACGCATTAAGGCCAACACCATCGAGCGTCGCCTGCTCAACAAAGACGGCAACCCCGACTTCGGCATCAACTTCTACGTCCTCAACGCGCGCGGCGAGCACGCGGGCGTCACGATGTACGAGGGCGCCCGTTACGCCGTCTGCACCGAAGCGGGCCCGCAGACGCTCAACTGCGAGCCGTTGCTGCCGAAGCCTATTGCATAGAGGTCGAGGAAGATGTTGAGACGCAGAATCCTTATCCCTCTCTGTATCACGTTCACGCTGGCCGTCACGGCCTGCGCCGTTTTTTACTGGAAGTTCGTGCGCCCTTACTTTGCGTTGACGGCTCGTGCGAGTACCTCGCGCGCGGGAGTCAATGCTACCAACGACTGAGCGCGTGCTCGTCTACGAGGCGCGTTAGCCGTAACTGAAAGTAGGAACGAGGAACGCTGAACGATGAACTGAAAGCCTCTTGCCTTCAGTTCATCGTTCAGCGTTTCTACTTCCTCGTTTAACTTTAGCTCCCGAACCAGCCGATGGGCTTGCCGGAGAGATCGACCCAGACGCTCTTGACGTGCGTGTACATCTCAAGCGCGTGCTTGCCCATCTCGCGGCCGT
>JBJMGQ010000369.1:0-16109 GCA_045807845.1 Pyrinomonadaceae bacterium | reverse complement strand
CACGTAAACCGAGGCCGCAACGTCGGAAGCGTCCCTAGTGCGTATGAGGAAAGTTGCTGAAGAGATCGTCGCGTCTCTGGCCGCGCTTCTGTTCGTGCTCGGTTGCGCGTGCGCGCGGCCGGCGGCGGCGCAGGAGTCCGGTTGGGTGAGGGACACCCGGCGCGCGGGCGACTTCGAGCTGGTGCGCGCGGGGCACGCGGCCGACGTGTATGTCTCGGCCGAAGACTTCAAGGTCGTGCGTATCGCCGTTGACAATCTGGCGGCCGATGTCGAGCGCGTGACGGGCGCGCGGCCGGAAGTGCGCACGGATTGGCCCGCACCCTTTAGCCCCTTCGTCTACGCCGGGACGCTCGGCCACAGCCCCTTCATCGACTGGCTCGCGCGCGAGCGGAAGTTCGACGCGAGCGAGCTGCGCGGCAAGTGGGAGAGCTTCATCATCGCGACGGTCAAGAACCCTCAACCCGGCGTGCCGTTGGGGCTCGTCGTGGTGGGGAGCGACCGCCGCGGGACGGCCTTCGGCGTCTACGAGCTTGCAAAGGCCGTGGGCGTCTCGCCTTGGTACTGGTGGGCCGACGTTGTGCCCGAGCATCACCGCCAGCTCTTCGTCGCGGTGGGCACACGCCGCGCAGGCCCGCCTTCAGTAAAATACCGCGGCGTCTTCCTCAACGACGAAGACTGGGGGCTGCAACCTTGGGCGGCAAAGACGCATGAGCCCGAGACGGGCGACGTGGGGCCGAAAACCTACGCGCGCCTCTTCGAGCTGCTGCTCCGGCTCAAGGCGAACACGGTCTGGCCCGCGATGCACGAGGTGACGCGCGCCTTCAACGCCGACCCGCGCAATCGTCAGCTCGCCGACGACTACGCCATCGTCATGGGCTCCTCGCACGCCGAGCCGATGCTGCGCAACAACGTCTCGGAGTGGAAGGCGAAGCCGGAGGAGTACAACTATCTCACGAACCCCGAAGGCGTGCGCCGCTACTGGGAGCAGCGCGTCGAAGAGAACGGGCGCTGCGAGAATCTCTACACGCTCGGCATGCGCGGCATCCACGACAGCGCCATGCAGGGGCCGAAGACCTCTGCGGAGCGCGTCAAAGTTCTCGAACAAATCTTCGCCGACCAGCGCGCTATGCTCGCGCGCCACGTCCGTCCCGACGTGACGCAAGTCCCGCAGCTCTTCGTCCCTTACAAAGAAGTTCTGGCCGACTATCGCAGAGGGTTGCAGGTTCCCGAAGACGTGACCGTCGTCTACACCGACGACAACTTTGGCTACATACGCTCGTTCCCCACGGCGGAAGAACGCGCGCGGCCGGGCGGCTTCGGCGTCTACTATCACATCTCTTATCTGGGCCGCCCGCTCTCCTACCTGTGGCTTGAGACGACGCCGCCCGCGCTCGTCTGGGAGGAGATGTCGAAGGCTTACCGGAGCGGCGCGCGCAGGTTCTGGGTGCTCAACGTCGGCGACCTCAAACCCGCCGAGGCCGTCACGGAGTTCTTCATGCAGATGGCTTGGGACGCCGCGCGCTGGCGCCGCGACAACCTGCGCGACTTCTTGAAGCAGTGGGCGGCGCGCGAGTTCGGGCCGAGCGTCGCGGCAGAGATTGCCTCCGTGATGGAGGAGTACTACCGGCTCGGCTTCGCGCGCAAGCCCGAGCACTTGCAATGGTACATGCCGGGAGAGCCTTACCGGCCGAGCGAGCTGTCGCACTTCGACTATGGCGACGAAGCGGGGGCACGGCTCGATGCTTACGACTCTCTGCTGTCGCGCGCGTCGAACCTCTACCTGAAGATTCCGGTGTCGCTGCGCCCCGCATACTATCAGCTCGTGCTCTACCCAGTCCGCGGCGCCGCGTTCGCCAACCGGCGCGTCTTCGCAGCGGAGAAGGCCGCCCTCTACGCCGCGCAGGGTCGCGCGTCCGCGGCGGCGTGGGCAAAGCAAGCGACGAACGCCGACCGGCTCGCCGACGCCGAGACGCTCTTCTATAACGAGAAGCTCTCGGGGGGGAAGTGGCGCTACATCATGTCGCGCGAGATGGGGCCGGGGCAGTGGAAGAGTATGAGAAGCACGGCGCCCGAGATCGCGCCCGAGGTCTCGCGCATGAGCGTGCCGGAGGCGGCCGGGCTCGGCGTCGCGATTGAAGGCCGCGCCGAACCGTTGCGCGAAGGCGAACGTGACGCAGCGCTGCCGGCCTTAGACGTGTACACGCGCGGCGCGCGCTTCATAGACATCTTCAACAAGGGGCGCGCGCCCGCCGCGTGGGTCGCGCGCGCAAACGAGAGCTGGATCAAGCTGAGCCGCACGCGCGGCGACATGCGTGAGGATGCGCGCGTGCTCGTCTCAATTGATTGGGCGCGTGCGCCGAAGGGCGAGAGGGTTGAGGGCTCGATTGAGGTTGAGGGCGCGGGCGCGCGGCGCACGGTGCGCGTGCCCATCTTCAACCCGGCGACGCCTCGCCCCGCGAGTCTCAAGGGCTTCGTCGAGTCGGGCGGCGTCGTCTCCATCGAGGCCGAGCACTTCGACGCGAAGACAGACCGCGCGGGCGCCGCTTGGCAGTCGATACAAGGCTTGGGGCGCATGGGCGACTCCGTGGCCGTCTTCCCCGAAGACGCGCCGAGCATCGAGCCGCAACGCGCCGCGCGCGAAGCGCCCGCCCTCGAATACCGCATGCAACTCTTCCACGCGGGCGAGTTCGAGCTGACGTTCTACCTCGTGCCGACGCAGCCCGTGCGCGGCACAAGCGGCTTGCGCTTCGCGTACTCTTTGGACGGCGCGGAGCCGCGCGAGCTGGCCGCGAGCGCGGGCGTCGAAGTCACCTCGAAGGAGTGGGCAGAGAACGTCCTCAACGCGACGACGAAGGTCACGACGACCGTCAAGCTCAACGCCCCCGGCGCGCACGTGCTCAAAATCTACATGCTCGACCCCGGCGTCGTGCTCGACAAGATAGTGCTGAACACCGGCGGCCTGCGCCCGAGCTACCTCGGCCCGCCCGAGACGAGAGTCGTGTTGAAGTAATGGTTAATGACAAACGAGGAATGGTGAATGATGAAAGTGGTGCTGTTCCGTCTCGCGCCCGTTGTGTGCGCCGTCTTCGTGTGCGCGTTGTCGTCGTCGGCGCAGGTCTCGCCGCGCAGTCGCGTGTCGTTCAACGACGGATGGCGTTTTCAGAAGGACGACCCGCCGGGGGCGGAGGGGCGTCTGAGCTACGAGAAGATTAAGAGCCGCGTTACGGAGACGGGCGGCGAGTTCGTCAAAGATGCTGCCCCGGCGAAGCCCGCACGCGCGAACGAAGACCTCGGCGCGGATGTCACGTACACGCGGCGCGAGTTTGACGACTCCGCGTGGCGCCGGCTCGACCTGCCGCACGATTGGGGCATCGAGGGGCCTTTCAAACAGGAGTACCCGGGCGAGACGGGCAAGCTCGCGTGGTGGGGCGTCGGCTGGTATCGCAAGCACTTCACAGTCCCGTCGAGTGACAGGGGCAAACAGCTCTACCTCGACATCGACGGCGCGATGTCTTACGCGACCGTGTGGCTCAACGGCCGCTTCGTCGGCGGCTGGCCTTACGGCTACGCGTCGTTCCGTCTCGACCTGACGCCCTTTGTCGAGTACGGCAAGGAGAACGTCGTCGCGATTCGTCTCGACAATCCGCCCGACTCTTCGCGCTGGTATCCGGGCGGCGGCATCTATCGCAACGTGTGGCTTGTGAAGACTCCGCCCATTCACTTCACGCACTGGCGGACGTTCGTGACGACTCGCGTAAACTCGTCGGACTGGGCCCGGGTCGATGTGAAGGTCGTTCTCAAAAACAGTTCCGGCGAACACATGAGCGGGCAACTGGCGACCGAGGTCTTCGAATTAGGCCCCGACGGGCGGAAACTCCCCAATCCGGTTGCCACGTCTCGGGCACTGTTGATGCTCAGTCCCGGGGAGAGCAGTCTCCAACAGGACGGCGTGAACGTCCGGAGGCCGAAGCTTTGGAGCCCGCAGAGCCCGCACCTTTACGTCGCCGTGACCAGCATCGAAGAGTGGACTAGCAATATTAAGCTCGTCGATAGGGAAGAGACGGTCTTCGGCATTCGCACCGTCAAATTCGACGCGGCGCGCGGCCTTTTGCTCAACGGCGAGCCGGTCGAGATTAAGGGCGTCTGCAACCACCACGACCTCGGCGCGCTCGGCACGGCCGTCAACCGGCGCGCGTTGGAGCGGCAGCTCGAAATCCTGAAGGAGATGGGCGCGAACGCCATCCGCACGAGCCACAACCCGCCCGCGCCGGAGCTGTTGGAGCTGGCCGACCGCATGGGCTTCCTCGTGATGGACGAGGCGTTCGACGCGTGGCGGCGCTCGAAGAAGAAGAACGACTATCACCTGCTCTTCGACGACTGGCACGAGAAGGACTTGCGCGCGCAGGTGCGACGCGACCGCAACCACCCGTCGGTCATTCTCTGGAGCACGGGCAACGAGATCGGCGAGCAGCGCAACGCCGAGGGGCACAAGGTCTCGGAAGAGCTTTCGCGTATCGTGCACGAGGAAGACCCGACGCGCCCCGTCACCGCCGGAGCCAACTACACAGAGGCCGGCTACAACGGCTTCCAGCAGACCGTGGACGTGTTCGGCTACAACTACAAGCCGCAGGAGTACGGCAAGTTCCGCGAGAAGAATCCGTCCATCCCTCTCTTCGCCAGCGAGACCTCTTCCACCGTCAGTTCGCGCGGCGAATACTTCTTCCCCGTCGAGGAGGAGAAGGACAAGGGTCAGTCGGACTTTCAGGTCAGCTCCTACGACCTCTACGCGCCGCGCTGGGCGACGACGCCCGACGCGGAGTTCAAGGGGCAGGACGAGTTCCCGTTCACGGCGGGCGAGTTCGTCTGGACGGGCTTCGACTATCTCGGCGAGCCGACGCCCTTCAACGCCGACTCGACCAACCTGCTCAACTTCACCGACCCGGCCGCGCAGGCGCGTATGAGCGAGGAGCTGAAGGCGCTCGGCAAAATTCGCGTGCCCTCGCGCAGCTCCTACTTCGGCATCGTCGACCTCGCAGGCTTCAAGAAGGATCGCTTCTACATCTATCAAGCGCGCTGGCGCCCCGACCTGCCGATGGCGCACATCCTGCCCCACTGGAACTGGCCCGGGCGCGAGGGGCTGGTGACGCCCGTCCACGTCTACACTTCGGGCGACGAGGCGGAGCTGTTTCTCAACGGTCGCTCGCTCGGTCGCAAGCAGCGTGGGGCTTACGAGTATCGTCTGCGTTGGGACGAGGTGAAGTATGAGCCGGGCGAGCTGCGCGTCGTCGCTTATAAGAATGGGAAGCTTTGGGCCGAGGACTTAGTGAAGACGACGGGGCCGGCCGCGCGCCTGACTTTGAAGGCCGACCGCGCGGAGATAGATGCCGACGGCTCCGACCTCTCATTCGTCACGGTGAGCATCGCCGACAAGGCGGGGTTGACCGTCCCGCGCTCGAAGAACCGGATACACTTCGAGGTCGAAGGCCCCGGCGAGATAGTCGCCGTGGACAACGGCGACGCCACGAGCTTCGAGTCGTTCAAGTCGAAGGAGCGCGCCGCCTACAACGGCCTCTGCCTCGTCGTCGTCCGCTCGAAGGCCGGCGCACCGGGCGGCATCAAGCTCCGCGCCTACTCCGAAGGTCTGAAGTCGGCCGACGTAACCATCAGGAGCAGGCGCGCACGCTGAATAATGTTTCGTCTTCGAAGGTCAGAGATGAAAAAGGCCAGACACAGTTTGAAGACGACGACGCGGTTCTTAGTCAACGTCGTCGTGCTCGCCGCGTTGACGGGGCTCTCTTTCTTGCAGCGCACGCCTGCGGTGTCGGCCGCGGTTGAAGATGATGCGGTCGTCATCGACTTTTCGCACGCGGGCTACGGCGGGGGCGGCGTGCGTTTGCCGGCCGTGCCTAACGTGTGGCGCGTGCGGCCGACCGGGGGCGACGACACGGGGTTGATACAGGCCGCGCTCGACCGCGTCGCTTCCATGCCCGACGACGCGTGGGGCGTCCGCGGCGCGGTGCTCCTCGAACCCGGCAGGTTCCGCGTCGCAGGCCGGCTCAGGCTCCGCGCCTCGGGCGTGTTCCTGCAAGGGCTCGGGGCCGGCCTGACGACCGTCGTCGCGACGGGGCAGAGCCGGCGCACGCTCGTCGAGGTCGGCGGGGAAGAGCCGCCCGCGGTGGGCGCGGGCCTTCGCGTGACGGATGAGAGAGTGGCTGCGGGCGCGCTCACGCTCACGCTTGAGAGCGTCGAGGGGCTCGCGGCCGGCGACCGCGTCGTAGTCCGGCGGCCGAGCACGAAGGAGTGGATCGAAGCGCTCGGGATGAACAAAGCCGAGGGCGCCTTCGCGGATCAACGTCTGCACTGGACGCCCGGGTCGCGCGACCTCGTCTGGGACAGGGTCATCGCGACCGTCGAAGCAGGAGCGAAGCGCGTCACGCTCGACGCGCCCATCACGACCGCGCTCGAACGTCGCTATGGCGGGGGGATGCTGTCGAAGGTCACGGCGAACGAGCCCGTGAGACGTGTCGGGATCGCGGGGCTGACGTTGGAGAGCGAGTTCGAACGCTCGAACCCTTTCGACGAGGAGCACGCCTGGATAGGTGTCGCGCTCGACAACGTGGAGGACGCGTGGATGTCGGACGTGACGGCGCGTCACTTCGCGGGCTCGGCCGTACGCGTGGGTGCGCGCGCGCGGCGCGTGACGGTGGAGGGCTGTCGCAGCGAGGCACCCGTTTCGGAGGTGGGTGGCTACCGGCGGCAGAGTTTTCTGGTGGAGGGGCAGCAGGTCTTAGTCCGCGCCTGCCGGAGCGAGGCGGGCATGAACGACTTCGCCGTGGGCTTGACGGCGGCCGGGCCGAACGTCTTTCTGGATTGCGAGTCGAAGGGCTCGCTCGGCCCGAGCGGGTCGTTCGAGAGCTGGGCCTCGGGCGTTCTCTACGAGCGCGTGCGCGTTGGGGGCGCGGCGCTGCGGCTCACGAAAGAGATGGCGCGCTCGCAGGGCGGCGGGTGGACGGCGGCCAACTCGGTCATCTGGAACTGCGAGGCGCGAGAGCTTGAGGCGCGCGGGCCGGAAGGCGCGCCGAACGTGGTGAAGAGGTCGCCGCAGTCGCTCTACGAAGTGCAACTGTCGAAGCGACTCGGCGTGCCGGCAGTAAGTCGGAAGCTCGACCGTGAGGGAGGGCGGCTCGACCCCCGACGTGTGCCTCTTTTCAAAGACGCACGCCCTCCCTCACGGTCGGGCTTCCGTCACGCGCGCCGTGCCCTCGACATCGTGAATGGCAGGTACGTAATTGACGGGCGCGTGTTGTGGGGCGGGATGCTGAACGGCGCTTGGTGGAAGGGGCAGGTCTCGCCCGCGGTCGCGCGCCAGACGAGCGGCACGAGCATCACGCGCTTCGTGCCGGGGCGCGTGGGGCCGGGGCTCACGGAAGATTTGACGAAGCTCGCCGGACGGATGGTCGAAGACGGCCTCCCCTTCTTCAACGGCGGGCCCGGGCTCTGGTACGAGCGACGCCGCGACGCGCACATCATCACCGCGCAGCCGGACGCGAACGTCTGGGCGCCCTTCTACGAGATGCCTTGGGCCAGAAGCGGGAAGGGGAAGGCTTGGGATGGCCTGAGCAAGTACGACCTGACGCGCTTCAACCCGTGGTACTTCGCGCGCACGCGCGAGTTCGCCGAAGCGTGCGAGCAGCGCGGGCTCGTCTACTATCACAACCTCTACAACACGCATAACCTTCTGGAGACGGCGGCGCACTGGGTTGACTTCCCTTGGCGCCCTGCGAACAACGTCAACGACACGGGGCTGCCCGAGCCGCCGCCGCTCGAAGCGCGCAACACCGTCCACGTCGCCAACCAGTTCTACGACGCGTCAGACCCGCGACGGCGCGCGCTGCACCGCGCCTTCATCCTGCACACGCTCGACGTGCTCGGCGCACAGCCGAACGTCGTTTTCACGCTCGCCTTCCAGTTCCCGGGCCCGCTCGCCTTCCAGCAGTTCTTCTTAGACACCGTCGCCGAGTGGGAGCGTGTTAACAGAAGGCGCGTGCGCGTCGCGCTCGTCACGACGAAAGATATCACCGACGCGATACTCGCAGACCCCTTGCGCGCACGTCAGGTGTCGATCATCGACACGCGCTACTGGCAGTATCGACCGGACGGCAAGCTCTGGGCGCCGGAGGGTGGGCGCAATCTCGCCTTCCGCGAGATGATTACGGAGGAGTTCAAGCGCTCGGGCGATACGCCGCCCGACACGACACCCGCGCAGGTCTATCGACAGGTGCGCGAGTACCGCGACCGCTTCCCCGGCAAGGCCGTCGTCGCGTGGCACTCCGGCGTGGGCCCCATTCCAATTCTGATGGCCGGCGGCGCGCAGGCGCTCATGCGCAACCCGGCGGCCGGGCAGTCGCAAGGCGAGCAGCCCGACCGCACGAAGCTCGACCCGTTCGTGCGCGAACACCTTGCACAAGTGCTGATGAGGATGTCGCCGCTCGACGGCCTGCTCGAAGACGCGGCGAACAACTGGTGCCTCTCGGACGCGCAGGGCGACGCCGTGCTCATCTACACGCTCGCCGGTTCATCTTTGAAACTCGCACGCTCTCTGCCACGCGGCGCATACACGGGTCTGTGGTTCGACCCGCGCACCGGCGACACGCGCCCGCTCGACGCGCCGCAGTCGTGGAGCAAGGGGACGACAATCAGCAAGCCTTCAGGTGAAGACTGGCTTCTGCTGCTGACGACAAAATAGGGGAGGGAATCATGTTGGGAAGACTTGCCGGGGTATTCATGTTGACGGTGTTTGTCATGACCGTCTTCGGCTCATTCAACACGGCGCGCGCGGCCGAGCCGTTCCCGCTGTGGCCGCAGGGGGTGCCGGGGGCTTTGGGGAAAGAGCCTTTGGACGTGCCGACGCTGACGCCCTACCTCGCGCCGAAGGAGCGCGCGACGGGCGCGGCCATCGTCATCTGCCCGGGTGGCGGCTACCAGCACCTCGCAGACCACGAGGGGCGACCCGTGGCCGAGTGGCTCAACTCAATCGGCGTCACGGCCTTCGTGCTGAAGTATCGTCTGGGGCCGCGTTATCATCATCCGTCCATGTTGCAGGACGCGGCGCGCGCCATCCGCACGGTGCGCGCGCGTGCGACGGAGTTGGGGCTCGACCCGGAGCGCGTCGGCATCCTCGGCTTCTCGGCCGGCGGCCACCTCGCCTCGACCGCGGGCACGCACTTCGACGCAGGGCGTCCCGACGCGACCGACCCGGTCGAGCGTGTCAGCTCAAGGCCGTCCGTGATGATTCTCATCTATCCCGTGATAACGATGAGGGAGAAGACGCACGGTGGGTCGAAGAAGAACCTGCTCGGCGACAACCCTCCGCCGGAGCTGGTCGCGCTGCTCTCGAACGAGGAGCAGGTGACGAAGGAGACGCCGCCCGCCTTCCTCGTCCACACGATGAACGACTCGGCCGTGCCCGTCGAGAACACGCTCATGTTTGTCGAGGCGCTCAGGCGCGCGGGCGTCCCCTTCGAGCTGCACCTCTACGAACGCGGCCCCCACGGCTTCGGCCTCGGCACGGCGAGGGACGGCAAACCGGCCGACCCCGTTCTCTCCACGTGGCCCGCACACTGCGCCGACTGGCTGCGCCTCCACGGCTTCGCGGCAAAGCAGTAGGCAGTAGGCAGTAGAAAAAACAGGCGGCGCGCTTCAGCCTTCGGGCCAAGCGCGCCGCTTTGTCTTTCTACTGCGTACTGCGTACTGCCTACTGCCTACTCTCCTCAATGCGTCGTCGCCTTCTCAGCCCCGAGGCCGGTATTGGCGCGGACGACCAACTCGGTGTACTTCGCTTCGGCCGAGGGCTCGCGCCCCGTGAGTGTGCCGAGGAAGGCGCCGAGGAAGCCGAGCGGGATGCTGAGGAGGCCGGGGTTCTCTAAAGGAAAGAGCGGCGGCGACTGAATCAGGTGGCGCGCGGCGCCGGTGACGGTGGGCGGGTCTACGGTCATGATGCTCGGGCTCAAAAGGATGAGCACGATGGAGGCGAGCAGCCCCACGCCGAGGCCCGCGACCGCGCCGCGCGTGTTGAAGCGGCGCCAGAAGAGCGAGAGCACGATGACCGGCAGGTTGGCCGACGCCGCCACCGCGAAGGCCAGTGCGACGAGGAAGGCGACGTTAGCGGTCGGCCCCAGAATGATGGCTATCGTGATGGCGACACCGCCGACGACGAAGGCCGTGATGCGTGCGACCTTCACCTCCTCGCCCGCGGCGCGCTCGGTGCCGCGGTGGATGACGTTCGTCCAGAAGTCGTGCGCGAAGGATGTCGAGGCAGAGATGGTCAGGCCCGCGACGACGGCGAGGATGGTCGCAAACGCGATGGCCGAGATGAAGCCGAAGAAGATGTCGCCGCCCATCGCCTGCGCCAGCAGCGGCGCGCTCATGTTCGTCCCGCCGTTCTTCGCGATCACGTCGCGCCCGACGATGGTCGCCGCGCCGAAGCCGAGGAAGGTCGTCAGGATGTAGAAGACGCCGATGATCGCCATCGCCCACACGACGCTCGTCCGCGCCGTCTTCGCGTCGGGCACGGTGTAGAAGCGCACGAGGATGTGCGGCAGCCCGGCCGTCCCGAAGAGCAGCGCCATGCCCAGAGATATCAAGTCGAGCGCGCCGTAGGGCGGCTTGTAACGCAGTCCGGGTTGAAGGAAGTCCTGCGTGACGAGCTTGCCCGCCGTGTCGTGGTAGGTGACGTGCTTGATGGCGTCGAAGAAGGTCGCGAAGCTGAAGCCGAAGTGCGCGAGCACGAGCACGCTCAAAAGAATCGTGCCCGCCATCAGCAGAATCGCCTTGACGATCTGCACCCACGTCGTCGCCAGCATCCCGCCGAAGACGACGTAGACGATCATCAGAATCCCGACGCCGATGACGGCCGATTGATACGTCACGCCCGAGTCCTTCAACAACAGCGAGACGAGCGCGCCCGCACCGACCATCTGCGCGATCATGTAGAAGGTCGAGACGGTGAGCGTGCTCAAAGAGGCCATCGCGCGCACGGGGCGCGGGCTCAAACGGTAAGCGAGCACGTCGGCCATCGTGTACTTGCCCGCGTTGCGCAGGGGCTCCGCGACGACGAGGAGCACGGTGAGGTATGCGACGAGCCAGCCGACCGAGTACATGAAGCCGTCATAGCCTTGAAAGGCGATGATGCCGGCGATGCCGAGGAAAGAGGCGGCGCTCATGTAGTCGCCCGCGACGGCCACGCCGTTCTGCCAGCCCTTGATCGAGCGGCCGGCGGCGAAGTACGCGCTCGACCCCGAAGACTTCCGCGCCGCCCAGTAGGTGATGACGAGCGTGACGGCGACGAAGAAGAGGAACATCAGGAGCGGAGTTGACACGGCTCTACTTCTCCTTCCTCGACGCGCCGAGGCGCTCGATGATGCGGTGCGCGGTCTTGTCCCAGCCACCGGCGGCGCGCACGTAGAGGGCAGCCACGGCCCACGCCATGAAGAACTGCGAGAGCGCGAAGAGGTATGCGACGTTGACGCCGAGCACGCGCGTGTCCATCAAGGCCGGCGCGTAGCCGACGAGGACGGGGAGCGCGAAGTAGTAGACGATGAAGAAGACCGTGGCCGGCACGATGAAGCGGCGCTTCGAGGCGAGCAGCCCCTTGAACTCCTCCTGCGCGGCCACACTGTCCCAGTCGGCCACGTCCGCGTCCTCGTCGGCCGTCAGTTCGTGCGTGGGCTTCGCGCCCGTGCGCCCGAGCGGCGCCACGTCGGTCGCCGACCCACTCTCGGGCGTAAAGTCGCCCGGCTCCGGCTCCATGTTCATCTTCGGCGGCATCGTTTCTCCTCAGAAGTAGGTAGTAGGCAGACGGCAGTAGGCAGTTAAGAACTTTAGGGTCGAGAACTCTGAGTTAACCTTTCACCGTTCGTTACGCGGAGCGGCTGCCATCTGCCATCTGCCTACTGTTCATGGCATCTGCTTCAGAAGCCTCTTCATCTCCTGCACGGTCTTCGCGTAGGCAGGGTCTTCGGCGAGGTTCTTCAACTCGTGTGGGTCTCTGGTCTCGTCGAAGAGCATCCGGCCCGCGCGGCCTTCGTCCCATTCGGCATAGCGGAAGCGCTCGGTGCGGACGGCGCGGCCGAGCTTGTTCTGGAACATCGTGACGGTGTAGGCCATGTTGTCGTCCCAACGCGCGCGCGGATTTTTAAGGAGCGGCGCGAGGCTGCGGCCGTGGATGTCGGACGGGCGCGGCAGGCCGCAGAGGTCTGCGAGCGTGGGATAGAGGTCGAGCAGCGAGACGTTGCGCGCCGAAGCTTGCCCACGGCCGCCGGGGACGGCGATGATGAGGGGGACGCGCGTGCCGACCTCGAAGAGCGAGTAAGCCTTTGACCACTTGCCCTTCTCGCCGAGGTGGTAGCCGTGGTCGCCCCAGAAGACGACGATGGTGCTCTCTTTGAGGCCGAGACGTTCGAGCGCGTCGAGCACGCGGCCGACCTGCGCGTCCATGAAGCTGGTCGAGGCCCAGTAGGCACGCGTCATCTCGCGCGCCTGTTCAGGGCTCGCGTCGCGGCCGATGAAGAGGTCTGCGTTGCGGCGCGGGACGGACAACTCCGGAAAGCCGGGGGGCGGCTCGGGGCGCGGCGCGAAGTCTACGGGGAGCGGAACGCGTGCCACGTCGTAGAGGTCGAAGAGCTTGCGCGGCGCGGTCGGCGGGCTGTGCGGCTTGACGAAGCCGACGGCGAGGAAGAAGGGCTTCTCCCTGTAACGCTCAAGGTAACTGATGGCGCGCGTGGCCGTCTTGTAGTCGCCGTGCGACTCGCCGTCGCCTTCGAGCACGACGATGCGGTCGGAGGCCGCGCGCCTGCGCTCGCCCTCGTTGGCCGCCTGCACGGGCGGGTCGCCCTCCGACTCGTCGGGGTCACGTTCAACGCGCGGCCGTTGTGCGGGCTGAGCGGGTCGCGCGTTCGTGCCGCGGTTGACGATAGCAGGGTCGATGGGCTCGCCGCCTTCAGTCCAGGAGACTGCGTCGTCGATGCCGCCGTGGAAGATTTTGCCGGTGCGCAGCGTCGAGTAGCCGTGCGTTTTGAAGTACTGCGGCAGCGTGACGAAGTCGGGATGCTCGGCGCGGAAGTACTTGTTGTTGTCCATCACGCCCGTCTCGGTCGGGTAGTGTCCCGTGAGCAGAGACGTGCGCGAGGGATTGCAGAGCGGGTACTGTGCATAGGCTCGGTCGAAGCGCGTGCCGCGCGCGGCGAGGCGGTCGATGTTCGGCGACTTGACGAAGGGGTGCCCGTACGCGCCCAACTCGGGGCGCAGGTCGTCGGCGATGAGGAAGAGCACGTTGAGTCTCTTCTTGGGCGCCGGTCGCTGCGCGCGCTTCGCGGCGAGCGCGGGCGCGGACAGTTGGAGCAGCAGTGCGAGTGTGCAGAGCGCGGCGCGTAGTCTCAACGTGTGCCTCCCGAAATAGTAGGCAGATAGCAGTAGGCAGCCGCTCCGCGTAACGATAGTTGAAAGATTAAGTCGGAATTCTCGACAGCAGTGCTTTCAACTGCCTACTGTCATCTGCCTACTGCCTACCGACCAGATTACGCTGAAAGATTTGTTCTGCATTAAACTACACGGCTATGGAGAGGGACAAGCGACGGATGGGATGTAGCGTGAACGGGCGAACACGCAGGCGGCTCGGTCTGGCCGTTTTGTGTGTGACTCTTCTTACATGCGCCGCGCTCACGCGCGGAGCGGGCGCGCAAGGCCGACGTGGGAAGAGTCAGCGGAGGCCGAACATCGTGCTCGTCGTGGCCGACGACCTCGGCCGCGGCGACCTCGGCGCTTACGGGCAGCGCTTCATACGCACGCCCAACCTCGACCGCATGGCGCGCGAGGGCTTGCGCTTCGACGACGCGTACGCGGCAAGCCCGGTCTGCGCGCCGTCGCGCGCGAGCTTCATGACGGGACTGCATCAGGGGCACGCGCGCATCCGCGGCAACATGAATCGCAACAACGAGCGCGTCTCGCTCAAGCCCGAAGACTTGACCGTCGCCGAAGTTTTGAAGGGCGCGGGCTACCGCACAGGCATCGTCGGCAAGTGGGGCTTGGGCGAGCCGGGGACGACGGGCGTGCCCGGCCTGCAAGGGTTCGACTACTTCTACGGCTACCTCAACCAGAATCACGCGCACGACTACTATCCCGAATACCTCTGGCGGGGTGACGAGCGCGTCACGCTCGGCCGACGCACATACTCGCACGACCTCTTCACGAGCGAGGCGCTCGGCTTCATACGGCGTGCGGACGAACGCCCCTTCTTCCTCTATCTTGCATACACGCTGCCGCACGCCAACAACGAGCTGACGCGCAAGACCGGCAACGGCATGGAGGTGCCTTCCGACGCTCCCTACTCGCGCGAGCCTTGGACGCCGCAACAGCGCAACTACGCCGCGATGGTCACGCGCCTCGACGCGGACGTGGGGAAGCTGTTCCGGCTCCTGAAGGAGATGGACATAGACAGTGAGACGGTCGTCATCTTCACGAGCGACAACGGGCCGCAAGGGCCGGACGAGGGCGGTTACGACCAGACGCTCTTCGACAGCAACGGCCCCTTCCGCGGGCTCAAGCGCGAACTCTACGAGGGCGGCATCCGCGTCCCGCTTCTCGTGCGTTGGCCGGGGCGCGTGCGCGCGGGCGTGACGAGTGCGTACCCTGTGACGCTCTGCGACCTCCTGCCGACGGCCGCGGCGCTCGCGGGCGTCAGTGCGCCATCGGCGACGGACGGCCTCTCTCTATTACCTCTCTTACAAGGTGGCCGCGCGCCGCAACGCGAATCGCTCTACTGGGAGTTTCACGAAGGCGGCTTCGCGCAGGCCGTGCGCATCGGGAGTTGGAAGGCCGTGCGGAAGGGAACGGGCGGCGCCGTCGAGCTTTACGATTTGAAGACCGACCTCGGCGAGACGCGCGACGTGTCGGCGCGTCACCCGGCGCTCGTCCGGCGTGCGGAAGAGATAATGAGACGCGAGCACGTAGAGTCCGAAGACTGGCCGCTGCCAGCGCCGAACGCGTCGAAGTGAAGTGTTGATGCTTACACGGATGTTGACGAGCGTAGTGTGCAGACTCTTCCTCGTGCTGTCGTGCGCGCTCGCGCTGCTCGCGGCGCAGGGTTGCCGGAGGGAGGGGGCGGGCGCTGCGTCGTCGCGCGCGGGCGCGAGCGTGCGCGATGGGCGTGACGGGATGGTGCTGATCAAAGGCGGGACGTTCCGCATGGGCTCGGGCGACGAGATGCCGGACGAGTCGCCTGCGCACGAAGTCACGGTCGCGCCCTTCTGGATGGACACGCGCGAGGTGTCGGTCGGGGAGTTTGCGCGCTTCGTCGAGGCCACGGGCTACAAGACCGACGCGGAGCGGTTCGGCTGGTCGGGCGTCTTCGACCGAGAGTCGGGCGACTGGGTCAGGGCGGACGGCGCCGACTGGCGACACCCGGAAGGGCCCGCGTCGGAGGCGGTAACGAACGAGCCGGTCTGCCAAGTCTCTTGGCGCGACGCGTCCGAGTACGCGCGTTGGGCGGGAAAGCGTCTGCCGACGGAGGCCGAGTGGGAGTACGCGGCGCGCGGTGGTCTTGAGGGCAAACGCTACGCTTGGGGCGACGAGTTGAGGCCGGGGGGGCGACCCGTGGCGAACTGGTGGCAGGGCGAGTTTCCCGCGCGCGACACGGGCGAGGACGGCTTCCGTGGCCGCGCGCCGGTGGGGAGCTTCGCGGCAAACGGCTACGGGCTCTACGACGTGGCGGGCAACGTGTGGGAGTGGTGCGGCGACTGGTACGCCGAGCGCTACTATGCTTCGTCACCGCGCGCGAACCCCGCGGGGCCGTCCGCGGGTGAGGAGCGAGTCATCCGCGGCGGCTCCTGGATGTGCGCAGAGAACTTTTGCAGCAACTACCGCGTCGCCGCGCGCAGCCACGCCACGCCCGACACAGGGCTCGACAATCTCGGCTTCCGCTGCGCACGGGATGAAAAGAAGTAGGCAGTAGGCAGATGGCAGTAGGCAGTACACTCCGCGTTAAGAGGGTTGATGGGTTGATTCAGAGTTTTCGACAGCGATGTCTTCAACTGCCTACTGCCATCTGCCTTCAT
>JBJMGQ010000368.1:0-7601 GCA_045807845.1 Pyrinomonadaceae bacterium | reverse complement strand
CATCGAAGGGCGCGCGGGTGACGAGCTGTTAAGCCGTCGCGCACTGCTTGCGCGCGCGCGCGTGGACGTGGCCGGGGGGCGTTACGCGGAGGCCGCGGCAGACCTCCGCGACGTGCTCGCCTACTGCCGCTCGACGAAGCTCTACTATAGCGAGGCACAGGCGGCGTTGCTGCTCGCCGTCTGCGAGCACGCTCTCGGTCACGACGCAGAGGTGCTCGGGCATCTCCGACGCGCGCTCGACCTCGCCGCGCGCTACGATTACGAGTACTGGCTCCAAGGCTCGGTCGCGCAGTTCCCGCAGGTCTTCTCGACGCCGGAGGCCGCGGAGCTTCTGCCCACCGATTTGCGCGAACAACTCCCGGTGCGCGCGGCCGAGGCGCGCGCGGCGGCGACGGCCGAACGACCGGCGCTCGTCGTCGTTCAGCAGGGGCCGGCGGCCGACCTGACGGTCAACATGCTCGGCGCGGTCGAAATCTTCCGCGAGCCTGTGCGCCCGCTCGCCGCCGATGCGTGGGTCACGCGCCGCGCGCGCGACATCCTCTGCTTCATCGCCTCGCGCCGCCACCGCCGCGTCTCGAAGGACACGATCATCGACACCTTCTGGGGCGAGTCGGACTTCGGCTCGGTCGAGAAGAATTTTCATCCGACCATCTCGCACATACGCAAGGCTCTGAACAGTAACCAGCCGTTGAGGCAGAACTTTCTGCTCTATCGCGACGGCGACTATCAACTCAATCCCGAGTTCTCTTATCGCATCGACACGGAGGTGTTCGACCGGCTCGTCGCAGAGGGCGATGCCGCGCGCCGCGCGCGCGACACCGAAGGCTTCGTCAAGGCTTACGAGGAGGCGGCCGCGCTCTATCGCGGCGAGTTCATGCAGGGCTCTTATGACGAGTGGGTCGAGGAGCAGCGCTCCTACTGCCGCGAGCAGTACCTCCGCATCCTCGAAATACTCGCGCAGACCGCGCAGAAGACGGAGGACTGGGCGCGCTCGCTCACACTCGCGCAGCGGATACTTCGCGAAGACCCCTTCCGCGAGGACGTGCACTGCCACCTCATGCGCGCGCACGCCGCGCAGGGCAACCGCGTCGCCGTCCGCGAGCAGTATGAGACGCTGCGAAAACTTCTTCGCAAAGAGCTGGGCGTCGAGCCTGCGGCCGAGACGCAGAGAATCTGCAAAGAGCTGCTCAAGTAGCGCGAGCGTTGCAAATAAAGGTGCGGCAACGAATGAAAAAGTAAATTAGAAGAAAACCGTAACAATTGAATTAAGAGGAGGATGTACAAAATTACGGTCAGTTTTTGGCGCGCAAGCCTCGCAAGCACCTGCTCCCGACGCGGGCTTTGCCTGAAGTCGCGGGCCGGAAACAACGTCAGCCCCAACGCCCCGAAGATGGTTCAAACCCCTAGTCGTAAGAGTCTCCGCCGGGCCATAGCTCTGGCCCTCGCCGTCGCCCTGTGCTCGCTTCCCGCGAGCGCAGGCATCGTCGTGCGCGGCACGCAGGGGCTCTCGATGACGGGCGCCGACGGCATCTACTACGACAACGTCTCCGGCCTCTCGATGACGGGCGCCGACGCTCTCACATACAAAGTCAACGGCATCTACAACACCTCTTGGACATCGGGCCTGTCGATGACGGGCGCCGACGGCAATCAGGTGGCGACCGTCGATGGCGTCAGCTACACGGGCGCGAACAGCTACGCGGCGACGCACGCCGACGGGCTCTCGATGACGGGGGCCGACGGGCTCTCGATGACGGGGGCCGACGGGCTTTCGATGACCGGCGCCGACGGCACGACTTGGCAGGTCGCCGCCGTGACCATCCGTCAGCCGCAGGGCTTGAGCATGACCGGCGCGGATGGTCTGTCGATGACCGGCGCCGACGGCTTGAGCATGACGGGCGCCGACGGCTTGAGCATGACCGGCGCCGACGGCATGACGATAGTGAACGCGCAGTTGGTGCGCGTCGATTCCGCGGCGCAGGTCGTCGCCACGCGGATGGACGGGACGATCTTCTACGCGCCGGTGAACGGTCTGTCGATGACCGGTGCGGACGGTCTGTCGATGACGGGCGCGGACAACGTCCGGATGTGGGGCGTCTCTGGATTGTCGATGACGGGTGCGGACGCGCTCGCCGCGCTCGCCGCACAGAGCCCCGTGGGTGACGTGGGGCTGATGAGCTTCGACCCGGAATTGGCGAAGAAGCTCGACAGGTTGACGGACGACAGCAACGTCAACGCGGCCGTCATCTATCACCACCCGGTCACGGATTCCGACATCGCCACTCTCAAGTCGCTCGGCGTCCGTGGCGGCACGCGCTTCCAGACTCTGCCCGCCGTCGTCATCACGGCATCGAAGGCGCAGATATTCGAGATCACCAAGCTCCCCGCCGTGCGCCACGTCACAGACGACCGCACGCTTCAGTGGAACGCCGACAACAGCCGCACGCAGACGGGTCTTCTGCGCATGCGTCAGGACAACGACCTCCAGCGCTTCCGCGGCGTGGGCACGCTTCAGGGCAACGGCGTCGTCGTCGCCGTGCTCGACACAGGGCTCGACTCGACGCACCCCGACATCTCGAAGAACGTGCTGCGCAACGTCAAGCTCGCGGACTTGCAGGGCGCGAACCTCGTCGATTTTCTTCCGCCCGCGAACGTCGAGAAGCTGCCCGACACAGACCAGTTGAGCGGCCACGGCACCTTCGTCGGCGGCATCGTCGCGGGCACGGGCTCAAGCTCCGGCGGCAAGTACGCGGGCTACGCGCCGAAGGCGAAGCTCGTCGGGCTCTCGGCCGGCGACTACTCGCTCTTCAACGTGCTCGCGGGCTTCGACTACATCCTTTCGCATCCCGAACTGAACATCCGCGTCGTCAACTGTAGCTTCTCGGCCAACACCACCTACAACGAGAACGACCCCGTCAACGTCGCCACGCGGATGCTCTACGAGCGCGGCGTCAACGTCGTCTTCTCGGCCGGCAACGCGGGGCCGGGGATGCACACGCTCAACCCTTACGCGGCGGCGCCGTGGGTCATCTCGGTCGGCGCGCTCGACGAGCGCGGGCGCCTCGCCACCTACTCGGCGCGCGGCGACTTCGGCAGCCGCGTCTTCCGCCCGACCCTTGTGGCGCCGGGCACGAACATCGTCTCTTTGCGCGCCTCGGGGACGAACCTGACGGGGACGAACGGATTGCCGTCCGACGCGCAGGGGCTTTCCGTGACCGAGCTTCCGTACTACACGACGGCCTCCGGCACTTCGTTCAGCGCGCCCGCAGTCGCGGGCACCATCGCCCTGCTGCTCGACGCCGACCCGACGCTCACACCCGCGCGCGTGCGCGACATACTTCAGCGCACGGCGACGCCGCTCCCGCCCTACTATCAACACGAGGTCGGCGCGGGCGCTTTGAACACGCACGCCGCCGCGCTTCAGTCGGCCTTCCCCGGGCGGCAGATCGGGCTCTTCCGCGCGGTGCTGAATCGAGGGCAGGTGCGCTTCGTCAAAGACCCGACGCAGGTCTTCAACGGCACGGTCAACCCGGGCGGCGCCGTCGAGGCGAGTCTGAGCGTGCCGGCCGATGCCGTCTTCGCTTCGACCGACGTGGCGTGGGGGCCTTTGATGACGACGAACGACCTCGGGCTCATCACGCTCGACCCTTGGGGGCAGATTGCGGGACAGTCGAACTATCTGAACCTGCCCGGCCTGACCGGCAGGCACGAGCGGACGCTCATCTCTCAGCCGGCGCGCGGCACCTGGCGCGCGCGCGTGACGCACACGCTCGCGGCCTTGGCGACGCCGCAGCCGTTCGAGGGCGTCTTCGAGACGGCACACGCCGAGTACGCGCCGATGGCCGACCTCGCGGGGCTCGACGCCTTCACGATTGACAACATCCGTCGCGCGGTCGCGGCGCTGGCGATGTGGCCGGACGCCGACGGGCTCTTTCGTCCCGGGGCGAACGTCTCGCGCGCAGAGCTGGCCGAGGCGATGATCGCGGGCGCGCGCATCCCGCAGTACGTTCCGAACACGCCGTCCTTCGTGGACGTGCAGGACACGACGACGATGAACTTCGCCGAAGGCGCGCAGGCGCTCTTTCCGGACGCCGCGCGCGGCGGCGCGTTCCGTCCCGACGAACGCGTGACGCGGCTCACGGCGGTTGTCGTGCTCGTGCGCGCCGCGGGGCTGCGTGCGGAGGCCGAGTCGAAGGCGGGCGCATCTCTCTCCTACACGGACGCGGCGTCGATCCCTTACGAGCTGCGCGGCTACGTGCAGGTCGCGGTGACGAACGGGCTCATCAGCTCCACGACGCAGTTCAACCCCTCGGGGCCCCTCACCCGCGCCGAGCTCGCGCGCGGCGTCTCGACCATCCTTCAGTTGAACATGCAGTAGACCTTCGGGCTTTAACGACCGCAGACACAGAGGCACGGCTGGTTGACTTCATCTCTCAACCAGCCGTGTCTTTTATCTCTGTGGTTAAACTGCCTTCTGATTTATGCTAGTGCAAATTCATCAGACGGAGAGTGTGTATGGACTGGCGAGTTTTTACGACGACGTTCGCGACGATCTTTCTGGCCGAGATGGGCGACAAGACGCAGTTGGCGGCGATGACGATGGCCGCCGAGACGAAGAAGCCGTTGACGGTCTTCGTCTCGGCGGCGCTGGCGCTCGTGTGCGTCTCGGCGCTCGGGGTCGCCGTCGGCGGCACGCTCGGCCACTATCTGCCGCTCGAATGGATCAGGCGCGTCGCCGCCCTCGGCTTCATCGTCATCGGCGTCCTCATCCTGCTCGACAAATTTTAAGGGCTTGCCCTGAAGAGGCGGCGGGGTTACTCTCTTCCCGAGTGAGGCTGAAAGATTTCAAAGGCGTGTTGGCGAGGCTGCTGCTGGCGGCGACGCTCGTCTGCGCGTCGGCGGCGGCAGGCGTCGCCGCGCCGCGCGGGATGCGCGCCAACGCGTGCCCTCTGAGCCGCATGCACGACTGCTGCAAGAGGGCGCGCACGGCTGCGGACGCGGCGCGCCTCGTGCCGGTGCAACCCTGCTGCATCACCAACCTCCCGCAGCCCGCGCCGGCCGGGACGAGTTACAACGCACAGCCCGCGCCCGGCTCCGCGAGCGACCCGCGCCCTGCCGTCTCAGCGGCGGCGCCTGCTTACGAGCCCTTGCACGCGCGCGCCCACGCGCCCGTCTTCAGCCCCACGCACTCACCGCCCGCGTACATACGCCACGCCTCATTTCTGATCTAGACAATTCATAAGGCCGCAGTGTGTCCGCACGCGGTCTCTATCTCATTTCAAAAAGAAGAGAGCGGCGTTAAGAGCGCGGCCGTGCGCCTGTTGAGCGCAGACAGCGCGCCCGCGCTCGCAGGTAAATCTGTTAACGGAGGATGTCTGAAGTGAAAAGGATGTTTGCGGCTATCGGCGCGCTCGGTCTGCTCATCGCGCTCGCGGCGTGCGGCGCGGGCGACAAGGAGATTAAGAGCGGCAAGGTCGGCACGTTGACGGTCACGCTCGCCAACTCGGACGGCGTGCTCCGCCACGGCGAACAGGAGTTGAACGTCACCTTCAAGGACGCGTCGGGCAAGGGGACGGACGTGGGCTCGGCCGCGCTCAACTTCTACATGCCGGCGATGGGCACGATGGCGGCGATGAACAACGCGGCCACGCTCACCACCACCTCGACCCCCGGCGTCTACCGCGCCAAGGTCAACTTCCAGATGAGCGGCGAGTGGCAGGCGCAAATCGCCTACGAAGGCCCCGCCGGCACCAGCAAGGGCTCGTTCCCGGTGACAGCTCAATGAAGTGATAAGTGATGAGTGATAAGTGATAAGAAGGAACAGGCAGTCTCTCTTCTTATCACCTCTTATCACTCATCACTTATCACTCATCACTTCTTATGATAAGCAGGCTCATCGAACTCTCGCTGCGGCACCGCGCGCTGGTCATCGCCGTCTATCTGGCGCTGGCGGCGTGGGGGTACTGGGCGCTTTTGGCGACGCCGATTGACGCGATACCCGACCTGTCGGACAACCAGGTCATCGTCTTTACGGACTGGCCGGGGCGTTCGCCGCAGGAGGTCGAGGATCAGGTCACGTACCCGCTCGTCACCAACCTGCAAGGCTTGGCGGGCGTGCGCGTCGTGCGCGCGTCGTCGGCCTTCAGCTTCTCGATGGTCAACGTCATCTTCGAGGATGACGTGGAGCTGTACTGGGCGCGCACGCGTGTGCTCGAACGCCTCAACCTCGTCGCGGCGCAACTGCCCGAAGGCGTGACGCCCACGCTCGGGCCGGACGCGACCGGCGTGGGCCAAGTCTTCTGGTACACGCTTGAGAGCGACCGCCATTCTCAGCGCGACCTGCGGACGTTGCAGGACTGGTTCGTGCGCTACCAGTTGAACTCGGTGCCGGGTGTGGCCGAGGTCGCTTCGGTCGGCGGCTACGTGCAGCAGTATCAGGTGGACGTTGACCCGAACAAGTTGCGCGCCTATGGCCTTCCGCTCTCGACGGTGGTCGAGGCGGTCGAGCGCTCGAACACGAACGTCGGCGGGAACGTCGTCGAGCAGGCGGGGCAGTGGGCCGTGGTGCGCGGGATAGGGTTGATTGAATCGACGGCGGATGTCGAGAACATCGTGCTCGGCGCGCAGAACGGCACGCCGGTCTACGTGAAGAACGTGGCCGAAGTGAAGCTCGGCAACGCCTTTCGCACGGGCGCGCTCGACCGCGACGGCCGCGAGGCGGTGGGCGGCGTGGTCGTCGCGCGCTACGGCGTCAACGTGCTCGGGGTCATCGAAGCGGTCAAGCGCAAGCTCGAAGAGTTGAAGCCGGGGCTGCCCGAGGGCGTGCGCGTCGTGCCCTTCTACGACCGCACGCAGCTCATCAACCGCGCGTCCGGCACTCTGCGCGAGGCGTTGATAGAGGAGTTGATACTCGTCACGCTCGCGAGCCTCCTCTTTCTCGCGCACTTTCGTTCGGTGCTGATCGTCACACTTCCTCTGCCGCTCGCCGTCCTCTTCTCGTTCCTCTTCATGAAGTACTTCGGCATCACGTCGAACATCATGTCGCTGGCCGGCATCGCCATCGCCGTCTCGGATTTGGTGGACGCCGGTATCGTCGTCACCGAGAACGCATACCGCGCGATTGAGAAGGAGGGCATCGACACCAGAGACAGGGCGCGCGTGTGGCAGGCGGTGCTCGACGGGACGAAGGTGGTCGGGTTCCCCATCTTCGCTTCGATGGCGATTATCGTGCTGGCCTTCATGCCGGTCTTCGCGTTGACGGGGCAGGAGGGAAAGCTCTTCCATCCACTGGCCTTCACCAAGACGTTCGCTATGTTCGGCGCGGCCTTCATGGCGGTGACGCTCGTGCCTGTGCTCTGCACATACTTCCTCGGCGGCAAACTGCATCCGGAGGAGTGGAACCCCATCATGCGTCTCCTGCGCGCGGTCTATCGGCCGCTGCTGCTGACGGCCGTGCGTCATCGCGTCTTGACGGTCTCGCTCGCGGCGCTGCTCTTCGCGGGCGCGCTCTTCATCTCGACGCGCATCGGCAGCGAGTTCATGCCGCCCTTGAATGAGGGCGACCTGATGTACATGCCGGTCACAGACCCGGCCATCTCCAT
>JBJMGQ010000367.1:0-11957 GCA_045807845.1 Pyrinomonadaceae bacterium | reverse complement strand
TGCGGGCACGTAGCCGTTCAAGGGATCGTGCGCGCTCGTCTGGTCTGTGACGGCGTCAACCTTCACGCCGCGCCTCACAAGCTCCGGCAGGACTTCGGCGCAGTTGCCGACGAGGCCGACCGAGACGGCGCGCTTCTGTTCGACCGCGTCCTCGCAGATGCGTAGCGCTTCGTTCAAGTCGAGCGCGAGGCGGTCGCAATAGCCTGTGCGGATTCTCTTCTCGATGCGCTCGCGCTCGACCTCGACGCCGAGGAAGACGGCGCCGTTCAACGTCGCCGCCAGAGGCTGCGCGCCGCCCATGCCGCCCATGCCGCCCGAGAGGATAAGCCTGCCGGAAAGGTCTCCGCCGAAGTGGCGGTCGGCCATCGCGGCGAAGGTCTCGAACGTGCCCTGCACGATGCCCTGCGAGCCGATGTAAATCCAAGAGCCCGCGGTCATCTGCCCGTACATCATCAGGCCCTTGCGTTCGAGTTCGTGGAAGTGCTCCCAGTTGGCCCACGCGCCGACGAGGTTCGAGTTTGCGATGAGCACACGCGGCGCATACTCGTGCGTGCGAAAGACCGCGACGGGCTTGCCCGACTGGACGAGCAGCGTCTCGTCCGTTTCTAAGGTCGTCAGCTCGCGCACTATCCCGTCGAACGAGCGCCAGTCGCGCGCGGCCTTACCCGTGCCGCCGTAGACGACAAGCTCGTCCGGGCGCTCGGCCACCTCCGGGTCGAGGTTATTCAAGAGGCAACGCAGCGCCGCCTCCTGATGCCACCCCTTACAATTCAACTGCGCCCCGCGCGGCGCGCGGACGATTCTCGGTTGCGACATAACCTTTTAGCTGTTTCTCTTCTCCTGAATCCCGCGCACGACTTTGGTGACGAGGTTGCGGGGGAAGAGGCCGATGGAGCGCGCGAGGAGGTTGTTGCGCAAGCCGGGGATGACGATAGTCTTGCCTGCGAGGAGGCCGCGGTAGCCGTCGAGAGCGACGGTGCGCGCGTCCATGACGGCGCGCTCGAAGAGTTTCGATTGCTCCATCCTCGCGGCGGCGACGAAGCCCGTCTCGGTGGGGCCGGGGCAGAGCGCCGAGACGACGACGTTCGTGCCCTCGCACTCGTTGGCGAGCGCTTCCGAGAGCGAGAGCACGTAAGCCTTCGAAGCGTAGTAGACGGCCATCAGGGGGCCGGGCTGGAACGCGGCGGTCGAGGCGACGTTCATCAAGTAGCCGCGCCGCCGCGTGATCATCCCCGGCAGAAAGAGCTTCGAGAGGTGCGTGAGCGCGACGACGTTGACTTGGAGCAGCTCAAGCTCCGACTTCAAATCCGTCTCGGCGAAGAGGCCGTAGGTGCCGAAGCCCGCGTTGTTGACGAGCGCGTCAATCGTCACACCATTCGCGCTCAACTCCTCAAAAATCTCCCGCGGCGTTTCCGCGCGCGCGAGGTCGGCCGCCAGCACGCGCGCCGCGACGGCGTGCTTCTCCTTCAGCTCCGCGGCGAGACGCGCGAGCTTGTCGCGGCTGCGCGCGACTAGAACGAGGTCGTGCCCGTCGGCCGCGAACAGGCGCGCCAACTCCTCGCCGATGCCGCCCGATGCGCCCGTGACAAGCGCCGTCATCTTCTGCTGACTCATAAGAGAGTAGGCAGTAGGCAGATGTCAGTAGGCAGTTGAGAGCGCCGCTGTCTAGAACTCCGATTTAATCTTCCAACGTACTTCACGCGGGGCGGCTGCCTACTGCCATCTGCCTACTGCCTACTGCTCCCTTTCATTCGTTCGTTCTGCCGGGCCAGAGGGCGTGGAACCAGCGCCCGGAGCCGCTCTCTTCGCTGATGATCTGTTCCAGCTCGCCCGCGTCGAGCCAGATGCCGCCGCAGGTGTCGCAGCGGTCGATGCCTACTTCGTCGTAGACTTCGGCGTGGAGCTGCCCCGTGCAGCGCGGGCAGTTCATCGTGACGGGCTCGGCGCTGCGTTGACCCGCATCCTCCTTGATCGCTTCGCGCAGGCGTTGAAGCGACTCCTTGTCCCGGCGGCGGAAGTACTCCTCCTCCAAGCCCCTTCGGCGTTCGTCGAAAATGTCTGACACTGACTTGTTCCTCCTGCGACGGGTCGGCCGCGGCCGTCCCCTCGGCGGGACACCCCGGCTCTGACTGCTCGTGTGGGTTGACGGACTACTTAATAGCAGAAAATGTAATAGCAGAAAACCGCGCCCGCGCGCCACCCCTTGCGCCGCGGCGCTTGCGCGCACAGCGCCGCTTCAATAAGCTTCCGGCGCAAGGCAGAACTCCGTACGGATTGGAAGGCACACGATGGCAATCGGCCCGCGCACGCGCGTGCTCCTGATCGCGGCCGCACTCTTCGGGGCGGTCGCCGCGCTCGTCTGGTATTTGAGCTATCACTACTGGTCGCAACCCGTCACACCTCTGCGCACGCCTTCGCAGGACGTGGAGCGACAGCCGACGCCCGCGCCGAGTTCGACAACGACTGCGAGCCCGACGCCGAACGCGACTGTGAGCCCGACTGCGACGCCCGCCGCCTCGCCGAGTCAGAGCCCGAGTCCAGCGACGAGCGCGTCGCCGCAGGCGCAGGGTCTCTTAAGTGAGCCGGCGTCGGCGCTCGCGTCGATGCGTCTGTTGATACCGGTCGAGGGCGTCGCGCCCGGACAGTTGCAGGACACCTTCAAGGACGCGCGCAGCGAGGGGCGCGTGCATGATGCCATCGACATCATCGCGCCGCGCGGCACGCCCGTGCTGGCCGCGACCGACGGCCGCGTCGTCAAGCTCTTCAATAGCGCGAAGGGCGGCATCACTCTCTATCAACTCGCCGCCGCCGACGAGCACTACGTCCTCTACTACGCGCACCTCGAACGCTACGCCGAAGGCTTAGCCGAGGGGCACGTCGCGCGCCGCGGCGAGACCTTGGCTTACGTCGGCGACACGGGCAACGCCGCCCCCGGCAACACACACCTCCACTTCCAGCTCTACCGCGTCGCAGACCCCAAGCACTTCTATACGGGCGAGAACATCAACCCCTATCCGCTCCTGCGCGGCGCGCAGTAAGACGAAATAAACGGCAGAGCTTTTCTGTACGATGGGCGTTCGTAAACGGTGCGCGCCTGTGCCGGCGCGTGCGGTTTTTCGGGGAAAGCGTGGCAAGCCGCGTGCGGGAACGGGAGTTGCCACGATGTCGGGGATGTGTCTGCGCCTGTACTCTCTTCATTGAAGGGCGTGTGGAAGTTTCGGTTCGAGGAGTCTTAAAAGTAAATGAGTATTGAAGTGTTGAAGATGACTTGGAAGTCGCCGCTGGCGCTCGTCGCGGCGTTGTTATTGGCGGCCTCGGGCTGCACGACGAGCGGGCCGACGAACACGGCCACGCCTGTGGCGCCCGTGACCTCGGCTTCGCCTGCGGCCACGGCCACCCCGGCCGCGAACGCAGCGCCAACGGCAACGGCGGCCAGCCTGCCGGTGACGCTGCCCGTGCTCGACGCGATGTTCGCCGACGAGGCTTTCGCGGGCGAGCTGAAGTCGAAACTGCAACTGACGGACGAGCAGGTCGAGAGCTTGCGTAAGGTAGCGTCTGAAGAACGCGCGAACCTCGACGAGGGGGGCGCGCAGTCCACGACTACGACCGCGGCGACGAAGCGCGCCTCAGAGAAGATTCGTTCGGTCATCGGCGAAGAGAAGGCCGCCGCCTTCAACTCCTTCGTCAGCGAGCGCTGGGCGGGCGGCGCCGGGGAGGTGGCCGACGCCAAGCCGAACTCGGTGCCTTCGGACACGCGCATCGTCGTCAACGCGCCCGCCTACCGCATGGACGTGTTTCAGAGCGGCAAGCTCGTCAAGACTTATAAGATCGGCATCGGCTACCCGGAGTTTCCTCTGCCGCAAGGGTTGAGGAAGGCCGACACGATCATCTTCAACCCGACGTGGACGCCGCCCGACGAGCCTTGGGTCAAGGGGAAGTTCGAGCCCGGGAAGAAGGTCGAGGCCGGGAGCAAGGATAACCCGCTCGGCCCCGTCAAGATTCCCATCGGCCTGCCGTCGCTCATCCACGGCGGCAAGGCGCCCGCCAAGCTCGGCGGCTTCGCCTCGCACGGCTGCGTCGGTCTGACCAGCCCGCAGGTGCAGGACTTCTCGGTCGTGCTCGCGGGGTTGGGCGGCGCGCAGCTCACGCCCGAGGACGTGGCCGCGCACGCCAAGAGCCGCGAGGAGACCAAGCAGGTCAAGCTCTCGACGCCCGTCCCCGTCGAGCTGCGTTACGAGACCATCGTGGTTGAAGACGGCAAGCTCCACATCTACCGCGACGTGTACGACAAGGGCACGAACACGGAGGAGAATCTGCGGCGCGTGCTCGAAGCGTTCGGCGTGAAGCTGGAAGACTTGAGCGAGCAGGAGCGCGCGCAGGTCACGCAGGCGCTTCAGGCGATGGCGCGCGACGCGCAGGGCAACCCGGCCGGCGACGCGAGCCCCACGCCGACACCCGCCGCCAAGGGTAAGGAGAAGGAGAAGAGCGACCGCATCACCTACACCATCAAGGGGCAGAAAGAGGTCGTCATCGACATCGCGGCGCTGCGCGGCAAAGGCTATCCCGCCCCCGTCAATCTCGACACCGGCGGCGCACCGCAGCCGAAGGCGCAGCCGAAGAAGAAGGCTTAGCGAAGCTCACGCGCGGCGTGCGGCCACGGCCGCCTGCCGCCGAAAAAGAGAGGACGGGAAGAGTGCTGCCGAGCCTCTTCCCGTCCTCTCTTTTTAAGCTTGGCCGTTGCGTGCCGAACGCGCTGTCAGCGCCCGCCGCGCGCCTTCACCTTACTTGCTTTTGTCTCCTCGCGGCGCTTTCCGCCCCGCGTCGGGGCGAACTCGCCGAGCTTGTGGCCGACCATGTTCTCCGTCACGTAGACGGGGATGTGGCGCTTGCCGTTATGGACGGCGAAGGTCTGGCCGACGAAGTCGGGCGTGATGGTCGAGCGGCGCGACCAAGTCTTGATGGTGGCGCGGCGGCGCATGACCTCGGTTGCCCCAGTCCGAATCACTCTCCGCGCGGACTCCGCCTCGTCCTCCCTCCACTTCAATTTGGGGAGGCGGCCGTCGCGCGCGCCCGGCCACTTTTTCCTGCGGAGTCTCTCCGCCGCCTCGACACTCTTCGAGATGCTCGCGCTTACAAACACGCCGCGGATGACTGATCTTGCGCTGATGGTCGGGGGCGTGGCCGAGGCCGTGCGCTTGACGGACTCGATCTCCTCGTCCACCTTCGCGGCCTCGGCCGCGTAGCGCTCCCTGCGCGCGGGGTCGCTCTCGGCCGCCAGCGCCTTCTGGAGGATGTGCTGGTTGAGGCTGAGCAGCGCCAGCTTCGCAGTGTCGCTCGGCTCTTCCGCCGCCTTCTTCGTTTCACTCTTCGAGGATCGCTTCATAGACGTACTCGGGAATCGCTTGTCCCTGCCGTCGCAGGTCGCGGAGGGCAGCGCGCGCGGCGCGCAGGGCCCTGCGCCTGACGGCCTCCCTCTTTTTGTAAAACCTTCTCACCAAAAAGTCCAGCCCGACGAACCTCGCCTGCGTCAGGTCGCCGCCGTTGTCTATGACCTGAATCTCGACGCGGCGGCTGCCCTCGTAACGGCGCGCGAGTTGGAGCATCGTTCGCTGCGCGTCGAAGTGGTTGTCGGCCACGACGCGCAGGGGAACGCAGCGCCCGCTCTCGACGGCGCGCTCGATTACCCCGCGCGCCGCCAACTCGATGGGACGGTGGACGTAAATCAACGTGACCACGTTGCCGGCGGCACGCGCCGCCTTGACCTTCTCGACGGCCGAAGGGAGGTCGGCGAGCGTGGTGTCGTAGATGATCTGTGCGGAGTCGAAGGCGTTTCTCGCCAGCCCCGTCACCATCGAGGTCTTGCCGGAGCCCGCGCCGCCGCCCGTGATTATAACGCGGGTCGGGCCGGTCGCGCGCCCCGCGGCGAGCGTGTCGAGGAAGAGTTGCCAGACCAGCGTCCCGGCGACCTCGTGGACGGCGCCGCCGAAGCGTGCGCGGTCTGCCGGCGAACGCGCATAGTCTTCCGACAGCTCGCGCGCGTTGTCGGTGTCGAGTATCTTGCCGAACTTCTCACGGTAGAGCCTGAAGTAGAGCGCCGGGTCGCCCGCGACCTCGCCGGCAAACTTCACCTGAACGGATGTCTGTTCTGGGGAGAGGCTCATCTCGTCTCGGCTCGGGCGGCCGCCGTGCCGCGGCGGGTCAGATGTCGAACTCGCCGCGGCGGAGCGAGTGCGCGATTCTTTCGATGTCGTCGCCGAGCGGGCGGTCGCGTGTGAGGCGTGCGGCGTGGGCGCGGACGCGTTCGTAGGCCGCGCGCGCGCCGCGGCCGGGCTTGAGCGGCGCGCGGTGTTCGAGCCCCTCGGCGGCGGCGAGTAGTTCAATCGAGACGACGCGCTCGACGTTCTCAAGGATGCGTCGCAGCTTGAGCGCGGCCGTCATGCCCATCGAGACGTGATCCTCTTTGCCGCCGTCGGTCGGCAGGTTGTCTGTGCTCGCGGGATGCGCCAGCACCTTGCACTCGTTGAGCAGCGCGACGGCGACGATCTGCGGCACCATGTAGCCCGACTCGACGCCCGCGCGCGCCGTCAGGAAGGCGGGCAGCCCCTCGTTCTTGTCGGGGTTGACGAGCCGGTCGATGCGCCGCTCGACGATGTTGCCGAGATGCACGAGCGCAATCGCGCAGTAGTCGAAGGCGATGGCGAGCGGCGCGCCGTGGAAGTTGCCGCCGGAGATGACCTCGTCCGTCTCTGCGAAGACGAGCGGGTTGTCGGTGGCGCCGCCGGTCTCGACCTCGACCGCCGCGCGGGCGTGTGCGAACGCGTCGCGCGCGGCGCCGTGCACCTGCGGCATGCAGCGCAGAGAGTATGCGTCCTGCACGCGCGGGTCGCCTTCGAGGTGCGAGGCGCGTATCTCGCTCTCGGCCATCAGCTCGCGCAGGTGCGCGGCCGACTCGACCTGACCCTTGTGCGGGCGCGCGAGATGTATGCGCTCGTCGAAGGCGGCGGGCGTGCCCTTCAGAGCTTCGAGCGACATCGCGCCCGACACGTCGGCCGTGCGGGCGAGGCGCTCCGCGCGTTCGAGCGCGAGCGCGCCGACGGCCGTCAACGCCTGCGTCCCGTTCAAGAGCGCGAGCCCTTCCTTGGCTTCGAGTTGCAGAGGTTCAATCCCGGCGCGCTTCAACGCTTCGCCGCCCTGCATCCGCTCACCTTGATAGACGGCTTCGCCCTCGCCCGCGCAGCAGAGCGCGAGGTGCGCGAGCGGCGCGAGGTCTCCGCTCGCCCCGACCGAGCCCAGCTCCGGTATGACCGGATGCACGCCGCGCTCAAGCAACAGGAGCAGCGTCTCGGCGACGACGGGTCGCGCCCCACTAAAACCCTTCGCGAGCACGTTGGCGCGCAACAGGATCATCGCGCGCGTCTCTTCCGTCGAGAGCGGAGCGCCCAGACCGCACGCGTGGCTGCGCACGAGGTTGAGCTGCAACTCGCGCAGCTCGTCGGCGGGCACCGTCACGTCCGACAGCTTCCCGAATCCCGTGTTGACGCCGTAGACGACGCGCGACTCCGCCACGATGCGCTCGACCGTCGCCCGCGCCGCCTCCATCCGCACGCGCGCCGCCGCGGCGAGCCCCACGGGCTCCTCGCCCCGCGCCACCCGCGCGACCTCTTTAAGAGTTAACTGTTGTCCGTCGAGTTGCATAGGAAACAGTAGGCAGATGGCAGATGGCAGTAGGCAGTCGCTTCGCGTCGAGTGTGTTGAAGGGTTAACCCGAAGTCCTCAACAGCAGCGTTTTAAATTAACCCGACTTTCTTGAAATAAGGGGTTTTCAACTGCCTACTGCCATCTGCCTTCTGCCCGCTCACTTAATCACCGTGTCCCGGTTCGGGAACTGCGTGCGGTGGGTGTCTTCGGGCGGTTGGGAGCGGTGGATGTCGGAGCGGCGCCACTCGCCCGTGGTCGAGCCGGTGGGGCGCGGCGTCGTCGAGCGCGTGCGCTCGCGTGCGCGCTTGGCGCGGCGGACGGTGGCGGTGCGGCGCTTGTCGGCGGCGGCGCGCGTCCACTCGCCCACGCGTTGGAAGGGATGGAAGTCGCGCTCGGTCAGCACCTCGCCCGTGGCCTCGCGCAGGCGCATCGTGAAGAAGGCGAAGAGGAGCAGGCCGACGTTGAAGAAGACGCCGACCATGAAGACGACCTCGCCCGGTACGACGCCGATGTCGGCCTTGCGGAGGAAGTCCGCGAAGTCGGGCGAAGTGTACGGGTGCATGTAGACCTTCAGGTTCCAAGACGCCGCCAGCAGCATGAACATCCAGAGGTAGTTGCGACGCAGGCGGCGCCCGAGCGCCTCGGCCTCGCTGACGTTGAAGCGCGGCTCTTGGAGGTCTGCGACGAGCAACTGCGCCCACGTGTCGTCGCCGGCCGTGTCGGGCGAGAGCATCTTCATGAAGAAGCCGGTCTCCATCACCCGCACGCGCCCCGACCAGATTTCGTAGTAGCGATAGCGCCGCGCCTCCATGAAGAGGAAGAAGCCGACGAGCGCCGTGTTGATGAGGATGACGAAGTGCGGGTTGGTCGGCAACGAGAAGGCGAACGAGAGCGTCGCGCCGGTCGTGATGACGGCCCAGTTGGTCGTCGTGTCGAGCCGGTTACGCCAGGTGTTGGCGCGCGTCACCTCGCCACGGTACAAGTGCACCATCGCCGTGTTGAACTCGGCGGGCGTCGGCTTACGCTGCGGTGCCGAGGCAGCGGCGGCGCGCGGGAGTTGTGTCGCGTGTAGCGCCTGCTCGGGCGTGATGGTCTGGTGGATGGGAGCCGTCTCGGGCGCGTCCGTGGTGGACGCGCGCGTGGACTGGACTGTCTTCTGTGGTGCCGGTTGCTCGCTCGTTCTGGGACGGAGGTCTGTCTTCATCTTCCGCTCTGCTTCTAACTGGAAAAGCCTGCCGGAGCGGCAGGGGGAGGAGGCCGCTTCGCTCGACTGCGTTCGATGATAGCACGCGCCGCCGCACCTTGAACAAAAAAGGCGAGACGGGCTCCGGCGCGTCACGCGGCATCTAAAACGGGTCTGCTTGACAGGCCGCGAAGGCTCCCCCTATATTCGTTTTTTGTTCGCCGCTTCTTGAAAGCGTCTTTGTTTGACCATGCAGGCGCGAGAGGATTTTGAGCCGGCCGCCGCAGCCGCCGACGAGCGCTGGATGCGCGAGGCGCTGCGTGCGGCGACTGAGGCCGCGCGAGCCGGCGAGGTGCCGGTCGGCGCCTGCGTCGTGGCCGCGGACGGCTCTACGCTGCTCGCGGTCGTGGGCAACCGGACGCGCACGGACTGTGACCCGACGGCGCACGCGGAGGTGCTGGCGCTGCGCGAGGCGGCGAGGCAAGTTGGCAACTACCGTCTGACGGGCGCGGTCGTCTATTCGACCGTCGAGCCGTGCGCGATGTGCGCCGGGGCGCTCGTGCAGGCGAGGGTCGCGCGGCTCGTCTACGGCGCGCGCGACGAGCGAGCCGGCGCGGTCGAGTCGGTCTTCCGCGTCTGCGACGCAAGCTCTTTGAACCACCGGATGGAACTCTCGGCCGGCGTCCTCGAAGCGGACTGCCGCGCGCTCATGCAGGAGTTCTTCCGGGAGAGAAGACGGGAAGGATGAACTATGAACGCTGAATGATGAACTCAATACAACAAGTCTTCAGTTCATCGTTCATCGTTCACACTTCATCGTTTCCCCTTGCGGAGAGGTCGCATAGTGGTTTAGTGCACCGGTCTCGAAAACCGGAGTGGTCGAAAGGCCACCGTGGGTTCGAATCCCACCCTCTCCGCCACATCTTTTTTAGGGCCAGTCACTTGCGAGACTGACCCTTTTCCCTTGCCTCACGCGCCCCGCGCCGTCCGGCGTAAAGTTGGCGTAGCTGAAATCAGCCGCTTTCCTTCTTCCAGGCTGTTCACGGCGTCCCTCAGCCCTTGCGGGACACCGTGCGCGTAGCCGCGCGTGACCTTGGTATTTCTGGTCTCGCCCGACGTGGTTGAGTGGCCCAGCAGGTCGGCGATGTCGTACTCGTGTACGTTCGCCGCCCTGAGCCTCGTAGCGAAGGTGTGCCGGAGGTCGTGGAAGTGGAAATCGCTGACCCCGGCCTCTTTGACCGCCTGCTCAACACAGACCATCAACTGGCGGCGCTTCCCTACGAGGAGGTCTTACTTCCCCACCTGAACCGTGCCGGTTGCCGGGCGAACGTCCTGGCCATGGACGGGTGGCAGTGCGGCGCCGCGCTGTCGGACGAGAGCACGCGCCCGCTGCTCGGCGGGCGAAAGTATACGCTCCTGCCCGTGCGCGCACGACGCGCTCCCCTGTGTGGCAGGCGAGGCAGGTGTCCGAAATCTGCTTGGCCGTCGCCTTTTCAAAGGTTCTGATTTTAGTCTTGTCTCCGCCGTCCTCGACGTGGGCCTTGCCCGGCCCGTGACAGGACTCGCAGCCGGTGACCCTGTCCTTCCAACCGGCCTTTTCGAGTCGCGAATGTGTGGTCTGCGAGAAGCTCTTGGCCTTCACCTCGTGGCAGGCCGCGCACGTGTCGCCGCCGACGTAATCATCCGATTCGGAGGGAGAGGCGCCGGTCTGCGTCAGATCGTCACGCGGCGCGTCCGCCTTCGAGAGCGAACCGGGCACGGCGAGCAGAAACCCCGCGAGCACCAGCCCGCGACGACGGCGCACTTGATGAGCCCGAGTCTTGACATGGCTCCGCCCCCTCATCTTTAGGTGAACTCGACGTAACTCATAGCGAGCGCCTGCACCTCACCTTACCATCCGCGGCGAGCGTGTCGGCTACCGTCCGCCAGACTGGCCGGCGGCAATGCCCTTATTGGCCATCAGCCTGATCTCGACCCGGCGATTCTTCGCACGGCCGGCGCGCGTCCTGTTGTCTGCCGCCGGCTCCAACTGGCCGTAGCCGAAGGGCTGCACCAGGCGATGCGTCGGCAGCTTGTGTTTGGTCACAAGGTAGTAGATGACGGCCTGCGCGCGCCGCGCGCTCAGGTCGCGGTTGCGGGCGGTGTTGCCGGACGAGTCCGCGTACCCGATGACCGCCACGACCCAGCCGTTCCTGTTCTGCGTCCTCACCCACGCGGCAGCGTTATCAATCGTCTTTTTGGCCTGCGGCCCGACGGTGGCGCGGCCCGTCACGAAGTTAACGGTGACGGTCTTGATGGGGTCGAAGTCGTCGAGCCCATTGATGCGGTTGTTCGCGTAGTCGGCGGTGTATTGTGCCTTCTCGGCGGCGGCCTGCGCCCGCGCCGCTTCCGCCTTGGCTTCCGCCCTGTTGGCTTCGACGACGGCGTTCGTCTCTTCGAGTTGTCCGGCGAGACGCTCCTGCTCGGCCTGCTGCTGCTTCAGTTTGTCCCTCATCTCGGCCTCGACCGGATCGAGCGTCGTCCTGAGCGCCTGCGCGGTTCTCAAGTCCTGCTCATCGAAGCGTATCTTGTCGGCGACCAGTTGTCCTTCGGCGTTGCCCGCGCCGTCCACCTCCAGCCGGAGGCCGCGCAGGATGTAGCTCGCCTCGTACTGCTTCGAGCCGCGGAAGGCTCCCTTCTTGTGGCTCTTGACCTCGGTCGAAGAGTTCATGAGCACGACCGTCGGCGGGCCGCCCGTCGTCGGGGCCATGGTGAACCAGTCGGAGTCGCGCTTGAGGACGACGCCCCTGAATTTCTTCAACGTCTGGCCGTTCGGAATCCGGTTCGTCTCCGGCGTGTCCTGGCCGAAGACCAGCGCCGCGCCGGCCAGCACGAGGACGAAGGCGAGCGCCGCCAGTCTCAGAAGTCTGTGCCTGTTGTTTCTCATGAGTGTGCTCCTCTTTATTGCTGTTGCTCTTGGTCAAAGAACCGAATGGCTATGAACGCGCTGGCTCACGCGTCGGTCTTTGCGACATTGGTGACCCTCGTGCAAGCCGATGTTCGCGCCTAGTTTGACGGTTAGTAACTGTCAGAAATG
>JBJMGQ010000366.1:0-6891 GCA_045807845.1 Pyrinomonadaceae bacterium | reverse complement strand
ATCGAAGGGCGTGCTGCGCTCCGCGGCTGCGCTTCTCTCCCGCAGCCTCCGCCGCCAACCGCCCCGCCCCGAACGCGTCGCCGAAGCCATCGAAAGCGTCGAGCCCGACGAAGAGCGCGAACTTCAACCCGTCGTCACACGCCTCCAACGCTCCATCGCCTCCGTCCCCGAAGAACACTTCCGCAGCCTACGCGACGCCCTCGAAGCACGCCTCGGCGGTACATCTCACGCTGACTTCAAGGCGGCCAGGGATTGAAAGTGTGAGCAGGATGACGGGTCTTCTTTCGCTCCCGGCCTATTAACTTTCACACTCACACAATCAATATTCACGCTCGTACAATAGACTTGTACGCGCACACAAAAGCAAGTGCGTGCACATAAGAGGTAAGTGCACACACATAAGAGGTAAGTGCGCGCACATAAGTAGTAAGTGCACGCACATAAGAGGTAAGTGCATGCACATAAGAGATATGTGCACGCACTTACCTCTTATGTGAGCATACACAAGAGATATGTGCGGTCACACAAGAAACTGTTGGAGCTGCACACTAATCCTTTGTGCCCAAACTATAAACTTTTCTTTGCACACAAAGAGTTTTCACGTCCGCTTCAAGAAAGTCCGCGCCCGTTCCTTTAATTATTTCCCGCTTCAGTAAGAGCTTCGAGGTTGCAGACGGCGATGGAGAGTTCGCGGTCGTCGCGGTTCTCCGCGTCGCCGGGGCGTGGCTGCCAAGTGCGGTCGGCGCGGAGTTCGAGTTCGAAGTCGGTGACGGAGGAGAGTTCGTCGGGCACTTCGAAGATCAGTTCGAGCCAGCCGTGACGGAGGAGGGAGAGGGCACCGAAGCTGCGGCCGTTCAAGAAGAGTTCTAGGCCGAGCGGGCGTGTGGGCAGGTCGGGCATGTGGGAAGTGATGTCGAGCCGAAGTGCTTTAAGAGCGTGCGCGCGGAAGCTTACGCGGCCTCGCGCCTTCATCCAGCGCGCGACGGGCGGGAGCATGTTGGGCTCGTACCAGCCGTCGTCGAAGTCTGCGGCACGGTCGAGACAGTGTGCGCGCGTCGGTTCGACTGAAAAGGCTTTGTTGACGGAGTCGTTTAAGAGGCCGGCGCGTTCGCGGTGCTCGTTGTAGAAGGGGCCGAGAGGGGTTTGAGACGCCTTGAGCAGAACGTAGAGGCCGCTCTTAGGGAGTCGGACGTGCAAGTCTGAGATTTTGTTGAAGACGTAGCCCATCGCCATGTCGAAGGCACGGCGTTCCGAGTGCGAGAGGCCGCGCAGGTACTCGACAAAGTCTGTCTCGAACGGCAGACCGTACTCTTCGCGCTGCTTGACGAACTCTTCGCTCGACAGGCAGAGCGCGTAGCGCGGCTCCCAAGCGATGTGCGCGAAGAAGCGTTCGAAGCGCGCGGCGTGCTCCTGCTCCTCTTCGAGCCCGACGTGGCCGTCCACCGAGACGAAGCGGCGTAGCTCCTCCTCCGACATCTCCTCGTAAGACTTCTGCGCGCGCCGGTCGGTGCACTCGATGCCGTGCAGCGTCACGCCTTCGGGGCGCAGCACGCGCGCGACCTCGGTGAGCACCGCGTCCTTGTCTTTGAACTCGACGTGGCCGAGCACGTCGAGGCTGACGACGTAGTCGAACGAGTTATCGTTGAAGGGGAGGTGCGTGAGTTCGGCCGCGCAGGTCAGGTCATAGCCGTTGCGACGAGAGGCGAGCGCGCACTCTTCGGAGAGGTCAACGCCCGTGAGCGTAACATTCTTGCGCTTGAGCAGCGCGAGCATCCCCGCGCCGCAGCCGAGGTCGAGCACCGTCGAGCCCGCGCGCACGTTGTCGTAGACCCACATCGTCCGCGCGAAACGCATGTCGAAGCGGTCGAGCGCGCGGAAGTAGCGCGCGTCGAGCACCTCGTCCGACACGAACTTCGTCCGGTAGAACTCCGAGAGGTCTTCGACCCCCGCGCGTCGATAAAGTTCGTCGGACATATCGAGTAGACAGTGGACAGTAGACAGTAGGCAGATGGCAGTTAAGAGCCCCGCTGTTGCAGCTTCGACTTAATTCTTTCAACCTTCGACACGCGGAGCAATTGCTTACTGCCATCCGTCTACTGCCTACTTCTTTCCCTCCAATGCTTCGAGGCGTGCCTCCAACTGTCGGCGGGCGCGGTCGTGTGTGACGGCGGCCTCGCCCGCTTCGAGCGAGAGTTGTTTGAAGCAGACGCGCTGCTCTTCGAGCAGGCCGTCCACACGTTCGCGCATCTCCGCGTGCAGTTCGGCGGTGCGTGCGTTCGTCTCCGCGTGCAACGACTCGGCTCGCGTGCCCAACTCTTCGCGCAGCGCGGCGATTGAAGCGCGCTGCGACTCGGACAGTCGTTCGAGCCCCGTGGCGAAAGCCTGCCGCAGTTGCGCGCCGCCCGACTCGAAACGCGCTTGGGCCTCTGCGAGTCGCGACTGTAGCTCGGCGACGCGCGCGCGGTCGGCCTCCGCCTCCGCGCGCAGCGCCGTGAGGATTTCGTCCTGCACGCGCGCCAACGTCTTGCCATGTGCGGCCAGCGCCTGCTCCTGCGCGGCGAGCACGGCGCGCACGTCGCCGAGCGTGTGGTGGACGGCCGCGTTGAAGTTGACCTGCTCCCAAGTGAACCAGTGCGTCGCGCGCTTGACGAGTTGCTTGACCCAAATCTCGAACCGCGCCGCCGCGCCGCGCCGGTAGCTCAAGAGCGGCGGCAGGCGCGACCACGCGCGCGTCGTCGTCGCAAGGTTCGCGTCCATGCGCGCCAGCGCCTCTGTGGCCGGGCCGTCGTGCCCGTTCGCAACGGACACCTCCGCGCTGCCGGTCGCCATCGCCGCGACCGGCGCGCGCCGCTGCGCGTCCGACAGCACGCGCTCTCGTATCTCGCGCAAAGTCTTCTCGACCTCTAAGTCGGCCATAACAACCCCTCCGGGGTTAAGTAGTCAGTAGCCAGTAGACAGGAGTCAGTAGGGAGAAGGGCTCTGCTACTAACTACTAACTACTAACTACTAACTACTAACTACTAACTACTGGCTACTGACTACTGGCTACTGCTTCTCTGCTCACACCCACGCGGCGCGCGGTGGCGGTGGCGTTGAGGTTGGCGATGCCTTCAACGAGGACGGGGCTAGTGACGCGGAAGAAGAGCACGCCGTCGAGCCAGTCGTAGCTGACGCCGTCGCGGCTGTGGACGGCGAGCGAGACGGAGAACTGGTCGAGCCCGAGCCAGCAGTCGAAGGCAAAGCTGACCTCGATCAACTCTCCGCGCCTGAGCACGCCCAGCTCAATCTGCTGCTCGTTCGTGTTCGTTCCGTAGGCGTGGACGCCGCGGCTGTCGTTGACGAGAAAGCCGAAGACCGCGTCGTCCAGCTCGCGGTTGATGCGCGCGCGCATGCGCACGGTCAGAGGCAATCCCGTCTCGACCACGCCGACGGGACGACGCGCGGCGTCGAGCAACTCCACGCTCACAATCTCAGCGCTCCCGTCGCCGTGCCTGTACGTGTAGCGCAGAGGCGCAAAGCTCTCTTCAGCTTCCGCGTAGTCTTCGGCCTGCGACCCTTCGGCCGCGGCCTCCTCCTCCTCGAACGCCTGCTCGCGCTCCATGACGGTCTTCTGATAGTGGTTCAAGACCTCGATGGGCGCGCCGTCCGAGAGCACGCGCCCCGCACTCATCAGGATGGCGCGCGTGCAGAGCGCGCGCACGGCCGCCGCGTCGTGCGAGACGAAGAGGACGGTCGCGCCGCGCTCCTGAATCTCCTTGATGCGGCGCAGGCAGCGATGCTGGAAGACCGCGTCGCCGACGGCGAGCGCCTCGTCGATGACGAGGATGTCGGGCTCGACGTTCGACGCGACGGCGAAGGCGAGGCGGACGAACATGCCCGACGAGTAGGTCTTGACGGGTTGACGGATGAAGTCGCCGATCTCCGCGAAGCGCTCGATGTCCGGGAACAGTCGTTCGGTCTCGCGCCTTGAGAGCCCCATCAGCGCCGCGTTCATGTAGACGTTCTCGACGCCCGTCCCTTCAGGGTCGAAGCCCGCGCCGAGTTCCAAGAGAGCCGCCACGCGCCCCTCGCGCCACACGCTCCCTGCGGTCGGCTCAAGCGTCCCGGCGATGATCTGCAACAGCGTAGACTTCCCGCATCCGTTCGGCCCGATGATGCCGGTCGTCGTCCCCGTCTCGACCTCGAAGCTCACACCCTTCAACGCCCAGAACTCTCGATGCCGCTTCAGCCTCCCACGCGTCAGCGACTCCTTCAGGCGGTCGCCCGGCCGCGCGTAGATGCGATACTGCTTCGACACATTATCGACGCGCAAGGCAAGCCCCATGCGTTGAAATTTAACAGAGGAGGGAAGTCGAACGCCAGAAGCTATGGCGCCGCTGCCAGCAGGAACGCGCGCTGTATTCGAGGTCTAAGGTATGCCGAGACCAGCATGCATTGCGCCGTGTGAAAGCGGTGTGTTACGCTCAAGTCTCCCCTGAAAATTGAGTTGAAAGCAGGGCTGTATCCTTTCGATGAAGACTTGCCCGACATGCGGTAGGGAGTATGCCGAGACCACGACGCTGTGCCCGGCCGACGGCGCCGTCCTCAAGCGCGCGGGCAACGAAGACCGGCTCATCGGTCAGGTGCTCGCGGGCAAGTACCGCATCGACGACAAGATCGACGAGGGCGGCATGGGCTGCGTCTACCGCGCCACGCACGTCTTGATGGAGAAGGTCATCGCCGTCAAGGTGCTCCACCCCGCGCTCGCCGCCGACGACAAGATAGTTCAGCGCTTCACGCGCGAGGCCAAGGCCGCCTCACGCATCTCGCACCCGCACGCCATCAACGTCACGGACTTCGGCGAGTCGGAGAACGGCGTCGTCTACCTCGTCATGGAGTACCTGCGCGGCCGCACGCTCAAAGACATCGTGCGCTCGGGCGGCCCGATGACGCTCGCACGCACGGTCGAGATCGTCCGGCAGGTCGCGGGTGCGCTCGACGCGGCGCACACAGAGGGCGTCGTCCACCGCGACCTCAAGAGCGACAACATCATGCTCGACGAGGCGACCGGCGGCGACTGGGCCAAAGTCCTCGACTTCGGCATCGCCAAGATTCAGCAGACCGAGCGCAACATCCACGAGACAGACCCGGGACTGACCGCGCCCAACCTCATCATCGGCACCCCGCAGTACATGTCGCCCGAGCAGTGCTCGCAGGCTTCCGACATCGACGCGCGCTCCGACATCTACTCTTTCGGCATCATCATCTACGAGATGCTCGCCGGCCACGTCCCCTTCACGGGCGACTCGCCGACGGCCATCATGATGAAGCACATACAGGAGCCCGCGCCCTCCATCCTCGACGAGCGCACAGACCTGCCCGAAGGCGTGGGCCGCGTCGTCGCGCGCGCGCTCGCCAAGCGACCCGAAGACCGCTTCCAGACGGCGGCCGAGCTGGCCTTAGCGCTGGCCGAAGCAGCCGCGGAAGTCCCTCTGCCGAGCGGCGCCGCAGCCGCCGTCTTCGACACCGAACGCATCGGCTCGCCGACCTCGCCCAACGAGCCCGCGCGCACGACCGTTGCGCGCGACGACGATGAGGCGACAGTCGTCAGCGCCGACTACGTGCGTGCGGGGACGACGGGTGAAGAGTTGCCGCCGCCCGTCGCGCCGCTCCCCGAGCCCTCTTTCAACCTCTGGCGCGTCGCCGTCCCGGCCATCGCCGTCGTCGCCATCGTCTTCGCGGTCTTCTTCGCCTTCCAAAGGCGCGGCGTCTCCTCGGAACAGCAGTCCGATCAGCCGCCGCTTCAGGCCGACCCGAACGGGCAGGCAGTGCAGCCCATCTCGCCGCCGACGGGACAGGCCGAGCGCAACCTCTCGACCACACCGGGTGCGCCGACGCCTTTGACGACAACGCCTGCGGGCGGTCTGCCCGGTACGCTGCCCGGCACGAACGCCAACGTTGCCGCCCCGACGCCCACGCCCGCGACCCGCAAGCCGAACGCGAACCAGAACGACCAGCCCGCCGTGGTCGTCGAGCCCGACGATGACGCGCCGACCCCGACGCCGACGCCGAAGCGCAACAAGCGACTGGACATCAACGCCAACATCGACACGCCGCCGCCCGCACCGCCCAAGGAAGAGAAGCCCAAGGAAGAGAAGCCCAAAGAGGATAAGGATAAGCCGCCCGCAACCGACGACGGCCCGCCCGGCCCCGTCGTCAAGCCTCTCTGAGCTTCTTCGACAAAAAAGGATTTCAACACAGAGACACGGCTTGAAGGTTTATAACTTCAAGCCGTGTCTCTCTGTCTGCGTTGGTTACTGCTTTCGCATCACACGACCGACACGGCCCCGCGCAGGAGGCCGAGCAGACGAGCCTCGTCGTCAAACTCCAACTTCGCCTCGACCACGTAGCAGGGGAGCGCGAAGTCGAGCCCGCGCAGCTTCACCGCGTCCTTCGCCGTCGTCAAAAGCGCCCGCGCGCCCCGTGCGACCGCCTCGCGCGAGACGGCCTCTGCGTCGGCTCGCGTGTACGCGTGATGGTCTGGAAAGGCGCGCTCGTAACAAAGCTCGAACCCTTCACGCCGCAGGTGCTCGAAGAACGCGGCAGGGTTGCCGACCGCGCAGAACGCCGCGACCGTCCCGGCCCTAACACTTTCAAGCTTCAACCCCGCGCCCTTCTCCGGCAGCGACTTCAACCCAATCGTCCGCACGCGCGACGTGAAGACCGCGGCGCGACCCATGCTCACCCGCTCGACCTCCGCGCGTAAGCCTTCGAGGTCTTCGTGCTGGACGACGGCTTTCAACATCTGCGTATCGCGCGCGACTTAGACATCGTGACGCTCGACGCGACGGCGCCGTGGGGCGGCCGTGCCATGCTGCCGCGCGGCCGTCTGCGCGAGCCGGCGTCGGGGCT
>JBJMGQ010000365.1:0-5202 GCA_045807845.1 Pyrinomonadaceae bacterium | reverse complement strand
TCGGCGGGCGGGACGCTAAAGCTAGCCGTGATCTAACAACCGCATGCACGCGACCCGCGACCCGAATCTTGTCGTCAAACACAATCGCTCGGGCGGGTGATGCGCGGCGTTAGGTGGCACTCAAGCCAGCGCCCGCGAAACCTTCGCCGACACCCTTTCGTAAGCATCCTTGATGCTTTAGCTCGGCAGCACGAAAGGAACTGCCATGTTCGACAAACTTCTTCCTCAACGCATCGATAATACGTATCGAGGTTACAAGGTCGCACTCTGGCTCTTTGGCTTGATCGTGGGCGTGAGGATCACTCAAAGCGTACTCGTCATCGTCAACGGTTACTCTACGGCGATAGGCGCCGACGGCATTCCACTTGATACATACTCGCCCGCAGCCGCAAAGACCGTACTGGCACTTTTCGCGCAAGGGGCGCTCTCGCGGCTGATCGTCTCTTTGCTATGTGTCCTCATACTAGTGCGATATCGCAGCGCGATTCCCTTTATGTTTGGGCTGCTGTTGCTGAATTATCTCGCCAGCCAACTGATTTTCCAGTTCGTCCCGTTAGCCCGCACGGGAACACCGCCGGGGCTCATCGTAAACCTCATAATGTTCGCTCTGATGATCATTGGCTTGGCGTTATCGCTATGGAGCCCGCGTCGGTAGTTTGCCTCGATCCGTTTTTCTTCCCATGTTCTCCTCCATCTTTTGCCGTCGGTTACGCTGCTGTCGCTTAGGTGAGGGGAGTGGAAGGTTAGGCTGGGCGGGGCCGACGGTCTACATCGTCCTGAATCAGAAACGGCGGGCGGGGTGCTGACCGGCGGAGTCATCTAAGACGCGCCGACTGACGGCCGTGGGGCGCTGGCGCGAAGTCGTCAAGAAATCGGTGCGTCCCCGACGGGCTGACCCTGATTGTGGGTATGAAAGTGGGTATGAAAAGGAAAAGGGCATCGCATTGATGCCCTAAGTCCTTCATTCTTAACTCCGCAGGTAGGACTCGAACCTACAACCCTTCGGTTAACAGCCGAATGCTCTGCCATTGAGCTACTGCGGATTGTAACGCCCGCGCGGATGGAAGTATCCCGCTGCGGGCGGGAATTTTATAGCAGAGGGTTCGCGGGGGTGTCAAACGTCCGTGTTGGCTTGCGCCGGGGGCGAGGTTTGGGGGATTATCTGGGTTCGCAATCCGTTAGTACCAACTCGCACTCGCCGACATCGCGCAAACCTTTGCGGAGGAGGAGATAATCTGCATGGAGCGTCGCACCACTTCGTGGAACAGCCCGTCGCTGGGGATGGAGATGCCGCTCGTCGCCTACGGGCACGCGGGCTACCCGCTTCTGATGTTCCCGACGGCCGCCGCCGACTTTCTGGAGTACGAGCGCTTCCACCTCATCGACTCCATCCGGCCCCACATCGACGCGGGGCGCCTGCGCGCCTACTCCATCAACAGTGTCAACCGCTATAGCCTGATGAACGAGCAGGCGGCGCCGCCATGGAAGGGCGAGCTGCTGAAGCGCTACGACCGTTACATCACCGAAGAGGTGCTGCCGCTCATCCGCCACGAGGCGGGCGGGCAGTCGCCGCTGACGACGGGCGCGAGTCTTGGCGCCTACCTCGCCGCCAACGCCTATTTCAAACACCCGGACGTGCTGCGCGGCACCATCGCGATGAGCGGTAGTTACGACGTGCGCTCTTGGTTCGACGGCTACCACGACGACAACGTCTACTTCAACAACCCCGTAGAGTATCTGCCGAGCCTCAACGACGACTACCATCTGCCGCGCCTGCGCGCCGCCGACGCTATCGTCATCCTGACGGGACAGGGCGCGTACGAGGCGCCCGAGCGCAGCCGACAACTCTCCGGCATCCTCCACGCCAAGGGCATCCCGCACGATCTCGACGTGTGGGGCCCCGACGTTGACCACGACTGGCCTTGGTGGCGCAAGATGCTGCCGTACTGGCTGGACAGGCTGCTCTGAACAGTAGGCAGATGGCAGTTGGCAGTAGGCAGTTGAAGGCAAGAGACCTTTAGCGAATCTCCTTCAAAGAGGCGGAGGCCGCGAGTTGTCAATCTCGCGGCCTCCGCCTCTTGTAACTTCGTTTTTGACTTAACTGCCTACTGCCATCTGCCTACTGATCGTCTCCACCCTTCTTGCCCTTCTTCTTCGCGGGCTCGACCTCGCGTGGGCGTGTGGCGGGCGCGGGCGGGGGCGGCGCCGCGTCGTCGTCGTGCGTGTTGACGCGCGGGGCCGACTCCGCCCTCTTGGGCGCGGTGGAGTCGGGGGGCGTGGTGCCCGTCAAGCCCTCGCCGGGGGCGGGCGGGAGCGTGACCTGTTCGAGCTTGGTGTCAGAGGTCGAAGGGGGCGTGGACTTGTCGCCGTCGCCCTTCGCGGCGGCCGTGATGAAGGCGTTGCGCTCGTCGCTCTGCTCGCGCTGGCGCTGTAGGTGCAGCTCGCGGATGTCCTCGGGCATCTTCGGCGGGTCGTCGAACTTCTCCTTGGGCTTGTCCTTGAGGAAGTCCTTCATGAAGTCGATCCAGATGGGCAGCGCGCCGTGGCCGCCCGTCATGTCCGTCCCGAGGTTCTTCTTCATGCCCGGATAGCCCATCCAGACGCCCGTCACATAGGTCGGTGTGTAGCCGATGAACCAGACATCCGTGTGGTCGTTGACCGTGCCGGTCTTGCCCGCGACCTGCACGCCGACCGAAGAGGCCGCGGGCGCCGTGCCGCCGGGCGCGGTCACGCCGCGCATCATCGAGACCATCGTCAGCGCGACGTACTCGCTGAAGACCTTGAAGGTCGTCTGCTCCCACTCTTCAAGCGTGTTGCCGTCGCGGTCGAGGACGCGGCGGATGAGGTGCTTCTCGTGGCGCACGCCCTTGCCGGGGAAGGTCGAGTAGGCCGAGACCATCTCGATCAAAGGCACCTCGGTCGCGCCCAAAGCCGACGGCAGATAGGGCGCCATCGGCCGCGTGATGCCGAAGCGCCGCACCATCTGCGAGGCCGTCTGGATGCCGACCATGTCGAGCGTGTGGACGGCCGGGATGTTCAAAGAGTGCGCGAGCGCCGTCTTCATCGGCACGTCGCCGCACGAGGTCGAGCCGTCGTAGTTGTGCGGCTGCCAGCCGTTGCGATTGATGGCCGCGCCCGAGAGCACGGTGTCGGGCGTCATGCCCCACTCGACCGCCGCCGAGTAGATGAAGGGCTTGAAGCAGGAGCCGGTCTGCCGGTCGGCCTGCGTCGCGTTGTTGAACTTGTTGCGGTTGAAATCGTAGCCTCCGACCATCGTGACGATCTCGCCGTTCTTCGCGTTGACGGTCATGATGGCGCCCTCGACCGCGGGCGGCTGCGACATCTCCACCATTAGACGGTGCGAGCCCTCGTCCACCGTCTTGATCTTGAACTCGGCGAGGTAGCCGACCTTCAGCTCGTCCTTCGGCTGTCTGCCGGCGGCGCGCCCCATATCCTTCGCCGTCACGACGGCGTCGTAGGCGCCGAAGTGCACCATCGCCTCGTTGCGCGCGCGGTCAACTTTGGTGACGAGCCCCATCAGGTACTGGCCCTCTTTGTAGCGCTCCTCGTACCAGTCGGGGTGGTGATAGCTGGCGATCTGCTGCGGCGTGACCTGCACGGAGCCGTCCGGGTTCTGCGGGCCGATGGTCTGCGTCAGCCCGCGCCAACTGCCGTGGCCGCGGTCGTAGACGCGCAGCCCCTCGCGCAGGGCGTAGTACGCCTCCTTCTGCGCGGCGGCGTTGACGGTCGAGTAGACGGTCAAGCCGCCCTGCGCGACGCGCGTCGTGTACTTGTCTTCGAGTTCCTGCCGAATCTCCTCGACGGGGTAGGCGAAGATGGGCGAGGCCGATTGAAGCGAGGGCGCGTAGGCAGACTCGTGCAGCTTGATGGGGCGCGCCCGGGCAGAGTCGGCCTCCGGCTGTGTGATGAAGCCGTTGTCGGCCATCAGTTGCAGGACGAGGTCGCGGCGCTCTTTGGCGCGCTCTAAACTGACGGTGGGCGAGAGCTGGCTCGGGGCCTTGGGGATGCCCGCGAGCAGCGCCGCCTCGTCTACGGTGAGGTCTTTGGCCTCTTTGCCGAAGTAGGTTTCGGCCGCGGCCTCGAAGCCGTAGGAGCCCGCGCCGAGGAAGATGTTGTTGACGTACATCTCCATGATCTGCTGCTTGGTGTAGTAGCGTTCGATCTGGAGCGCGACGACCCACTCGTTCATCTTGCGCGTGTAGCTCTGCTCGGGCGTGAGGAAGAGACGCTTGGCGAGCTGCTGCGTCAAGGTCGAGCCGCCCTCGCGGCTGCCCGTGCGGATGTTCTTCATCACGGCGCCCATGATGCGGATGGGGTCGATGCCGTTGTGCTTGAAGAAGCGCGCGTCCTCGACGGCGAGGATGGCGTTCTGGACGTTGGCCGGAATCTCCTGAAACTTGAGCGGCACGCGCCGCTCTAGCGCGAAGGTGCCGATGATGGTCTCCTCGTCGTCGGCGTAGACGCGCGTCACCACGCTCGGGCGATAGGTGGCGAGCGCCTTGACCTCCTCGGCCGCGCGCGAGTAGTTGAGACTGTAGGCGAGCACGATTCCCGTTAAGCCCCCCGCCGAGAGCGCGAGCAGGAGTACCGCGGGGAACCAGAAGCGGCGCCAGAGCCGCCTGCGCGGCGCGGGCGCAGGGAGCGCGCGCGCCTTCGGGCCGTCGTTTCGCGTCTGTTGAGTTGACATGGGAATTCTCTGAAAGCCTTTCACTGGTTGACGGGGAGGCCAACTCTGCGCGCCGATTATAACTTAATCGCCACGCGGCGCGCGAGGCTTTGCGCGCCGCTCGTTTGCCTGGGGCGCGGATGGCATCTATAATCGGGCTCGTGCATCTAAAGAGGTGCACGACTTAAGGGGGCGATAGGTCTCGACAGGGGCTTGGATCGTCGGACGGATGCATGCCGGGCGTTCTATGCGGCCCGTTAATAAGCGTAGAAAAAACAACTGCGAACTCTAACGAGTTAGCTCTCGCGGCCTAGGTTAGCTTAGGTCAATAGCGAGCGTCCCACCGCGAGTTGCTCAAGCGAAGCGGAGCGGGGCGTCACTTAGTTGAGCTGGTCTGGCGCGTGTGCTCAGGCGCGTCGGGCGAGAAAAATCTGGGCTAGTGGCACGCGGGGTCTTCGACGCTTCACTTACCCGCGGGCGGCGAACGCGCCGGAGCAAGACCGGCTAAGGAGAAG
>JBJMGQ010000364.1:0-4568 GCA_045807845.1 Pyrinomonadaceae bacterium | reverse complement strand
GCTCCGACGACCTCGACGTGCCGACCTTCATTCGCAAGAAGGCGGACTGAAAGGCAGAAGGCAGTAAGCAGATGGCAGTAGGCTGTTAGCGGGAAGCTAAAGTAGCGCTAAAGATTCGGAGGCGGCGAGTTGCTCAACTCGCCGCCTCAAAATTTTAAGGTGATATCTTGCCTTCAAACTGCCTACTGCCGTCTGCCTACTGCCTACTCGAATTTTTGTACTTGCAACCTTGAACTTTGAACCCCGCTCATGTAGAGTGTCGCGCAAACCTGACAGGATTGAAATCAACCACGGGTAAAGACCGTTTCTCGTCTGTCTATTTCAGACCGCAGAATATGTGGGGACGCCGACCGGCTAGGCCGAGTCCGCTGTGTCTCGTCTACTGCTCGATCCTGTCGCCGTGGGGCGGCGCGGGCGGCCCCATTTCATGCAAGTTTTTTGGCACTATTGGAGGTGAGGAGATAAAGTGAACCGCAAACTGATTCGCACGACATTGGCCGAGGTCAAGGGGCGCGAGACGCCGCCGCAACCGCGAGAGAATTCAGAGAGGTCGGAGAGGTCGGCCCCGCCGCCGCGCGCCGCACAGCATCGCCCGTCGGGCGGCGGCGGCGCCCCGCGCGAGTCGCGCGATTCGTCGTCGGCCGGCGCCGCAGCAGCAGCCGCCGCCCTCGGGCGCAAGAAGATTCCGCCCGCCGAGACGAGCGCCGAAATCTTCTACTACAAGAAGCAGATGGATCAGCACACGTTGATGGTCATCGTGCTGACCGACGGCGAAGAGGTCGAGGGCACCATCGAGTGGTACGACCGCAGCGCTCTCAAGATCAATCGCAAGGGCGCGCCCAACATCATGCTGCTCAAGCACAACATCAAGTACATGTTCAAAGCCGAAGACCGCGACGGCGGCGGCGACGAGTCCGGCGACTAACCTGAGTGACGACGCCTGCGGGCACGCTCCCAAGCGGGGCGGCCCCGGCCGTCAGTCCGTGTGCCCCCGACACCCTCACGTGCGGTTGCGGCTCTGAAAGATGAACGACCCTTCACCAAACTCCGCCGCGGCGGGGCGCTCGGGTGCGCGCGTCCCGCGCATCGGCATCACGATGGGCGACCCCGCCGGCATCGGCCCCGAGGTCGTCTTGAAGGCTGTGGCCGAGCCCGAGGTGCTTGCCGCCTGCGTGCCCGTCATCGTCGGCGACGCGCAGCACCTCGCGCACACGGCGCGCACGCTCGACCTCCGGTGCGGCTACGAGATAGTGCGCCGCGGCGAGCCCTTCCCCGACGAGGACTCGGGCCTCCCCGTCATCTATCACCTCGACAACATCACGGGCATGGTCGCGCCGGGTGTCGAGTCGGGCACGGCCGGCCGCGCCGCGGCCGAGTACATCGAGGCCGCGGTCGAGCTGTGCGGCGCGGGCACGGTGGACGCCATCTCCACCGCGCCGATTAACAAGCGCGCACTCTTCCTCGGCGGCTACAGCTTCCCCGGGCACACAGAGTTCCTCGCGCACCTGACGGGCTCAACCGACTGCGCGATGGCCTTCGTCGCGTCGAACCTGCGCATCGTCCTCATCTCCACGCACGTCCCGCTGGCCGAGGCCATCCGCCTTGTCGAGAAGGATCGCATCACACGCGTCACGCGCCTCACCGTCAGAGAGTTGAAGCGTTGGGGCATCGAGCAGCCGCGCATCGCGGTGGCGGCGCTGAACCCGCACGGCGCGGAGGGCGGGCTGTTCGGCGTCGAGGAGGCGGCCGAGATTCAGCCGGCGGTCGAAGCGTGCCTCGCGGAGGGGCTCGTGGTGTCGGGGCCGCACTCGGCCGACACGGTCTTTCTGCGCGCCTCGCGCGGCGAGTTCGACGCCGTGATTTCGTGTTACCATGATCAGGCGATGATTCCCGTGAAGTGCCTCTCGTTCGGCGAGGCGGTCAACGTCACGCTGGGTCTGCCGTTCATCCGCACCTCCGTCGATCACGGCACGGCCTTCGACATCGCGGGCCGCGGCGTCGCGGAGCATTCGAGCATGGTCGCCGCTATCACTCTGGCCGCACGCCTCGCGCGCGCCGACGAGAGCGGCCGGGCAGTTGAAGTTTAAGAGGAGTTTGAAGTGGAGAACGAAGCCTCACGCCGCATCCTCGTGGCCGACGACGACCCGGCGATTTTGCGTCTGGTGACGGCCATCGTCGAGAAGGAGGGCTACACGGTCGTACCTGCGCGCGACGGGCGCGAGGCGTACAAGCTCCTCCAGACGAGCAGCGACTTCGCCGCGTGTGTCTTCGACGTGGTGATGCCGCACATACAGGGGCCGGAACTCGTCCGCTACATGAAGACCGAGAAGAAGCTGATGAAGATTCCGGTGATGATGATGACGGCCGAGCAGAACCCGAAGCTCTCCTCCGACAGCTTCGCCGCGGGCGCCGTCGTCTTTCTCCCAAAGCCCTTCACGACCTCGCAGCTTCAGGTCATGCTGCGCATGCTCATCAGCAAGTCACGCGGCGAGCAAAGTTAAAGCCACGCCCGAGCATCCAAAGGAAGGACGGGGAGAATTTTTATGACGAGACCGAATCCTTCGCACACACGCGCCGTCGCCCGCGGCGCCGCGACCCTCATTCTCGCGGCGGTCTTCTGCGTGGCGGGAGCGCTCGCGCAGTCGGGGCGCAAGGCGCAGAAGCCCCTCGGGCTTCCGACCGAAACGGCGAAGCCGTCCGACCCCGCCGCCAAGCCCTCCGATACGAAGAAGGAGGCCACGCTCTACACGTTCGTCGTCTTGAAGGACGACACGCTCTCGTCGGGTTTCGACTCGCTGATGCGCGACGGCGTGGCCGCGGCCTTCTTTGAGAGGATGAAGCAGGCCGCGGGCCACGGCGTCGAGGTCAAGGACGGCGGGAAGGGGCGACGGCCGGAGGCGCGCGAGCTTGCCAAGAAGGAGGAGTCCGCCTTCGTCGTCTTCTTCCAGATGGAGGAGACCGGCATGAATACGGGGGCGAACACGGACACGCGCGGGCTCGTGCTGCGGACTTACGTCTACACGCCGAAGACGGCCGACCTCAAGTACTCCGACACGGTGTTCCAGCGCCCCTATCAGGACTCGGCGCGCATCGGCGGCGTGCGCGTGCCCGTCCCGACGCGCGGCATGGATCGCTACCCCTCGCAGCATCAACTCGAACAGGCCGCGCGCGACGCCGCCGACCGCCTGCTCTCGCGCTTCAGTATCACCCCGCCGCCGGAGCAGTGATGAAGAGAGTCGGCCGTAGGCAGATGGCAGTAGACGGAAAAGAGGATGAGAGGCACGCTGTCTCTCATCCTCTTTTATTGTTGACGAAGGGGGGCGTGCTTCTCGTCGTCGCCTTTGCTGTCTGCGTCTTTGCCGTGGTCGGGTCGGCGCAGAAGAGACCGAAGCCCGCTTTGAAGGAGAAGGACGCGCGGCGTGTAGTCGCGGAGGCGCCGGGGTTTGCGCTGCGAACGAGCGCGGTCAAAGTCAAAGAGGTGAGCCCCGCGGGCACGTCGCCCGTCAGGGTCTCGGCGGGCGTGACCGTCGCGTTCCGTCTCGTGCGCGTCGAGGACGAGCGCGTGGCGCAGACGGGCGGCCTCTTCAAGCTCAAGCGCTGGCGCGCCGTCGAGTTCCGCACGGGCGACCGCGCGTGGGAGGAGTTCGACCTCGACGCCGAAAGCCTCGGCGTCGAACGACTAGAAGCCGCGCGCCGCGCGCTCGAAGAACTCGTCACCGAGTTCGAGGCGCGACAGTCTAAAGTCGGGGCGGGCTGGGAGGCCACGGCGCTCGACGTTGAAGACGAAGCCGCCCACGCCAGCGAGGCCGGCGCGAAGAAGAAGGAGAAGAAGAAGGAAGAGCCCGCGAAGAAAACAGCCGAGCCTTTGACGCGCGGGCCGCTCACCATCAAGCAACTCTCTCTGATGGGCTCGTCGGCCGTGGCGGAGGTAGAGGTCGCGGCGAGCTTTATCTTGTCGAAGGACGCGCGCGGCAAGTGGCGTGTGACGAGCATCGAAGTGGGCGGCGAAACTGTCAGCGACCTCGAAACACTCCGCCACTCAATCGACGCGCGCAAGGCCACGCGCGCGCGCGCAGACCTCGCGGAGATAAGAGAAGCCCTCGAAGCGTTCCGGCGAGAGCGCGGCTTCTACGTCGTCGGCGAAGACTCGGCCGTCCTTCTCGACCACCTCAGCCCGCACTACGCCAAACGCATCATCCGCCTCGACCCCTGGCACAACCCCTACCGCTACACCGGCAGCACGGCCGCCTACACCCTCGCCTCCGACGGCCCCGACGGCAAACGCGGCACCGCCGACGACGTGACCATCAGCCGCTGACGTGAGGGGCGCGGGGCGGTGCTTAAAGCGGCGAAAAGCACCCCGGAAAATCAGCTTGACGGGCTGTCGGCGCGGGTGTTAGGTTTGATTTGCGGCCTTCGTGCGTGGTTTTCATCGAGGGCCGCTGAACATGCCCTGCCGCCGCTCCATGCGCGAAAGCGTTCCTTTACTGGCCCCCCGGACGCGTCGGCCCCCTGACACAAGGAGACTCTTTTGAGTTCGGGACGCCGGAAACTTCTGCTCGCTGACG
>JBJMGQ010000363.1:0-3722 GCA_045807845.1 Pyrinomonadaceae bacterium | reverse complement strand
GGCGGAACTCTACAACCTGTACGGGCCGACGGAGGCGGCGGTGGATGTGACGTGGTGGCGCTGCGAACGGAAAGCAGAACGGCGTGGTGGTGGAGTGCCGATTGGGCGACCGATAGCAAACACAAAGATATATCTGCTCGACCGGAGAGGAGAGCCGGTGCCGGTGGGCGTGAGTGGTGAGTTGTACATCGGGGGTGTGGCGTTGGCACGAGGGTACTGGGAGCGGCCGGAGATGACGGCGGAGCGGTTCGTGCCCGATGCCTTCTCAGGTGAGGCAGGTGCGAGGTTGTATCGGACGGGAGATGTAGCGCGGTACGGGGAGGGAGGAGAGATTGAGTACTTAGGGCGCGGCGATAGGCAGGTGAAGGTGCGTGGGTTCCGTATCGAGTTGGGAGAGGTCGAGGCGGCGTTGCGGGGGCATGAAGGTGTGCATGAGGCGGCAGTTGAGGCGAGAGGTGTGGGAGGAGAGGAGGGCAGCGGGCGCCGTCTGGTCGCATATGTGGTGTGGGGCGAGGGCGCGCGCGAGGTGACGGTCGCAGAGTGGCGCGAGTATCTGGGTGAGCGGTTGCCGGAGTACATGATTCCATCCAGCTTCGTGAGCCTGAAGAGGCTGCCGTTGACGCCGAGCGGTAAGCTCGACCGCAAGGCTCTGCCTGAGCCGGGTGTGGCGCAGGCCGAGTCGGAGTTCGTCGCGCCGCGGACGGCGACAGAAGAGGTGCTGGCGGGCATCTGGGCCGAGGTGTTGAGGGTCGAGCGCGTCGGCGTCGAAGACAACTTCTTCGAGCTGGGCGGACACTCTCTGCTGGCGACACGCTGCATCGCACATGTGCGCGAGGTCTTTCGCATTGAAGTGCCCGTGCGGAGCCTGCTCGACTCGCCGACCGTGGCGGCGCAGGCGCGACAGATCGAGGCGGCGATGCGCAGCGAGTCGAAGGCTGATATGCCTCCACCGCTCGCGCGCCTGCCGCGCGAGACGCACACGCCGCTCTCTTTCGCGCAGCAACGTCTGTGGCTGCTCAACCAGCTCGAACCCGAAAGCCCCGTCTACAACCTCACCGCCGCGGTGCGCATGCGCGGGCAGCTCGACGCCGCGGCCCTCGAAGCCACCGTCAACGAGGTCGTCCGCCGTCACGAGGTTCTGCGCACGACGTTCCCCGTCGTGGAGGCACAGCCCGTGCAACTCGTTCGCGAAGAGTTGCGCCTGAAGTTGACGGGCGAGGACGTGAGCGGGCTCGACACCGGAGCGCGTGAGAGCGAAGTGCGGCGGCTGGCAGAGGCCGAGGCGCGGCGGCCGTTCCACCTTGTCGAAGGCCCTCTGCTGCGCGTGAAGCTCTACAAGCTCGGAACGGATGAGCACGTGCTGGTGCTGGTCATGCATCACATCGTCTCGGACGGCTGGTCGATGGGCGTGCTCGTGGGCGAAGTCTCGGCGCTCTACGCCGCCTTCTCGCGCGGCCTGCCGTCGCCGCTGCCCGAGCTTCAGATTCAATACGCCGACTACGCCGCATGGCAGCGCGGCTGGCTGCGCGGCGAGGCACTGGAACGACAGCTCGTCTACTGGCGCGCGCAACTCGGCAGCGGCCCCGCGCCGCTTGAGCTGCCGACCGACCGGCCGCGTCCCGCCGTCCAGAGTTTCCGCGGGGCGACGCAGACCTTCACGCTGCCGGCGCCGCTCGCCGAAAAACTTACGTCGCTCGGCCGGCGCGAGCGCGCCACGCTCTTCATGACGCTGCTCGCGGGCTTCAAGGCGCTGCTCCATCGCTACACGGGTCAGGAAGAGATTGTCGTCGGCACGCCCATCGCCGGCCGCAGCCGGAAGGAGCTTGAGGAGCTGATCGGCTTTTTCGTCAATACGCTCATCCTGCGCACAGACCTCTCGGGCCGCCCGACCTTCAGGGAACTGCTCGGCCGTGTGCGCGAAGTCTCTCTCGAAGCCTCTGCGCATCAGGACGTGCCGTTTGAAAGACTCGTCGAGGAGTTGCAGCCCCGACGCGACCTGAGTCGCTCGCCGCTCTTCCAAGTGATGTTTGCGATGCAGAACACGCCTTACGAAGCGGCCGAACTGCCCGGGATGAACCTGAGCTTGTTCGAGGTCGAGAGCGGGGCGGCGAAGTTCGACTTGACCATGTTCGTCGCCGAGGACGAAGCGGGTCTGACGGGGGCGCTCGAATACAACACCGACCTCTTCGACGGCGAGACCATCAATCGCCTGCTCGGTCACTACCAGAACCTCCTCGCCGCCGCTTCGGTCAACCCCGACCGCAAGCTCTCAGAGCTTACGCTGCTCAGCGAAGAGGAGATGACGCGCCTGCTCGCCGGGCCCAACGACACGCGTGTCGAGCTGCCCGCGGGCGTCTGCGCGCCGCAGTTGTTCGAAGCGCGCGCCTCCGAGACGCCCGGCGCCTTTGCCGCCATTCAAGGCCGAAGGCATTCGAGCTACGACCGTCTGAACCGCGACGCGAACCGCATGGCGCGGGCGCTGGCGGCGGAGGGCGTCGGGCAGGAGGCCCTCGTCGCACTGCTGGCCGAGCGCAGCATCGAATTTCTGACGACGATGCTCGCGGTGTGGAAGGCGGGCGGGGCCTATCTTCCGCTCGACCCGCACGCGCCCGCCGGTCGCGTCGCGCAGATGTTGGAGCAGAGCCGCGCGCCGTTCGTCGTCGCCGGGAGCGCGTACGTCTCCGCGCTCGAAGAGGCGCTGGCGAGCTTGCCGGAAGAGACACGCCCGCGTGTGCTCGAAATCGAGCAACTGCTCGCGCAGCCGTTCGACGAAGAGAATCTCGGCTCTCTCAACACGCCGCGGCAACTGGCCTACGTCATCTACACGTCGGGCTCGACCGGAGTGCCGAAGGGGGTGATGGTCGAGCACGGCGGGATGCTCAATCACCTGCTGGCGAAAATCTCCGACCTTGAGCTGGGAGCCGCAGACGTGGTGGCGCAGACGGCCTCGCAAGCCTTCGACATCTCGGTCTGGCAGTTCCTCGCCGCTCTGCTCGTCGGCGGGTGCGTTCACATCTTCCCGGACGAGATCACCTACGACCCAACGCGCCTGCTCGAAGAGGTCGGGCGCGAAGGCGTGACGGTGTTGGAGACGGTGCCGTCTTTGCTGCGCGCGATGCTCGACGAGATGGAGCGTCGTGCGCCCGAAGGTGCGCGACTGAGCCGCCTGCGATGGCTCATCCCGACGGGCGAAGCGCTGCCGCCGGAGTTGACGCGCCGCTGGCTGGCCGCACACCCAACGGTGCCGCTCGTCAACGCCTACGGGCCGACCGAGTGCTCCGACGACGTGACCCATCACGTCATCGACCGCCCCCCTGCGCCCGAAGAGTTCAACACACCCATCGGGCGACCGGTCGCCAACACGCGGCTCTACGTCTTGGACGCCGGGATGCAGTTGTTGCCGGTCGGTGTGCTGGGCGAGTTGTACGTCGGCGGCGCGGGCGTCGGGCGCGGCTATCTCTCCGACGCGGCGAAGACGGCGAGCCTCTTTGTGCCCGACCCTTATTCGGGAGAGGCCGGAGCGCGTTTGTATCGGACGGGAGACGTAGGGCGATGGCTGCCGGATGGGACGTTGGAGTTCCTCGGGCGAGTTGACCATCAGGTGAAGGTACGCGGGTTCAGGATTGAGTTGGGTGAGATAGAGGCGGCGCTCTCCGTTCACCCGCTTGTGCGCGAGGCGGTGGTCATCGTCAGGGAAGATGCGCGGGGCGAGAAGCTGCTCG
>JBJMGQ010000362.1:0-3745 GCA_045807845.1 Pyrinomonadaceae bacterium | reverse complement strand
TCGATCTCGACGACGCGGCTGTAGGTGTTGTCGTTCGCAGAGTTCACGACGACGCGAATCTTGTCGGTCAGAATCGGCGTCGAGAAGCTGACGCGGCGCTTGACGCGCGTGTTGCCGGTGAAGGAGGCCGCCGTCACCCACGCCGAGCCGTTCCAGTACTGCACGTCGAAGTCCTTGATGCCGTACGAGGTGGCGGACGTAAAGTCGCCGACCGTGGAGCCGTTGTTCGGCTGGTTCTTCAGTGTGTAAACGTCGATGTCGTTGATGGACTGGACGACGTTGAGGTTGACCTGCACGTTATCGGGGAAGACGTTGCGCGTGCCGTCGTTCCAGCCGCCGCCTGCGCCCCAGTCGTTGCCGTTGTGCTCGCCGTTGATGACGCCCGAGGCGGGGAAGTTCGCGTTAGCGGTTGAAGAGGCCGTGGCCGTCGCGCCGTAGGAGGCGAGCGCGACGTTGGTCGCGCAGAGCGCGGGACAGTTGGTCTCGTTCGTCAGCCAGTTGGAGAAATCAACGTTGGTGCTGACGCGGTCGCCGCTGCCGGGGCCGACGGGGCCGGGGCCGTTGGCCGCGCCCCACCAGTTCGATTGCGCGTTGACGAGCGTGCCCGAGTTGTTCTGCACGCCGATGGTCGTGTTGCCGACGATGTTGTTGTTGTTGGCGATCATCCCGCCCGTAGAGCCGGAGTCGATGACGATGCCGGACAGGTTGCCGGTGATGTTATTGCACGTAAGGGCCGGCGTGGCGGGTGTCTCGTGGAAGACGCCGCGGATGTTGCCCGTCACGTGATTGAGCCTGAAGCGAATGTTGGGCGACGTGGCCGAGCTGTTCGTCACGTTCAAGCCCTCGATGCGCGTATAGCCTGCCCCCTGCAACACGGCGCGGTTGCCGTTGACGTTGTTGTCAACCACGTCCACCGCGACCGTCTGCTGAATCGACTCAACGCGGATGCCCTGATAGGCGGTCGGCGTGGTGACCTGCGGCGGCATCGGCGACTGCGAGTAGGCGGTGACGTTGTTGCGCGTGATGGTGAAGCCGGGGCCCCCGTAGACGTAGTGCAGGTTGTGACGGATGCCGATGCGGAACGAAGAGACGTTGTTGTCGGCAATCTGCGAGGCCGGGTGCGTGGTCACGTTCCCGCTGTAGTTCTCGATGACGATGCCGACGCGCGAGCGCGTCGCGACGTTGTTCGTCACGTTCACCCAAGCGTCGTCGGAGATGCGCAGCGCTTGGCCGAACGCGCCGAGGAGGTTGTCCACCTTGTTGGCGTTGATGCGGCTGTTGCCGTTGCGCGCCCCGCCGAAGCCGAAGGAGTTGAGCCAGATGCCCATCTCGCCGATGTTCTTGGCGATGTTATTTTCGACGACGGCGTCGGGGTTGGCCGACCCGTCGCCGTAGATGCCGAACTCGGCGTCCACGTCCGAGCCGTTGAAGACGACGCCGGAGGTGAGCGAAGGGTTGTCGCCGTCCACGGTGAAGCCCTTGAAGGTGACGCCGGGGACGGCGAGGTAGACGACAATCGGCCCGGCGAAGCTCGGGTCGATGGGGTTGCTCGCGGTCGGGATGATGACGGCCTCGGCGCCGCGCGTGCCCGTGTTCGGGTTGATGTTGGCGTTCGGCCCCAGAAGCGTCAACGCCTTGTTAACGTTGACCTGCTCGGCGTAGGTGGCCGCGGCGACCTGAATGGTGTCGCCCGGTGCGGCGGCGTTGATGGCGGCCTGAATCGTCGTGAAGCAGGGGCTGTTGCCGCCGCAGGTGCCGTCCGGGTTCACGTAGAGCGTGGAGGCTGCGAAGGCGGGGCCGCTGAAGACCAGCGCGCCGAGGGCCAGCGTCAAGCAGAGGGCGGCGACCAGATTGCGGCGCGCGGGGTGCGAGCTTGGCCTGTGAACGGATTGAGAGGGGGTGCGCTGGAAGTTCAATTTCATACGGGGCGAATCCTTTCTGTTAAAGGGGTGTTGGGGCAGCGGCTCGTCACAGCGTCGCGGGCTTCACCGCGGGCGCGAGGGGCATACATCGGTTGGCGTTGCAGCAACAGGATAGAATCTACGGGCTTGGGTAGGGGCGTCGGTACGATTGGGACGTAATGACGGTGGTACTAACTCTAAAAGCGGCGTTATCCTATTAGACGTGTCTTCGACTGTCAAACTCTCCGGGCGCTATGACAGCTCTCGATAGATGGAGACCATCCTGCGCGCGTACTCTGTCCAACTGAACTGGCGCGCGTGCGCGACGCCTTCCGAGCGACGCGCGGCCCAGCTCGCAGGGTCTTCTTCCCTCTCCTTCAGAAGTCCGGCAGCGGCTTCAGTCCAAGCCTCCACGTCGCCGGGGGCGCGATAGTCGGCGGCGCGACCGCCGACCTCGCGCAGCACGGGCAGGTCGCTCGCCAGCACCGCCAGCCCCGAAGCCAGAGCCTCCGCCACGGGGAGCCCGAACCCCTCCCGCTCCGAAGGCTGAAGCAGCAGCGCCGCACGCCTGTAGACGGCCGCCAGCACACGCTCGTCCAGAAACGGCAGGACGACGATTGAATCTTTCAAACGTAGTTCTTCGATTAGCCTGAGCTGCGACTCCGTGAACGCGCCGCCGACACGCACCAGACGCGCGCCCGGGAACTCACCCCGCACCCCCTCGAAGACACGCAGCAGCACATCCAAGCGCTTGCGCCCGACGCTGCTCCCGACGTGCAACAACTCCGGTGCGTCGCCCAAAGACGGCCCCAGCAAACGCTCGGCCTCCACGTCGGCCACCGCGTCGGCCGCGGGCGTGTAGACCGGCGACACGCCGTTGTGCACGACCTCGACCCGCTCCGGCGGCAGAACGGCGTGCGCGAGCAACTGTTCGCGCGTGTGCACGCTGTCGCAGGTCACGCGCGCAGCCTTGCGCAACCCTTCGAGCACGCGCCTCGTCATTGCGCGGAAGGCGCGCGAGCGCGGCTCGGCCTCCGGGTCGAGCAGGCAGCGGAACGTGTCGAGGTCGTGGCAGGTGACGACCGTGCGCTCGGCCGGCAGGTGGTGAACGAGCTGCGCGTAGCTGTGATCGACGACGTGGAAGAGGTCGAACTCTTCGCGGCGGCGCGCGACGTGGCGCGGGTAGTCGAGCAAGCGATTGAAGAGGCGGTCGGCGTTGAAGCGGCGCCCCGCCCATTCGCCCGCGCGCGAGAAGCGCCGCCTGAGCGGCGGGCAGACACGCGCGGTCGAGAACTGCTCGGCGTGCCACGCCCCCAGCCCCTCGATGAGCGCGTCGGCCACAAGGTTCATGCTGTGCCAGTTCTCTTCCCGCAAATCGCACACGACCGCGACGCGCGTCCTCTGCGCGACCTCTGCCACGCGCTGAGGTGTCCGCACAGTGCGCAATGTTTCGAGGCTCTCCGTGTTTGTCATGAGCCGCCCAAGAAGATTTACGACCGGCCCCGCAGGACGAACCACGCCTGACTGCCGAGGTGGGGAGGCAGCCACGCGATGGGCGAGCCGAGCACGCGCTCGACGCCGAAGCTCTCGGCCAAAGTCTCGCGCAGGCGCATCCAGTTGAAGCCCTTGTGGTCGTGGAAGCGCGTGCCGTCGGCCGCCGTATGGACGGGGCGCAGGATGTGTTGTCGCGAGCCCGCGAAGAGGCCCGCCCACAACTCCCCGAGGGTATAGGGAGAGGTGCCGGGGTAGTCGCCGATACCGCGCCATCCTGCGACGCGCCGCGCCGCCTGCTTGAAGAGGAGCGGCAACCCCGTCTCGACCGGCACGCTCACGACGAGCCTCCC
>JBJMGQ010000361.1:0-5600 GCA_045807845.1 Pyrinomonadaceae bacterium | reverse complement strand
CGCGTGCTGTAGCTGATGAAGCAGGAGTAGAACTGTATCGCCTGCTGTACGCCGAAGTGTGACGGGATGAAGGCAATGAAATCATCGGGCAAGCCGCACCCGCGCAGGAAGGCTTCGGGTATCTTCCCGGCTGAATTATAGAGCGTGTCAACGCCGATGCTTGAGGGGGCGCCGTGTATGACCGTCTCTAGCCCCTTAACTTCACTAAGGTCGTTATCCGCGAACGTAGTGTAAGCCAGCCTAGCATTTGTGAAGTCTGCACTGTTGAGGTCTGCACCGTTGAGGTTTACGCCGAGGAGGTTTATGCCGAGGAGGTTTGCGCCGCTGAGGTCTGCATCGCGGAGGTTTGCGCTGCGGAGGTTTGCGATGTTGAGGTTTGCACTGCTGAGGTTTGCGTAGCCGAGGTCTGTTTCGCGGAGGTTGGCGTAGCTGAGGTCTGCGCCGCTGAGGTTAACGCTGCGGAGGTTGGCGTAGCGGAGGTTGGCGTAGCGAAGGTCTGCGTAGCGAAGGTCTGCGTAGCGGAGGTTTGCGCCGCTGAGGTCTGCGCCGTTGAGGTCTGCATGAACGTCTGGGTGTTCACGTCTCCACTCATTCCACGCCTCTACTCCTCGTTTCAAAATCTCAAGATGTTCGGGATTAGCCATCGTGGTTAGCTCCGGTGAGGAGTGTATGTAGTGCGCGGGGAATATATGCGAGGGGGGTGCGTGTGTCAACGGGGTGGATTCGGGCTGTTTGAGACGCTTCGCGGGCAGGAGTGAGTTTGCGGGTCGCTTTGGCCGCGCGCGTTCGGAGGCGGGTCGCCGGAGTCAGGGGTTTTGTGGGTTTGCTCATGACATTAGTTGATGAAGTCTAAAAGGGGGCGACTAAAACCCGGGCTCTGGTCGGTGGGGTCTTCATTCGAGTGAGCGGGGACAGTAGTTTAGTCGCTCAAGTCTTGAGTCGAGCGACTAAGGTTCAAGGTCAAGTCGCTCAGGTCTTGAGTCAACTCCCTCGACTTAAGACCTGAGCGACTTGAGTCAAGACTTGAGCGACTTGACCCTTGAGTCGAGCGACTTGAGTCTTGAGTTGAGCGACTTGACCTTTGAGTCGAGCGAGCGGCGGGTGGATTTGTGGGGCTTGGGTTTGGAGTTGAGCGGCGGGGAGGGGGGCGCGTGTCGGTGGTGGGTGCGGATAAATCGCTTGAATTCCGTAGCGAAAAGCATATACTGCGCCTTCAGCCACCTCGCACTTCGGGTCAGCTCACGCAAGCTTCACTTCGGAGGTAAAAATCATGGCCAGACTCAAGCGCAGCTCAGCCGTCCTTGAAACCGCACGCCGGAGACTAGCCGGTCTCAAATCAATCACACCCAAAGTCGACTTCGGCCCCGCTCTCGACGTAGACCAGTACGAGGAGGAGATTAACCATCTCAGCGCAAGTATCGACAAGTACAACGAGATGCTCGCGCTCCTCGACCAGATGCTGAACGGTGTGGAAGCGGAAGAGGCACAGGTCAACGACAAGACCAAACGCATGCTCGCCGCCACCGGCGCGCAATACGGCACCAACAGCAGCCAGTATGAACAGGTCGGAGGCACGCGCCCCGACGACCGCAAATACCCCGCCAAGAAGAAACCGGGCGGCGGCGGCAGCCCCGCCACCTGAGTTAGCCCTTCCAACGCGAGGCGGCGCCCTTAACACCGCCCGCGAAGCATCAACGAAAGAGAGGGCCGCGTGCGTGATGTCACGCGGCCCTCTCTTTCGGTCGAGTCGCGCGACGGGCAAGCTTAATTCAAGTAACCTTCGGGGCCGCCGCCTTCGCCGCCCTCTTCGTCGGGCGCGGGAGCTTCGAGCGCGGGCGGCGTGACACTCTCCTCTTCGAGGCTCCAAATCTCATACAACTCCGGCGGGACTTCGGTGACGAAGCGAGAGGGTCTCTGAAGAACGGTCTGGCGTGATGAGTAGTCTGTGACCATCAACGGATATGTGATGTAGAGCTGGTCGCGTGCGCGTGTGAGGGCGACGTACCAGAGGCGGCGCTCTTCCTCTTCGCCTTCCGTATCGCGCAGGCTGCGGGGCGAGGGGAACTTGCCGTCGGCGGCCCAGAGGATGAAGACGGCGCGCCATTCGAGACCTTTGGCCTGATGGACGGAGGAGAGCGTGAGGAGCTCGTCCTCGTCGCCGCCTTCGACCACGTCTTCGGAGGTCAAGCCCTGCGGCGCGCCGTAGCGCTCGGTCGAGAGCAGGGAGAGCTCGGCTAAGAATTCGTCGGCAGAGGTGTAGCGCGAAGCGTAGTGCGCGAGCTGTCGGAGGTCTTCGAGACGTGCCTCTGCGTTCTCGAAAGTGTTCGCAAGATGGTCTTCGTAGCCGCGCGCGAGCACCGTCTCGATCTGTCGCGCGGGTGAGTTGCGCACCTCGTCGCGCACAAGCTCTTCCAAAAGAGAGCGGAACTCAGACCAGCCCGCCCCGCGCTTGGCGGCGGTCGCGTCCGCGTCGCCTCTGATGACTAAGGCCAGAGGGTCTGGGGCGAGCTGGATGCGCTCCCAGATGCGGTTGGTGGTGGCCGCGCCGACGCCTGCGATAAGACGCAGCACGCGCTTCCAAGCCAGCTCGTCGCGCGGGTTAGCGACGAGGCGGAGGTATGCGACCACGTCCTTGATGTGCGCCTGCTCGAAGAAGCGCATCCCTGAGCGCACGCGGTATGGGATGCCGCGCCGCGTCAGCTCAAGCTGTAGCTCAAGCGAGTGATAGTGCGAGCGGTAGAGCACGGCCATCTCACTTAAAGGCACACCTTCGTCGCGCAGCTCAAGCAGACGTGAAGCGACGAAGGCGGCCTGCTGGTCTGCGTCGCGGCAGGGAATGAGCGCGGGCTGTAGGCCCTGCGAGGGCCTTGCGGCGCGCAGCGTCTTCGTGAACTGCCGGCGGTTCGAGGCGATGGAGACGTTGGCGACGGCGAGTATCTCGGGCGTCGAGCGGTAGTTCGTCTCCAGGCGAAAGGTGCGCGCTTCGGGGTAGCGCTTCGGGAACTCGTAGATGCCTTCGACCGAGGCGCCGCGAAAGGCGAAGATGCTCTGCGCGTCGTCGCCGACGACCATCACGTTGCGGTGCTTGACGGCGAGCAGGTCAACAATCTCCGACTGCAACTTGTTCGTGTCCTGATACTCGTCCACGAGTATGTGCTCGAACTGCTCCTGATAGATGCGCGCCACCTCCTCACGCTCTTCGAGCAGGCGCTTCCAGTTCAGCAGAAGGTCGTCGTAGTCCATCACGTTGCGCTCGCGCTTGCGCTCCATGTAGAGGCGGTCAACGCGCGTAATCTGCTGCGTCAGAGGCTCGAAGTAAGGGTAGCGGCGCGGGACAACGTCCGCGATGGGCGTGTCTGTGTTGGTGGCGAAGCTGATGATGTCTTGCAGCACTTCGGCTTTAGGGAAGCGCCGCGCCTTCGTGTCCACGCCGGCCTCGTCCACACAGACCGCGATGAAGTCCTTCGCGTCCTCCACGTCCAGAATCGAGAAGCTCGACGTGTAGCCGATGGATTCGGCGTGGCGGCGCAGCACGAGGTTGGCGATGCGATGGAACGTGCCGCCCCATACGCGACGCGCCACGTCCGACGTGCCGCCGGTCAACTGCTCAACCCTCCTCAGCATCTCGCGCGCGGCGCGGTTGGTAAACGTCGCCAGCATCAAGCGCGCCGGTGCCACGCCGTGCTCGACGAGGTATGCGACGCGGTAGGTGATGGCGCGCGTCTTCCCCGAGCCTGCGCCCGCGATGACGAGCGCGGAGCCCGCGGGCGCGGTCGCCACCGCGAACTGCTCCTCGTTCAGCTCCTCGCGGAAGCGCGCCAGACGGTCGGGCATCTGCGAGCCCGCCGGCCGCTTGATGACGTAACGCTTCATAGCTCTCCGGCTTATAGCACGCGCGCGCGCGGCGCGTAAACGGGCGCGCCGCCGTGTTATCATTGCCCGCAACACCAGCGGAGGCCGCCAACTCACGCACGGGAGAAACGCTATGTCTGTACAAAAAGCTAAAGCAGTCCACATAAACAGACGCAGCTTCACCGTCGCCGAGTATGAGCGGATGGGCCAGTCAGGAATCTTCTCGGAAGACGACCGCGTGGAGCTTGTCTGCGGGGAGATAATCGCCATGCCGCCCATCGGAGAACGCCACGCCGCCAGCGTTGGCTGCCTGACGCAACTCATCACTCTGCGGCTTCGGCGCAGCGCCATCGTCTGGGTGCAGAACCCCGTTCAGCTCGACGACCACACACAGCCGCAGCCTGACATTGCGGTGCTCAAGCCCCGCGACGACTTTTACAGGCACAGGCGCCCCGGGCCGGAGGACATTCTGCTCATCATCGAGGTCTCAGACACGACGCTGGAATATGACATGAAGGTCAAGGTGCCGCTCTACGCGCGTGCGGGCATCCCAGAGACGTGGCTCGTCAACCTCCGCGGAGGGCGGATCAAGACTTACGCCGACCCGGCCAAAGGCGCCTATCAGACCATCGCCTCCTACGCGCGCGGCGAGGAGTTGCAGTCGCGCACGGTCGCGGCGCTGCGCGTCGGCGTCGCGGAAGTTATCGGCTGAACGGCGCCCGCCTCATTCGCGCATCGAAGTTGACAAGGGAAACCGTATTCATGTAGCTTGCCGATGAGTTACCTACCTAAGGGGTTCTACTTCGCCCATAGGCTATACGAGCCAAGGGTCTCTTTCCCGCCAAAGGGCTGCTTTACCACAATTGAATAGATAATCCGCGCCGTTAGCGGTCAAGATTTGTCCCTTCTTGCGAGCGCTTCTCGCCGCTCCGGTCTATGTCCGGGTGTGGTTAAAGAGCGTTCACACCACCGTCGCGATTGTATTCGACTCTCAGAGCGCGCGGCGCCATACAGGCCCGCGGCGCACGCCTCCAACGTCCGTCCCAAACTGTTCCCGCGAACTGGCTACTTTTCCTCGGAGTACCTATGAAGAACATTCGTCCCCGTTTCTCCCCCGTCCAATTCTTCTCCATGCTCACCCTCATCGCCGTCGTCGCCTGCGTCTGCGCCACGACGGCCCACGTGCAGAGAGCGCCCAAGCCGAGACAGGAGCCGCCCACGGCGTCCGCGCCCGACGCGTTGATGGATCGCGTCTCGCAGAGGGCGCCGCGCGAAGAGGTCACGGCTCAAGTGCAGGCGGACGCGGACGAAGTGCCCGGCCCGAGTCTCGTCACGGCGACGAGCTATCCGTTCGCGGCCACGACCGGCGTCGCGCTCGAAGACATGTCGAGCGGCACGACGCAACTCGTCGCCGCCAGTCTGGACGACAATGCCTCGGCGGTAACAAACATCGGCTTCGAGTACTGGTACGACGGGGTGCGCGCGACGCAGTTCTCCGCCAACGCCAACGGCCTTTTGCGTCTGGGTGCGACGGCCGTCTCGACCGGCTTCACCAACAGCCTCGGCTCGACGACCGACGCGCCGAAGATTGGCGCTTACTGGGACGACCAGTGCACGGGCGCGAACGGCAAGGTGCATTTCAAGGTGACGGGGAGCGCGCCCAACCGCAAGCTCATCGTCGAGTGGCAGAACATGCAGATCACGCGCGGCGCGGGCTGCGCGGGCAACGGCAACGGCACATATCAGGT
>JBJMGQ010000360.1:0-2697 GCA_045807845.1 Pyrinomonadaceae bacterium | reverse complement strand
GACGTTCGACGTGCGCGCCGGTCAGGCCATCATCACGCGGCGCGGCGAGTGGGTGCAGTACAGCACGCCCGAAGAGGAGGGCGCCGAGTACGTCGCCGTCTGCCTGCCGGCCTTCGCGCCCGACACCGTCCACCGCGACGAATGAGCCTGGACAGCAACGTCTTCAAATCACGCCCCCGCCCCCGGCGTTTAACTAAAGAGGTTAACGAGAACGATGACATCCTTCAAACTACTACTGGCTTGCGTCTGCGTCGCGGCTGCCGCGGCGCTTGCGGGTTGCGGCGGACTCGGCGGGAGCACGCCCGCGTCGAACACGACGGCCGCCAACAACAGTTCGCGCCCCACCTCTTCAAACTCCTCGACGGATACGGCCGCGCCCGAGACCGGCGTTGAGAAGGTCAAGCCCGCCCCCGGCACCGGCAACGTGCAGGGCAAGGTCTTGTATAACGGCAAGCCCGTCCCGGGCATCGAGGCCAAGCTGTGCGAGAAGTTCAACCAGTTCTTCGGCGGCTGCACGGGCAAGACCTTCATGGCGAAGAGTGACGCCGACGGCGAGTACGTCATCACGAACGTCGAGCCGATGACCTACGAGACGCTGATGGTGCGCGTCTTCGACACGGACACCTACGTCTTCGCCACCACCGGGCTCGCCGGCATCAGCACGGCCAAGTACGAGGTCAAGGCCGACCAGACGCTCTTCGTGCGGCCGTCAAACCTCTTCAAGACCGACCTCAAGCTCATTGACCCGAAGGCCGGGTCGAAGGTGAGCGCGCAGGGGTTGGAGCTGAAGTGGCAGGCTTACCCCGACGCGGCCTACTACAAGCTCAGCCTCTATCCCGAGGAGCCGACCGTCACGTCGCCCTACATCGGCGAGCGCGTCGAGGCCGCCTCCTTCTCCGTGGCCAAGCCGCTGCCGAAGGGCACGTACCGCTGGATAGTCGAAGCCTATAACGACTCCGACCAGAAGCTCGCAGAGAGCGCGAAGGACGTGAAGTTCACCGTCACGGACTGAAGGATGAACAGTAGGCAGTAGGCAGATGGCAGATGGCAGTAGGCAGTAGGCAGTAGGCAGTTAAGAGCCGCGCCGTCGAGACGTTTGAGGTAAACTCTCAACATTCTTAACGCGGAGCGGACTGCTTACTGCCATCTGCCTACTGCCTACTGCCTACTTCATTCAGCTCAGCGTTCCTACTTCATCGTTTCAAACCAGCCGTAGCTCGCGCCTGTCCAGTAGAGGAAGCCGGGGGCGCCGCCGAGTTGTTCGTGGAGCACGTCGCCGAACAGGCGCGGCATCTTCGCGTACGCGGCGGCGCGCGCTTCCGCACGCCTCTCCACCTTCAGCCCTTCGCCCGTCACACCCTTGAGCAGGAAGGTCTGCAACGCTTCGGGGTTGCGCCAGCCCGCCTCCTTGTAGCCGTGGACGACGACGAGCAGAGTGTCGGACGCTTCGATCTGCGGGCGCGTATGCGGCTCAAGCTTCTGCACGCCCTGATGCGGGTCGAACTCGCGCGGGTCGGGCGGGTGGACGGTGCGCGGGTCTGAGACGATCCAGTTCGCGACCTCGTCGTTCACTTCGGTGAGGCGTCCGGGCGCGGGGCGCGCGCGGACGATGATGTCTTCGGAGCCGTCGCCGTTGAAGTCGCCGACGGCGGCAGCAGCCCCTCCGGCCGCGCGCTCGTCGAACACGACCGCTCCCTTATAAACACGCTCGATGGCCGCGCGCGCGTCCTGCGAGGCGGGCGGCGACGGCGGCGCCTTTGATGTCGCATCGGCCGACGGCACGGCGTCGGGTGTCGCCTGCGCGGATGGTGCCTGCGTCGCGGCGGCGCGCGGCTCGTCCTTCGCAGGCTCCGGCGCGCTGCACGCGCAGAGCGCGGCGGCGAGCGCGAGCATGGAGAGCGCGCACGCCCTTTTTCGTCTCCTCATCTTGGTTCGCTTCTCCATCTATCAAGACTTCAAGAGCATAAAAAATTCAGGGGCGGGCGGAAGGCCACCCGCCCCTATGGTCACTTACCTGACGCCTCCTGCCTCCTCTCGCCCTAGAGCGATTGGAGGAAGGTGACGAGTTGATTCCGCTGCGTCGTCGAGAGATTGCGGAAGTTGTTGATGACACCGGTGGCCTCGCCCGCGTGACGGAGGATAGCCTCGGTGCGGTTCGTCGTCTCGCCGTCGTGCATCAGACGGCCGCGTGTGCGCAGGCCCCAGAGCGGCGCGGTGCGCAGCTTGTTGGCCGTGGACTGTCCACCGTTCTGCACGATGCCGTCGCCGGTGCCGACGTTGTGGAGCAGGAAGTCGCTGAGCGGGTGGATGTTCTTGTTGCCGAGCGCAGCCGGAACGGTGAACGCGCCGCCGTTGATGGACGTGCCGGCGGGCGCGGTCGTGATGTTGCGCGTGTGACAGATGGCGCAGCCTATCGCGTTAAAGAGGCTGTCGCCGGCTGCGACATCAGCGGCAACCAACCCGAACGAGTCGCGCGGCGGCGCCTTCGACGAGCGCATGAACTCGGCGAAGGCGTTGATGTCTTCGTCCGGGTCTTCGCCGCAGTTGACGCTCGCGTTGCTCGCGCAGGGTTGGATGTCAGAAACGGGGTCGTACGCCGCGACCGGGTTGCCGAGCGACGTATTCTCGACGAGGTTAAAGCGGTTGGTGATGCCCTGCTCGTTCAAGTACGCGTCCGAGGCGAACGAGAGCAGGCTG
>JBJMGQ010000359.1:0-11850 GCA_045807845.1 Pyrinomonadaceae bacterium | reverse complement strand
CGGGTTCTCCCAGTCGGGCGGGTCTGCCTGCCGTGCCCGTGACGGAACAGATGCACAGGCGATTAGAAGAATGGCTGCGGCGACGAACCTTCTCATCGGTTGCTCCCCGGCTCGGCCTGTGGCGCGTGGCTGACCCATGCGCGGAAGTTCTCGTCGAAGAGACGCACAGCATCGCGCTCGATCTCCGCGCGCGTGACGCTGCGCCCGCTCTCAAGCAGGCGCTCGTAAGATTCCGCCAGCGCGTCCGCGATACAGCGGCGCGAGTGGCGCCACTTGTAGATGAGTTGTTCGAGCACGCGCGCGTCCGAATGCTGCGCGACGAAGGAGGTGCCGAGCATCTCCAGACGCTCACGCGTAATCTCCTTGATGATGGAAGGGTTGTTGAGGAACCACCAGCAGCCGAACGGCAGAAGGTTCTGAAACTTCCGCGCCGAGACGCACAGCTCGTGCTGATTCTCGCGTGAGAGGAAGCTCGTCAGGAAACGCACGTCCGGATTCTCCGCGCACAAACGCTCGACCGCCGACACGTCCGCGCGCCCCACGCCGTCGCCCGCCGCGCGCAGCGCAGGGTTCACGCCGCGCCGCACGCCGACCATCAGCGCGAACGGCAGCCTGTGCTCACGCGCCGTCGGCAGAACCACCTCGCGGATGATTCTGTCGCGCGCGTCCCCCTCGGGGTATTTGAAATCATCTGGGAGCGAGACGGCCATATAGAGCGGACGCATGCGCTCGATCCAACTGTCGAGGAAGCGCCGCACCTCCGCGACGGTCGTGCCCCCGAACCCCGCATCGACGCCGTAGCCGAGCGCTGCCAGCGCAGCCGCCGAACGCTCCCAATCGTTGAGCAGACCGTCCATCCGCAACGCCGCGTGAAAGCGCTTGTCCCTTCCTCCATCGCCCTCCCACACGCTCGCCTCACGCGCGTCGAAGGGGTCGTTAGTCATCACCACATCGCTCACGCCCGCCAGCTCCAACACGCGTGCGAGATGTGCGGCGGGCTCTTGCTCGCGGAAGAAGGCGCGCGCCTCCGACAGCTCAGGCGCCGCCAGATCGAGGCCGAAGGCGTCGAGCACGGTGAGGACGCCGCGCGTCGCCTCCGAGACGGGCGTGTTCTCCACAAAGAGCGTTCGCCACACGAGGTCGGCCTGCTCCGTCCTGGACATCCGCCAGAAGCTCTCGTAACTCACACGCGTCGAGCGGAAGGTCTCGGCAATCAGGTAGTGATAGGTCAGCAGCTCGTCGATGCCGGAGAGCCCGAGGTCGCCGAACTCAGGGGCATAGAGGTGCGTGTGCATGTCGAAGACCGGCACGGCCCCGACGACCTCCGACACTACACGACGCAACTCTTCACGCTCGTTCAGGCGCGGCCCGCTTCGATGCTCAATTACGCTGCTCGTCATTCAACTTCACCCCCGCGGCAATCTCTAACAGAAGTCCGTGCCTCATCACAACCGCTCACTTCCCTTCCTTCGACAGCTCGCGGTAGAAGTTTTGTAAGACGTAGAAAGCCTGCTTGCGCTCGCCGCGGTTCGAGATGAGACCCTTGCGGTTGTAGAAGTCCTGTATGCGCGGCAGCGGCCGGCGCGGCGAGCGGAAGTCTGTGAGAATCCACGGCGACATCCCGCGCAGGGACGGTATCCGTCGCAGCATCGCAATCTGGTGCTCGTAGATGTCGCGCTGGTACTCCTCCGTCCAGCGCTGTCCCTTGTCGCCGTGCCGGCCGTAGAGCGCGTCGCCGCCGAACTCGCTGATGACGAGCGGCTTCTCCAAAGTCACCTTCCACGTCAGGCGGTCGGCCTTCTCGGGCGGGCCGTCGTACCAGCCGGCGTACTCGTTGCAGCCGAGCACGTCCAGATACTCGCCCAGAGGATCGTCAACGACCTGCGTGTTCGGGTCACTGTAATGTCTTTCGTTGGCCGCCGTCAGCAGGCGCGTCGGGTCGAGCGAGCGCGCGTGTTCGATGAGCCCGCGGAGGAACTTGTTGCGCGGCTCGCTCACGGGCGTCTCGTTCGCCACCGACCAGAGAACGACTGAGGCGCGGTTGCGGTCGCGCGCGATCATCTCGCCGAGCTGCCGCGAAGCGTTGGCGTCACGGAAGTAGCCGTTGGGGCTCTCCTGGTAACGATAATCATAAAAGCCGTTCTCGTAAGGGTCGATGATCGTCTGCCAACGCCCGTCGAGACTTAAGGTCTGACGGCCGCCGATGTTCGTCATCAAAGACGACTGTGCACGCGCGACCGCCGCCGCACAGGCCAACAAGACGACACACAGCGCTATTAGACGAATGCCTTTCATCACTCTCTCCCCGCCCGTCGTAGTATCATCCGACGGCTCTGCGGATTCCCTCTGTGAGAGGCTCACATCATGCCACGCTTCCGCCGCGCGTCGCTCGCCTGTGTCGCGCTGCTGCTCGTCTCGACGGTACATACAAAGGCGCAGCGACGCCCCGCGAGAGTCGCGCCGCGCGTCGAACGCACCACCACGCTCAAGCCCCAACGCGTCTCGCTCGCCGACGGTAGGAGTTTCAACTTGAATCTTCCCGAAGGCTTCCGGCTGTCGGTCGCGGCCGAGGGTTTGAAGCGCGTGCGCTTCATGGCGCTGAGCCCGGACGGGCGCGTCTTCGTCACCGACATGCACGACCTGACCGACAATCGTAAGGGCGTCGTCTACATCCTCGACGACTTCGACCACGCGCAGAAAAAATTCCGGAAGGTCACGCCCTACCTCACACACTTGCGCAACCCGAACAGCGTCGCCTTCCACACGGACGAGGCGGGGCGCGAATGGTTCTACCTCGCGCTGACCGACCGCCTGCTGCGCTACCATTACGTGCGCGGCGCCGATGCGCCACTCGACGAGCCGCAGGTGCTTGCGACCTTTCCGGACTACGGGCTCGACTACAAGTATGGCGGCTGGCACCTGACGCGCACGCTCGCCTTCGGCGCGAACGGCAAGCTCTACGTCTCGGTCGGCAGCAGTTGCAACGCCTGCGTGGAGAAGGAGGACGTGCGCGCGACCGTCATCGAGATGAACCCCGACGGAAGCAACCGGCGCTTCTACGCGCGCGGCCTGCGCAACGCCGTCGGCCTGCGCTGGGTGGACGGCGCTCTGTACGCGACCGACATGGCCGCCGACCATCTCGGTAAAGACAGACCCGCCGACACGATGTATGCGCTGCGCGAAGGCGCGAACTACGGCTGGCCCTACTGCTTCCAGTCCGGCCCGAAGCTCTTCGCCGACCCCAAGCTCAACCCGCGCGGGCGGAAGCTGCGCTGCCGCGACGTGCCGCCCGCGCTCGCCGCCTTCGATGCACACAGCGCGCCGCTCGGGCTCGAACACTTCGGCGCGGGCGAGCCGTCTGAGTTAAGCAGCTCGTTCCTCGTCGCGCTGCACGGCTCGACCAACAAGAGTCTCGGCCGCGGCTACCGCGTCGTGCGCGTGCCCGAACGCGGCGGCGCCCCCGTCGATCTCATCACGGGCTTCCAACAGGCGGGCAAAGTCTACGGCCGACCCGCGGACATCTTCAGCTTCGAGCCGGGCGCGTTTCTCTTAACCGACGACCACGCGGGCGTCGTCTACTACATCTACAAGAACAGTAGGCAGTAGGCAGATGGCAGTAGGCAGTGGCTCCGCGCGTCGAACGTTGAAAAGTTAAATCACGATTCCCAACAGCGACGCTTTCAACTGCCTACTGCTATCTGCCTACTGCCTTCTGCCATCTGCCTACTGACGCAGGCGCCACTTGATGCGCGTGTAGGCGATGCGAAAGCCCTGTCGCTCGGCGTTGCGTTGCGAGGCGCCGCCGGGTTGCGCGCACATCATGGCGAGGTCGCAACCGTGAGCGGCGGCGTAGGCGAGTCGCGCGTCGAGCAGCGCCAGTTGCGCGCCGCGCCTGCGCGCTTCGGGGACGGTGCTTGCGCCCGCCAGCAGCGCCACGCCCTCCCAGATGCACAAAGCGCCGGTGGCGACCGGGCGGCCGTCCAGCTCGGCCAGAAACGAGGGCGCGTTCGCCCTGTGCGCGCTGACGCGCGACAGCCCGAGGATGAAATCACTCGGCCCCTCGAACTCGCTGCTCCACCCGCGCGCCGCCGTCTGTGCCCACAGCTCGTGCTCGCCGGGGCCGACCTCGCGCACGCTCACGCCCGAGTCGCGTCGCGCGGCGGCGCCCGGGCTCAAGGGGCGAAACATCACGCTCGTAAACTCGAACGGCTCGTACCCGCGCTCGTTCAGCAGTGGAAAAGTTGTCGGGTCGGCGAGCGGGCTGACCTCGTGGTAGACGGGCGCGCCGCGCTCTTTGAAGAACGCTTCGATGCGCTGAAGGTCTGCGCTCGACGTTGGCTCGAAGAGGCCGAGGCCGAAGGTCTGTGTGAGCGGCGACTCGACGCCGTCGAACATCGCGTAGGTGCCGGCAACATCCATCCAGCACGCGCCGCTCTCGGGCTCCACGGCGGCGCGCGTCTCGACGAAATCCACGTTGCCCCCCGCCTCGGCTCGCTCAAGTCGCCGCGACAGGTTCAGGTCGGAGAAGATGAAGGATGCTTCGTCAACCATAGCTCTTGCCTTAAACGTCTCCCTCCGCGCCGGCACGTTCAAGCGCCTGCGAGGCTTGCGACGACGGCCGTCAGCTCGGCGGGCTCGACCGGCTTGGCGGCGTGGAGCTGATAGCCTTCGGAGAGCGCACGCGCACGGTGGGCGGGGCCGGCGTAGGCCGTGAGAGCAACCGCGGGCGTGTGGCCGCCAAGCTCCTCGGGCAGCTCGCGCACGCGCCGAATCAACTCGTACCCGTCGCCTTCCGGCATCCCGATGTCGGAGAGCAGGACGTGCGGCCGCCATGCTTGAAGCATCTCTAAAGCCTCGACCGCGGACGACGCCGACTGCACCAACGCGCCGCGCCGCGCCAACACTTCCGTTAACAGGCGGCGCGCGTCCGGCTCGTCGTCCACGACCAGAACCTTCACCCCTTCGAGCGTTGGGGGTGCGGCCGTCACGTCGAAGGCCCCGCCGATGCGCGCCGACTCTGCCGCGCCTGCCGGAGTTTGTCCGGTGTCGCTGACGGCCCTCAATGGCAGCCTCACGGTGAAGGTTGCGCCGCGGCCTGCGCCCTCGCTCGAAGCCTCGACCGTGCCGCCGTGCAGCTCAACCAACTGCCGAACGATGGCTAAGCCCAGCCCGAGCCCGCCGTGGCGGCGCGTCGTGCCCATGTCGGCCTGCCGGAAGCGCTCGAAGACGTGCGGCAGAAACTCGGGCGCGATGCCCTGCCCCGTGTCCGACACGGCGACCAACATCTGCGAGCCCGCGCGACCGACGCGCGCCTCGACGCGACCACCCGCGGGCGTGAACTTCACCGCGTTCGACAGAAGGTTCCACACGACCTGTTGAAGCCGCGCCGGGTCGCCGTCGGCCGTCAAGTCTTCGGCGTCAATTGAGACGTTGAGCCCGACGCCCTTCGCCGCGGCTGCGGGACGGACGACGGCCGCCGCCGCCTCGACGACCTCGCCGAGGTTGACGGGGACGGTCTCGATGCGGAGCTGGCCCGTGATGACGCGCGACACGTCGAGCAGGTCATCGACGAGCTGCGCCTGCATGCGCGCATTGCGGTAGATGGCGGCGAACGCGTCGGCCGTTCTGCTCTCGTTGATCTGCCCGTCGGCGAGTAGTTTGGCCCAACCGAGGATGGCGGTTAAAGGCGTCCTCAGTTCATGTGACAGCGTGGCGAGAAACTCGTCCTTCAAGCGGTTGGCGGCCTCGGCCTCGGCGCGCGCGGCCTGCTCGCGTGCGAGTTCGAGCCGCGCCTCTTCGGCGCGCTTGCGCTCGGTGATGTCGCGCGAGATGCCGACGAGTCCCGTGACGCGCCCCTCCTCGTCGAGAACGGGCACCTTCGTCGTCGAGAGCCAAGTGGTCGAGCCGTCCGTGTAGGTCTCGCACTCCTCCTTATCGACGAGCGGCACGCCCGTGCGCATGATGCGCTGCTCGTCTTCGTAGGCCGCGCGCGCGTGGGCTTCGACGAAGAAGTCGAAGTCGGTCTTGCCCACCACCTCTTCGGGCGCGTTGCCGCCGCGATAGGGCGCGTGGCGATTGACGCGCGTGAAGCGGCTCTCGGTGTCCTTGAAATAGATGGCGTCGGGGATGTTGTTCATCAGGGCATGGAGCAGAGTGCTCTCGCGCTTCAAAGCCTCCTGCGCCGCCTTGCGTTCGGTGAAGTCGCGCATGACGACGACCGCGCCCAGCTTCTCACCATTGGGGCCGTAGATGGCGCCGCCCGACGCGAGCACCGTGCGCGGCGTGCCCCCTTTTGGCGCGACGATCATCTCCACGTCGCGGACGTGCTCGCCCTGTAGCGCGCGGTAGAGCGGTATCTCCTCCTTACGCATCAGCGTCCGGCCGTCGGGCAGATAGAGGTCGTAGTAGTCGGCCCAACTGTCGGCCGTGATGGGCCGCTCGGAGAGCCCGTGCAGCTCGCGCGCGGCGTGGTTGAAGACGGTGAGGACGCCCGCGGCGTCGCAGGCGACGATGCCGTCTTCGACGTTTTCGAGCAGCGCGTCGATGAAGCCCTGCTGCTTCTCGGGCGGCAGGCGCTCGGCCCCGTTAGTGGGAGAGTCTGAAGGCATCTCTTTCGGTGGGCTGTGAGTCGGCTTCCCCTTGTCTGGATGTTCCGCCCTAGCCGCCGGCGATGGCGCCGACGACGAGGAACGGCTCTGTCCCGGCGGCGACCGCTCCCGGCAGAGGGGCATCCGCCGGCTCGTGAGAGAGGTCTTGTTCGCACGCGAAGAAGCGGACGAAGGGGCGGCGCGCGCCCGTCGCGTGGTCGCGAATCGTGCCGCGCAGCGCAGGGTAACGGGCTTCGAGCGCGTCGAGCACGGAGCGCTGTGTGACGGCGCCCTCCACACTCAACTCGACCTCGCCTTCGACGCGCGCGAGCGTCCGGAGCGGCTGCGGAAGCAGGACGCGGATCACGACAGCCCCTGCGCTTCCACGGAGAGCACCGCGGGCAGATCGCGCACGATTGGAGTCCAGTTGTCGCCTCCGTCGCGCGACGCGTAGACCTGCCCGCCCGTCGTGCCGAAGTAGATGCCGCACGGGTCTTCGGTGTCAACGGACATCGCATCGCGCAGCACGTTGACGTAGCAGTTCTCCTGCGGCAAGCCGTTGGTTAAGGCTTCCCATTGATTGCCGCCCGTGCGGCTGCGATAGACGCGCAGGCGCCCGTCGGGCGGATAGTGCTCGGCGTCGCTCTTGATGGGGACGACGTAGACGGTCTCGGGCTCGTGCGCGTGCACGTCGATGACGAAGCCGAAGTCCGTGGGGAGGTCGCCGCTCACCTCGCGCCAGTTGTCGCCGCCGTCGTCGCTGCGCATCACGTCCCAGTGCTTCTGCATGAAGAGCACTTCGGGGCGCGCGGGGTGCTGTGCGACGTGGTGGACGCAGTGGCCGATCTCGGCCGTCGGGTCGGGGATGTACTGTGAGCGCAGCCCCTTGTTGATGGGTCGCCACGTCTTGCCGCCGTCGTCGGTGCGGAAGGCGCCCGCCGCCGAGATGGCGACGTAGATGCGCTGCGGTTGCTGCGGGTCGAGAATAATCGTGTGCAGGCACATGCCGCCCGCGCCGGGTTGCCACTGCGCGCCGGTGCCGTGGCCGCGCAGGCCCGACAGCTCGTGCCAAGTCCGCCCGCCGTCCGTCGTGCGGAAGAGCGCCGCATCCTCGACGCCCGCGTAGACGGTGTCGGGGTCTTCGCGCGAGGGCTCAAGATGCCAGACGCGCTTGAACACCCACGGCTTCAGCGTGCCGTCGTACCACTGGTGCGTGGTGAGCGGCGCGCCAGTCTCGTCGGAAGTGTCGTAGACGAACTTGTTGCTCTCGCCCTTCGGCATCCCCTCGGGCGTCGTGGTCGGCTCGCCCGCGGGCGTGCCGGGTTGAAACCAAGTCCGGCCGCCGTCGTCCGAGCGTTGAATGATCTGGCCGAACCAAGCGCTCGTCTGCGACGCATAGATGCGTTCGGGGTCGGCCGGCGAGCCCTTCATGTGATAGACCTCCCAGCCCGCGAAGTGCGGGCCCGAAACGTCCCAATGCTCGCGCGACGCGTCCGAGGTCAAGACGAACGCGCCCTTGCGTGTGCCCACGAGTACCCGCACTCTGCTCACTCTGTAACCCCTTCCTGTACTTCGGGAATCTGAAGGCTGGTGTCCGCGCCGTCCCTTTCTCGTCACTTCAGGGCGTGCGGCAACGGACGGTGAAAGATACTTTCACCGCGCGGCTTTTGTAAAGAGAGGCATCAACAAAGACGGCGCGGCCCCCTTGAGCCGCGCCGCTTCACTTCTATGTTTCCGTTCGTTACTTCAACTCTATCTTCTCGTTCTCGCCCAACTGCCCGGGCCGGCCCGTGACGAGCGAGGAGACGAGGCTGACGGCGTGTGCGACGAGCGACTGTGAGCCGTCCCAGTATTCGGCGCGCTCGACCGTCAACTTGAGCAGCGCGAGGTCGGGCGTCTCTTTCCCTTCGGGGAACCATGCGCGCAGCTTATCCAACTTGTCATCCTGCGTCCCTGCTCTGCTCATCCTTGAACCCTCCCCTTGAAATCCGAGCCGCCGATGCCGAGCGCGGCGAGCCCGCGCCAGTGTTTGCCTTCGACGGCGAGCTTCAGCCAACGGCTGTAGAGGTGCGGCTGCTCGCTCAGACCACGCAGCAGCTCGCCCATCGAAACCCAGCGCCACGCCTCGACCTCCGAAGGGTCGGGCGCCGGGTCGCCCTCGTGCGTGCCGACGAAGACGTGGTCGTACTCGTGCTCGACGAGCGCGCCGTCGAGTTCCGCGCGGTAGAGAAACTCGAACGCTTCGCGCAGCTCACAGTCGAAGCCCATCTCCTCGCGCAAGCGTCGCCGCGCGGCCTCGCGCGTCACCTCGCCGGGGCGCGGGTGGCCGCAGGCCGTGTTCGACCAGAGCCCCGCCGAGTGGTACTTCTCCGCCGCGCGCTTCTGCAAGAGCAGGTGCCCCCGCCCGTCGAAGACGAAGACCGAGAAGGCGCGGTGCAGCGCGCCCGCGAGGTGAACCTGCATCTTCTCGCCGACGCCCAGCTCTCGGTCGTCCGCGTCCACGAGTATCAGTTGTTCATCCCCCATAAGAGTCTCGACTCCGAGCCGCTCGACGTTCACGCCCATTCTACCTGTTCGCCGGCCCGGAAGGTTTCATTCGCCATCCCCGCGCCCTCACTTTTTCATGTCACGCGGTGGGCGCGCGTCACATCTGGTGCGACTCCGGTTGCAGGACTATCTCGTTCAAGACGCCCTCGCCCTCCTGCGACGCGGCGAAGAAGACGGCGCGCGCCGGCGACCATCACGACACTCTCCGTCAGACTCAAAGCTTTCTCCCTCCGCCCTATCAAATGTTGCGACCGCGCACGCGTGCCGGCGCGCGCACACTCAGCTCCGCCGCCTCCATCTTCCTGTTCGAGCGGTAAAACTCGAAGACCGTTACCGCCACCCACGTGCCGACGAGCAGCGTGGTAAAGCAGATCGTGAACATTGTCCAGCCTGACATTCGCGTCACCCCCTTCTGGCCCGCCTACGAAATTTTCCGCCCCCAACTCTCACCTCAAAGGACGCTTTTCGATATTCGCCCTGTGAACGCTTTGAACGTTTTAGGCTATTCGAGCGAATCTGTCAATGCACTTTTCCTCATTCTATGCTAATTCCTGTGAACGAATTGAGCGTCTCTCTTCTTTACGTGAACGATCTATTCTGTTAAGGTTCCCTCCGGGCAGAACGGCAGAACATGTTCAAAGAAACCAGAGGCCGGAGGCTGACGAGCAGGGAGGCGGCGCGCGTGCTCGGCGTGAGCGAGGCGTCGGTCAAGCGTTGGGCCGACAGCGGGCTTCTGCCGATGGAGAAGACCGCGGGCGGCCATCGAAGGTTTCGGCCCGAGGACGTGGCCGCCGTCCGGCGCGCGGGGCCGGACGCTGGGGCGGCGCCGCTGCTCTCGAAGAGGGGCGCGCTCGAAACAGAGGCGCCGAGCCTTAACCCCGTGCATGAGGCCGCGCTGGCTGAAGAGACCTTCCGCGCGCTCGTAGACGGGCACGACGAGGAGCTTTCGGCGTTGCTGGTCAACCTGCACCTCGACGGGCACAGCGCCGGTCGCATCGCGGACGGTCTCCTATGCACGGCGATGCGACGCATCGGCGACCTCTGGCACGCGGGCGAGCTTTCGGTCGCACAGGAGCACGTCGCAACGCGCACGGCCATCGTCGCGCTGCAAACGCTTCAGACCTCTCTTCAAGGTGCGGCGGACAACGAGTGGATGCGCGCGCTCTGTTGCAGCGTCGAAGACGACTTTCACGAGCTGCCGCTGCGGCTCGCCGCGCTGACGTTGGAAGCCGCGGGGCTGAACGTCTTCAACCTTGGAACGAGCACGCCCTTCTCCGCACTGGCCGAAGCGGTGCACAGGTTTCGGCCCGAGCTAATCTGCGTCTCCTCGACCGTCCTCGTGCGGCTCGACAGGGCCGCGTACGAGTACGCGGGTTTTCACAAGGCGGCGCGGCGTGCGCGTGCGGCCGTCGTGCTGGGCGGCGCGGGCTTCCGCGAAGAGGGCGTGCGCAGGCGACTGCCCGCCGACCTCTACGCCGAGAGCTTCCGCCAACTGGAAGAGTTCGCCGGCACACTGGCCGCCGGCGAATCTTGAGGGGTGAAGTTATGAGTAAGAAGATTGCAGCCGCCGGCCTGCTCATGCTGTTCGCAGCGTTGATCATCGAGCTGGCGCCCGACTACACGTACGCGCTCGTCGGCGACCCCGGCCGCAAGTACCTCTGGATACTCTCGCGCACGCCGCAGTTGGACGAGGCCACGTACCGGAGGCTCGCCGAGGCTGCGCGCTCGCAGGGCTTCGACGTGAGCCGTCTGATACGCACGAAGCAGGGGTGAAAGGCGGGGACGCGTATGAAGACCATTAAGCAGCCGACACAGGAGGTGTGGAGCATTGACGAGTGGGTGCTTCGGGAGCATCGCGTCCGCTGGCGTGCGCTCCGTGCCGGCTCTGAAGGCGCGGCGTGGCGCGTGCTCAACCGCGAGGCGCGGCGCGTGATGCACGCTTACACAACGAGCTTCTTCATCGTCAGCCGATTCCTCCCGCGCGCCAAGCGCGAAGAGGTCGAGGCCGTCTACGCCGCCGTCCGCTACCCCGACGAGGTGGTGGACACGTTTCCTCTGCGCGCCGGAGAGCGTCTGCGCCTGCTCGACGAATGGGGCGCGCACTACGAGGCCGGCATCAAGTGTGCGACGCTGCGCGAAGCTCTCTCAAGCGGCGTCCCCGCGCACCTCGCCGCCTTCACGCGCGTCGTGCGCGAGCGCGACATCCCTCCGGAGCACTACCGCGCCTTCCTCGACGCCATGCGTCTCGACGTGGCGCCGCGCCCCTTCCAGACGCTCGACGATTTAATTGGCTCCTACGTCTACGGCAGCGCCGTCGTCGTCGGCCACTTCCTGACGCACATCTACGGCGCGCGCGATGCGCAGAGCTTCCGGCGCGCGCTCGGCTCTGCGCGCGACCTCGCCGTCGCGCTGCAACTGACCAACTTCCTGCGCGACGTGGCCGAAGACCAAAGGCGCGGGCGCGTCTACCTGCCCACGGACGCGTTGCGCGCCGAAGGGATTGAGACGCTCGACGCAGACGACCAGCGGCAGCAGCAACGACTCGCGCGCGTGCTTCGCCCGTTAGCGTCCATCGCCGCCGGGCACTACGCGAGCGCCGAAGCAGGACTCGACGCCTTCGCGCCCGACTGTCGTCTCGCCGTCCAGTCCTGCATACGCGTCTACGGCCGCCTCAACGAGCGCATCGCAGGCAACAGCCGCGGCGCCGCGCATCGCG
>JBJMGQ010000358.1:0-3456 GCA_045807845.1 Pyrinomonadaceae bacterium | reverse complement strand
GGGGGCGCCCGCGGCGTCGTTGATGACGCCCGGCTCCATCGTGACGAAGTAGGTCTGGCCGTAGGCGAGCTTGACCTTCGTGTAGATGGTCGCCGTGTTGCCATCGACGATGATCGGGTGATAGTTGAACTGCCACGTCGAGCCGCCGATGGAGCGCGCCGACTGCGGCCCCGGCGCATGGATGCCGGTGTTTGTGTCAACGCCGAGGTCAACCGTGTCAACCAGCGAGTTGTCGGCCGCGTTGAAGATGCGAACCTTGCCGGAGGTGCCGACGGTCAGCGCCTGGTCGAAGGTGACTTTGAGCTGCGCGTCGGTGTTGACGCCGGTCGCGCCCGCAGCCGGGCCGAAGGCCGTGGCCGTCATCGCGGAGACGACGAGGAGTCGCGCCGGAGCGCTCGTGACGTTGCCGCCCGAGTTGCTGACGACGACTGTGTACGTGCCCGCGTCGGCGACCTGCGCCGAGGTGAAGTCGAGCGACTGCGCGTTCGCGCCGGGGATGAACGCGCCGTTCTTGTACCACTGGTAGAAGAGACCCTCGCCCGAGGCGACGACCGACAGGCTGGCGGGCGCGTTGTTGGTGACGGTCGTGTCCGCGGGCTGCGCGCTGATGGTCGGTGGGGGCGCCACTTCGCCCTCGCTGACGGTCAGTTGGACGGCCGTGCTCGTCGTGCTGCCGCCCGCGTTGCTGACGACCGCGGTGTAGCTGCCGGTGTCTGCGATCTGCACGTTCGTCAGGTTGAGCGTCGGCGTCGCGGCCGAATCGTTAGCGACGGGCGCGCCGTTCCTGAGCCACTGGTAAGAGAGCCCGGTGCCGCTGGCCGCGACCGACATCGTGATCTGGCTTCCGACCTGAACCGTCAGGTTCGAGGGCTGCGGCTGCGCCGTGATAACGGGGGCGGCGGGCGTGTAGTCGGCCGACCAACGCGTAAAGTTCACGTCCGAGGCGAAGCCGTTCGGGATGCGGAAGCCGAACCAGTCGAAGGTCGTCGCCGGGTTCGCGCTCGTCTCAGTCGCCGTCGTGCTCAGGTTGAATGAGCCGCCGTCGGTCATCGTCACCGTCACCTTCGTGTCGGTCGCGCTGGTGCGCTCGACGGTGAAGGTAAACGTGTAGGGCACGCCGTTGGCGAGCGGCGCGCGCGCCGAGCCGCCGTTGACCGTGAGCGCCGTGTACTCGGCGACGGTCGTGCTGGTGAGGTTGGCGAGCGGGTCGGTCGCGGTCGGGGTCGTGCGGCGGTGGACGGTAAAAGGCGGCGTGCCGCCGGTCGTACCCGATAGGCGCGCGGCGTAGCCGGGGTCGTCCGCGAAAGTCGGGCTGTTGATGCCGCCCGTCGTGTTCGCCGTCGTGCGTGTGCCCTTCGAGTCGAAGAGGCCGAAGCGGAAGTCGGCGCCGAGGTTCGTCGCATTGATGTTCTGGACGGAGAAGGCCGCGGAGACCTTCAGGCGGTCGCCCACGCCGAGCGTGACCGGCGCGCCGTCGGTGAAGAAGCCCCAGAAGCCTTCAGAGCCCCCGGCGGCCGTGACGTTGAAGTTGACCGAGCCGGCCGCGTCGGTGCGGACGGTGCCGGCGCGTCCATTGAAGATGCGGACGGAATTGTTCGAGATGTTCTGATTCTGGCTGTTCGCGTCTGCGAACGTATCGTTGACGATTGTGGCGGCCGCCGCGACGCCCTGTATAAGCAGCGTGAAGATGAGGATGAGCGCGACCTGCTTGTTGAGGTTCTTCAGCGTTCTCAGCACTTTCATTTTCGGGAAGATTCTCCGTTAATTTATAAGTTTCGTTAGGGGTTTCGAAGCACACTTAAGATGAATACATTGTGCTCGGAGAAGCCTCCGAGGGCTTGGACGATACGGAGAATAATTGCTTTGCAAATCCGGCAGTGACGGGCAGGGAGGCCGGAAGGATAATGCGACGCGGCGGCCTCTTTCCCGAAGGAATGAGCGATTAGACGATTCGGAAGGAATCTGTTTGCGGATTCGGCGAAGTAGGCTTATTCGGCAAATGCTAAGTGTGAAGTTAGCCGTACAGCCGCCGACGCTCAGGCGGCCTCTGACTTGGACGTAGGATGCTCGCGGCCCGCCATGAACTGTTTCGGCGTCACGCCGGCGAGCTTCTTAAAGACTCGGTAGAAGTGCGTCAGGTCGCCGAAGCCGGCCTCGGTCGAGGCGAAGAGGATGTCGTCGGTCTCAAGCAGGAGGCGTTTGGCGTACTCGACCCTGCGCTCTGCGATGTACTGCGTGACGGTCTGTCCCTTCCGGCGTTTGAACTGCTCGGTGTAGCTGCGGTAGGACATGTTGGCGAGGTCAGCCAGCTCCTCAATCTTAATCGGCCGGTAGAAGTTTTCGTCGAGGTACTGGAGGCTCCCGGCGAAGGCCGCCGCGCCCGCGTCCGAAGGCGACAGCTCGCGGTGCTCTTCGTAAGTTCTGGCGAGGAAGACGAGCAGCTCGATCAACTGCGAAAGGACGACGGAGCGGCTACCCTCCTTCTGCTGCACCTGCTCGACGAACAACGCCTTGAGGCGATTACGCACCTCCAGACGCGTGTAGTTGTCACCGATCTTGAAGGGCGTCAGGGCGGGGAGGCTGCGCCGGAACAGGCGCAGCCCCTCGACCGCCGAGGTGCAGTCGCCGAAGACGCTCTCGTAGAAGCAGAGGATGATCAGGGTCAGCGGGGCGTCGGAGTCGTCCACGGGCCTGTGCGCGACGTGCGCCGGGACGTGGAGAATCTGATTCTCGCGTATCGGCACCCGTTCGCCTTTGGTCTCGATGAAGCCACGGCCTTCGCGCACGATGTAAAGGTGGTGGAAATCCTGCGCGACCAGCTCCATGGAGAAGTCCGGGCTGTGCCGGCTCTCGAAGATGTAGATGCCGTACTCGTCCAGGCGGACGCGGTGCGGCCTCTTGCGTCTACGTTTCAAACCACCTCCCGTGCTCAATTAGATTTGTCGGATAGAGCGAGGTTAAGCGCGCGGAGCGAGGGCGTCAAGGAGTGCCGGCGCAGTATACCGTGAAGAGATTTCACCACGGAGACACGGAGGCATAGCTTTGAACATGAACTGTATAATAGCCGTGTCTCCGTGACTCGGCGCAGTACCAGGGCCGGCGTTGGGTCACTAGAAAGAACCCGTACATCGACAGGCTCGCGACCGCCTGGCTCATCCGCAGGTTCATCGACCGGCGGCCGCGGTTCCGGTTCGTGGACGAGGGGACACGGGTCGAGGGCGGCGTCCACTTCGACATCGCCGACGCAGAGTTCACGCACCGCGGCGAGGACTGCACGTTCGAGACGGTGCTCAAGGAGTTCGGGCTGGCGGGTGACCCGGGACTGAAAGTACTCGCCGAGATCGTCCACGACATCGACCTCAAGGATAACAAGTTCAACCGGCTGGAGGCGGCGGGTCTCGACGCAGCCGTGCGGGGCTTGGGCGAGTTGCTCAAGGATGACCGAAAGCTCGTGCG
>JBJMGQ010000357.1:0-8273 GCA_045807845.1 Pyrinomonadaceae bacterium | reverse complement strand
GACCGCAGGACATAAACACACGTTTACAAGAGATAAGGTCGAAAGATTAAGAGCTAATCTTTCGACCTTATCTCTTAATGTCATAACATTAGGAGATACGCCTTCAACGTTACCTCCTAACGTTATGACATTAAGAGGTAATCCTTCAACATTAGGGGATAAGCTTTCAAGCTTACGCCCTAACGTTATGACATTAAGAGGTTAGCTTTCAAGCTTGCCTCTTAATGTCATAACGTTAGGGCGTAATCCTTCAACATTATCTCTTGAGATTTGAAGGTAATGAGCAAAGCTCATCACCTTATTAGATAACGTTGAGAGTTTATCTCTGTAGCTCGTCAGCTAAGTGAGCAAGCTGACGAGCTACAGGCTGACTCTTGTTCGCTTAGAGCCTGAAGCTGCGACCTTAGTCCTTTGTGTGGTCAGCTCTCCGCGGGTCGTGTGTAGGGAGCGAGGCGGCGTTTGAGTTCTTCGGGGACGGGGACTGACTCGAATGACTGGCGGCGGACGGCGACGAGGACGAAGTGCGCCGTGGCGACGAGTTCCTCGCCGCCGTTGCGGCGCACCTCGAAGTCGAGCCGCAGCGACTTGGTGCCGACGCGGCCGACGTAGACGCAGACCTCCAACAGATCGTCGAGCTGCGCGGCTCTATGGAAGTCACATTCAAGATGTGCGCGCGGCAGCCACACGTCCAGCTCGTCGAACATCACGCTGTAGGGCAGGCCGACCGCGCGGAACAACTCCGTCTCGGCGAACTCGAAGAAACGTATGTATGCGCCGTAGAAGATGATGCGCGCCGCATCCACATCGCCCCAACGCACGCGCTCCTCGATGCTGTATTTCCAGAGTTCGTTCATGCCTTGATTACACTCCCTTCAATACTTACCGCTAAGAGTTCAAGCAGGGAGCGCGCGCAGGAATTCGACGAGCGCGCGGTTGAACTCCTCCGGCCGCTCGACGTTCGAGAGGTGCCCCGCGCTTTCGATGATAAAGAGACGCGAGCCCTCAATCTTCGCGCTCATGGCCTCCGCGTCCGAAGGTGGCGTGATTGAGTCTTCATCGCCGACGATGATTAAGGTCGGGACTTTTATCGACGGCAGAAGCTCCGCCTGATTCCGCCTCCCGGCCATCGCGCGCAGCGCCGCAGCCGCGCCTTCGGGACTCGTGCCGAGCATCATCTCGCGCACGCGCTCTAAGACTTCGCCGCCGCGCTCGCGCGTCTCCGCTGCCAGAAGCTTCGGCAGCATCGACTCCACGATTGGCACCATTCCTTCTTTCAGAGCGCGTTGCGCGTTCTCTTCGCGTGCGCGGCGGCCCTCTTCAGTGTCCGCCTGTGGGCGCGTATCGGCGAGAACGAGCGCGCGCACACGCTCCGGGAACTTGCGAACGAACTCGAAGGCGACGTAACCGCCCATCGAGAGCCCGCCCATGACGACGCGCCCGAGATTCAACTCGCCGAGCAGCGCGGACACGTCTTCGGCCAACACTTCCATCGTCACCGCGCCGTTGCCGAGGGGCGTCTCTCCCATTCCTCGCAGGTCTGGCGCGACGACGCGGAACTCTCCGCCGAGCGCCGCTGCCTGTCCTCGCCACATCGAACGGTCAAAGGGGAAGCCGTGCAGCAGCACAAGCGCCGCCCCCTTGCCTCCCGTGTCGTCGTAAGCCATCTCGATGCCGCGCACGCGCGCCAAGCCTTTACTCATACACACACCACGCACGTCTTTGAAAGTAAGTCTCGAAAGATTACCGTCGCATCATATCGCCGCGGGCGCGAATGTTTAAGAGAGCTTTCAACTGCTCCTGCCGAGCGTCTCTTCGTAGACGCGTTCGGTCGCTTCGACCATGCGTTCGAGGCTGAAGCGCTCGCGTCCAAAGGAGTAAGCCCGAGCGCCGAGCCGGAGACGTAACTCCTCGTCCGCGAGCAGTGTTGAGACGGCCGCGGCCAGTGCGCGCACGTCGCCGGCGGGGACGAGCAGGCCGTTGACTTCGTCCTCAATCAAAGCCTGCGCGCCCTCGGTCGCCGTCGCGACGACGGGCACGCCGCAGACGAGCGCCTCGGCCATCGCCATGCCGAAGGATTCAGAGCGTGAGGCCGAGACGAGCACGTCGAGCTTGACGATGACGCTCAATGCGTCTTCGACACGACCAAGCAGGCGCACGCGCTTCGTCAATCCCAACTCATCCACCAGCCGCTCGACATGCGCGCGATACTCGCCGCCGCGCGAATTGTCTTCGCCGACGACGAGGAACTCAACGCGTTCGCCGAACTCTTCGGCGACGAGCGCGGCCGAGCGCACGAACTCTTCTTGTCCCTTGACCTCGCTCAGCTCGCCGACGATGCCGACGCGAAAGGGTCTGTCGGAAGCATCGCGTTCGCGCTCGGCCTCGGCGTGTGCGCGCTCGAAGCGTGCGAGGTCTACGCTGTTCTCGACGACGCGAATCTTCTCCTCGTCGAAAATCTTCTGCGAGCGTAGAGCGCGCGCGACCGGCTCGGAGACGGCGATGACGCGCGCGACGTTCGAGAGCGTGAGGCGGTGCGCGCGGCTCAAGGGGAAGAGGACGTGGCGCGTGATGATGAGGCGCGATGCGGGCGCGAGCCGCGCAGCGAAGGCCGCGGGCGCGTAGTCGCGCGCGACGTGTGCGTGAATGATGTCAACCTCTCGCTCACGCGCAATGCGCGCAAGTTTCCAAGCGCTGACGAGGTCGAGCGAGTTGCGCAGGGGCAGCGTATAGAGATTCTGCTCGGGCAGGAACGAGAGCGGCTTGCGGAGCGGCGAGCCTTCGCGTAGTGCGGCGAGGACTTCGTGGCCGCGTTCGTGTAGGCCGCGCGCAAGGTCGGCGAGATGGCGCTCGCCGCCGCCGAACGCGCGCGCAGAGCTGACCTGTAGGACGCGGCTCAAGGCGAAGGGCGCGCCGCAAGCGGCGAGGTGTCGTAGTTGGCGAGGAGGTCTGCGGGGTCGCGATAGATGGTGGCGCAACCGGCGGCGCGCAGGTCTGCTTCGGGGAAGCCGCCGGAGAGAAAGCCGATGGTTTGCAGGCCGGCCTTGCCCGCGGCCTCTGCGTCGTAGGGCGTGTCGCCGACGACGACGGCCTCCGAGGGGCGCGTGTCGTCGAGCCGCGAGAGCGCGGCCTCGAAGATGTCCGGATGCGGCTTGGACTTTTCGGCGTCGTCGCTCGAAGTCTCTTCCTCGACAAGGTCTTCGATGTTCGCAAGCTTCTGGTAGGTCTTCAACTCGTCGGCCTTGGCTGAGGATGCAAGCGCGATTTGGAGTCCTTCACGTTTGACGCGCTCGAACAGCTCGCGCACCTTGGGAAAGGCTTTGATGCGCGAGAGGTATTCGCGCTTGAAGAGTTCGCCGCGATACTCTTCAAGCGCATCGCCGAATTCGTCAAGCTCTGCTTGAGTGAGGAAGACAGGCATCAGTTGGTCGCCGCCTTTGCCTATCTGATAGCGCACGCGCTCGAAGTCGAAGTGCTTGCCAAAGTGCGCGAGCGCCTCCTGCCATGCGCGCGCATGCAGGTCTACGGAATCGACGAGCGTCCCGTCCACGTCAAAGATGACCGCCTTGATCACAGAAGTCTCCCCGAGAAAGTTTGAACCACCGTTCATTAGAAAGTAGCAGCGATTATAACAGCGCGCACGCCGGTCGTCGCTGCCCGCAAGCGCACCGTGGGCAATGACGCCGAACAGAACACAGGCGCATGCTCTCGTTCCGGTTTGGTACGGAGATGTTCGGGCGACGCGGCGCGGTGCGGGGTAATTGGTTCTATCGGTTGATGATTCGGACAAAGGTGCGCGGGCAGCGAGTCGGCACGGAGCTTGCCGTGTGTTTGTGTGGGTGAGTCTCCTTTCGAGAGAGGACGGCAGAGGAGTCAGTTATGGCTAAACTTGTGACGGGAGTTTTCAAGACGCGCGTGGCCGCAGAGGCGGCCGTTGACGCGATTCTCAAGCGCGGTTACACGCGCGACGATATCTCGGTGCTCATGTCCGATGCGACCAAGTCGAAGGAGTTCGCCATCGAGACGCGCACGCATGCGGCCGACGGGCTCGGCTACGGCGCGGCGGTGGGCGGGACGGTCGGCGCGGTAGTGGCGGCCATAGTCGCCGTCGGGACGAACGTAGTGCTGCCGGGTTTGGGGCTCGTGGTGGCCGGGCCTCTGGCAGCGGCGCTCGCGGGAGCGGGAGCGGGCGGTGCGGCCGGCGGGCTCATCGGCGCGCTCGTCGGTGCGGGGATTCCCGAGCATCGCGCGAAGGTCTACGATTCGTCTCTACGTGCAGGCGGCATCCTCATCGGCGTCGAGTCGAAGAGCGACGAGGAGGCCGACAAGCTCGAAGAGCTGCTCAAAGATTTGGGCGCGGAGTACATAAGACAGGAGTAACGATGAAGGATGAACGCTGAACGATGAACTGAAAACTTATTGTTTTCAGTTCATCGTTCAGCGTTCATCCTTCATCGTTCATAAGAGGCCGCCGCCGGGTTATCTTCCCGGCGGCGGCCTCTTGGTGTGCAAGGTTTGAAGGGGGCGTTAGCGTTTGATGGCGTCGCCCACGTCTTCAATCGCCTCGCCGACATTGCGCTTGGCGCTGCCCCAGCCCTCCTGAACGTCGCCCTTGACCTTGTCGGCCGAGCCCTCGGCCTGCATATCTTCGTCGCCCGTCAGCCGACCCAAGCCTTCCTTGATGGAGCCCTTGGCCTGCTCGTATTTGCCTTCCATCTCATCATTGTTCGGAACACCCATTTCGTCAATCCTCCCTAAGTGTGCGAATGCGGGAGAGTGCGTCAACTCTCACGTTCAGGAGCTAGAGATGGCAACCAACATGCCAGCGACGCCCGCGCACGGTAGTTGTTGCAGGGAGAGAAGATGCGACGCGAGGCGCATCTTCGTGCTTGCGCACAAAAAGTTCGTTTCCGTACGGCGCGCGGCCTGTCTTGAGACAAGGCTCGTCAAAGAAAAAAGGGCGCGCAACCTCTGTGGGTTGCGCGCCCTTGAAGGAGTGGCGGCTCCGAGAGTTCGTGTCTAGAACTCGAAGCGTGCGCCGAGTTGAACCTGACGCTCGCGGAAGAGCGTGCTGTCGGCGCCGGTGATGCTGTTGAAGCCGCTGGCGCCGCTGTTGAAGTTCAGGAAGGGACGCGGGCTCGCCCCCGTGCCCGTGGTGTCGATGCTGTAGAGCGTGCGGTTGACGGTCGTGACCTGCGTGCGGTTGAAGAGGTTGAAAGCCTCGGCCAGCAGCTCGAAGCTCATGTCCTCCTTGATGTGGAAGCGGCGTGAGACGCGCATGTCGAGATACCAGATGTTGGGCTGCTTGTAGAAGTTGCGGCGCACCTGCGCGAAGCGGGTGTCGCCGCCCGAGCCGTTGATGCCGCCGCCCGGTGTGACCGTGCCCGTCGGGAAGCCGAAGTTGTTAATCGGGCTGATGGTGCCCGTGATGCTCGGCGTGAAGCGCTGGCCGGAGAAGGCGTTGAAGATCGGCGCGAATGTCCATCCGTTGAAGATGGCGCGGCCGACCTTGTTATCCTTCAGGCTGGCGAAGTCGGTGTTGTAAACAACACTCGCGACGAGTTTGTGCCGCCGGTCGAAGGCCGAGTAGGCCGTCTCGCCCGACTGGTCGAAGGCGTTGAAGGGCGCGTTGTTCGTCGTGAACGTGGTCGAGGTCTGGCCGTTGTCCGTGGCCCGCGAGAGCGTGTAGCTGGTCTGGAACTGGAGTCCGTTCGTCAGGCGTCGGTTCGCCTGAAGCACCAGCGCGTGGTACTTCGACCAGACGTTGCTGCGGATCGCGGTGATCTGCGCGAAGTTCGCGTTGGGTCTGGCGCCGATGAAGATCGGGGTCGAGTAGTTCTGGCCGTTGAAGGGCCCGCCGACGACCTGGAAGGTCACGTTGCCCGCGGGCGCGGGTAGGTTGGTGTCCACGAAGTTCGGCAGCGAGTTGCCGAAGCTGAAGAGGTACGAAGCCGAGACGACCGTGTTGCGCGAAATCTGGCGCTCGAAGATCAGGTCGGCCTGATGAATCTGCGGGAGCTGGAAGTCCGGGTCGAAGTACTGGACGGCCGGAGCTACCAGCGCGCCCGTGGTCAGCAGGTTCGGGTAGGCCGGCGCCGCCGAGTTGGTGGCCGTGATCCCGACCTGCCGCTGCGCGACATCGACGCCGACGCCCGTGTTGATGAGCGCGTTGTAGACGGTCGAGTTGATGACGCGGCCATAGTAGAGGCCCCAGCCGCCGCGCATCGAGGTCTTGCCGTCGCCGGTCAGGTCGTAGGCGAAGCCGAGGCGCGGGCCCCAGTTGTTCTTGTCGCTGACCATGTTGGCGGTCTGCGGCAGCGCCGCGTTGACGTTAATCGGGCCGGGGTTCTGCTGGTACTCGTAGCGCAGGCCGAGGTTGAGCGTCAGGCGCGGGTTGACGCGCCAGTCGTCCTGAACGAAGAAGTTGTAGTCGGTCGTCTTCATCGTCAGGCCGAGCACGCCGAGCCCCTGATTGAAGTTGCCGCCGTAGCAGCGTCCCACCGTGCGCGTGCTGCTGTAGCAGGGCGTGGCCGCGTTGATGCCGCCGGAGGTGGTGAAGTTGGTGTAGTCGATGATGAAGTCGTTGAGGCCGCCGTAGTAGCCGGCCGCGTTGACGCCGCCCGTGTAGTTGAACTCGCCGCCCGAGAAGCGGAGGTTGTTGATGATGTCCTTGACTAAGTTCACGTCGCCGCCGAACTTGAGCGTGTGGTTACCGCTCGACCAGGTGATCGTGTCGGCGAACTGGTTGCGGCGCTCGTCGGGGAACGAGGGGCGCTCAAGGAACTCGGGGATGCCGAAGGTGAAGCCGTTGGTGATGAAGGTCTGCGGCGAGCGCCCGCCGACAGAGTTGGTCGGCTCGCCCGCGAGCGGCGGCTGGCTGAGCTGGAACTCGAAGTCGCGGCCGTACTGGTAGCGCGCCTCGTTGAGAAGCGTGTTCGAGAGCGTCGAGTTGAGGCGCAGCGTGAGCCAGTCGATGTTGACGCCGTCGTTGCCGAAGTTGTCGCGGGCGCGCTGGTTAATGGCCTGTGTCTGGATGCCGGCGGGCGAGTCCCAGCGCAGGCTGTTGAAGGTGCCCGTCAGCGTGTTCTTGCTGTTGATGTTCCAGTCAACCTTCGGCAGGAAGAGGCGCTGGTCGCCGGTGCGCGGCACCTCGCCGGTCAGGCTGTTGAGGAAGTTGAGCGCGTTGGTGACCTGACCGGCGGTCAGTCCCTTACCCGTGGCGAGCGACCCGGTGCGGGTCGGGCTACCGGTGCCGGGGTACTGTGCGCAGGTCGCCAGAGTAATGGCGGCGCCGCGGGCGGCCGTCAGCGCGCAGGTGTCCACGCGGTTCAGAAAGTCGAGCGCCGTGAAGGTGGCGACGCCGGGGAAGTCGCGCTTCTGCTGGTCGAAGGAGAAGAAGAAGAACGCCTTGTCCTTGACGATGGGGCCGCCGATGGTGCCGCCGTACTGGTGGCGCACGTCCTCGGGCTTGAAGGCGACGGGGCCGAAGACGGGCACGGTGGCGCCGTTCACGGTCGTCGTGGCGACCTGCTGGCTGAGGAAGCTGCGCGGGTTGCGCGCGCCCCACTTGTTGTTGCGCTGGAAGTAGAAGATGTCGCCGTGGAAGTTGTTCGTGCCCGACTTGGTGACGGCGTTGACGACGCCGCCGGCCGAGCGGCCGTACTCGGCCGAGTAGCTCGACGTGTTGACCTGAAACTCGCGGATGGCCGACTGGCTGACCGAGTAGCTGATGCGCGTGCGCCCGCGCTCCTCGGCGAAGAACGCCTGATTGTTGTCGCCGCCGTCAATGGTGTTGTTATTGAGGAGTCCCGAGATGCCGCGGAACGAGATGAGGCCGAAGGTGCCATCGGGCACCGCTCCCGGCGAGAGCAGCGCGTAGTTCGACCAGCGGCGGCCGTTGATCGGCAGGTTGTTAATCGAGGTCTGGTTGACGTTAGTCGAGAAGTCCTGCTGCTGCGTGTTGATGACGGGCGCTTCGCTCGTCACCTGCACGGTCTCCTGCGCGCCCGCGACGCCGAGGGCGAGGTCGAGCGGCGTGACGCGACCGACCTCAACGACGACCTTCTGCTGCGTGGAGGCAGCGAAGCCCGAGGCGTTGATGGTGACGGTGTAGGTGCCCGGGTCGAGCGACACGACGCGGAAGTGTCCCTCGTCGTCGGTCGTGGCGGAGACTTCCTTGTTCGTCTCCTCGTTCCTGACCGTGACCGAGGCGTTCGCGACGACGGCGCCCTGGGGGTCTTTGACCGTGCCGCCGACGGCGCCCTGGGTCGTGGACT
>JBJMGQ010000356.1:0-15545 GCA_045807845.1 Pyrinomonadaceae bacterium | reverse complement strand
TGGTGCGACACACACTTAGCTTACCCGCTCGGCAAGGCTGGCAGTCTCCTATTTTTCAAACAGGCTCTAAGTGATAAGAGGAAGACAAGGCCCGCCTTCTTCTCTTATCACTTATCACTCATCACTTATCACGGCTCTTTTCATTTAGGAGCGAGACATATGCCATCATACGAGACACTTCTGGTCGAGCGGCGTGAGCGCGTCGCCATCATCACGATTAACCGGCCGGCGAAGCTGAACGCGCTCAACATCCAGACGAGGGCCGAGGGCGCGGCCGTGCTTGAAGAGCTGCGCGAGGACGAGACGGTGCGCGTCGTCGTCATCACCGGCGCGGGCGAGAAGGCTTTCGTCGCGGGCGCCGACATCGGTGAGTTCGAGGGGCGCACCGCCGTCTCGCAGCGCGACGTGATGACCGCGCGCTCGCTCTTCACCGCCGTCGATACTTTCCCCAAGCCCGTCATCGCGATGATCAACGGCTTCTGCCTCGGCGGCGGCTGCGAGCTGGCGCTCTCGTGCGACATCCGCATCGCCAGCGACCACGCGCGCTTCGGCCAGCCCGAGATCAACCTCGGCATCATCCCCGGCGGCGGCGGCACGCAGCGCCTGACGCGTCTGGTCGGCGAGGGCAAAGCGATGGAGCTGATCCTGACCGGCGACATGATCGACGCGCAGCACGCCTACAACCTCGGCCTCGTCAACCTCGTCGTCCCCGCAGCCGACCTCGAAGCGAAGACCTTGGAGATGGCGAACCGTATCGCCGAGAAGAGCCCCGTCGCGCTTCGCATGGCAAAGGAGGCGGTCAAGACGGCCGCGCGCGCCAACCTCGACGAGGGCCTCCGCCGCGAGATAGACCTCTTCGCCCTCACCTTCTCCAGCGCGGACAAGGACGAAGGCGTCCGCGCCTTTCTAGAGAAGCGCAAGCCCGACTTCAAAGGCGTATAACCGCGGGAGGGAACGCGCACGTGAGGGTCTTCCTCATCATCTTCGGCATCGTGCTCGCGTCCGCGGGCGGCGTGCTCGCCTATCGCTCCTACTTCATCGAACCGCACACCGCCGTCGTCATCACCGACACGGCCGTCCGCGAAGTGCCCAACATGGCGCGCGTCGTCGTCGGCCTCCTCCTGCTCGCCGCCGGCGCCGCCCTCGCCCTCTCCGCCGCCCTGCGCCGCAGATAAAACGAGACCTCCGGCGCTCCGGAAGTCTCGTTTGCGTTTTACACAACGTGCTGCTATTTTATTTTTTCGTGCCGCGCCCCACACGCCGCACACCCGGGGCCGTAGCTCAGCTGGGAGAGCGCTTGAATGGCATTCAAGAGGTCAGGGGTTCGATCCCCCTCGGCTCCATTAATCAAAATATAAGTTAGGGGCTACCACCGGGTAGCCCCTAACTGTTTTGTGTGCTGGTTCCCTTAGTGCACCCGCGACCGAAATGGCCTTATGCGCGGGGGGAGTCGATGGGGACGCCCGCTGCGTTGAGGTGGAGGCAGCGCAGGGGTGGCACTTTGACGGAGACGTTTCGGATACGGAACTCGCGCTCCGCCGAGGTGGGGTTGTAGATCAGGAGCGAGCCGTCGGCCATCGGCATGTAGAAGGGGTTCGAGTCCGGGCTCGACACACATTCGGCCTTCGCCGCACCCAGCCGCTCCAGACTCAGAATGAACGCGTAGGTCGTCGCATAAGAGTGGTCTTCGGGCTGCTTCAACCCGCGTGTGGTTGGGTTGTAGTTGTACCACTCATCGAAGGCGCCTTGCGGGTTCGGGGCCGCTCCTTTCAGAAAAGCCGCTTTGGCAGACGCGGCGTCGAAGAGCGCCTGGAAGGAGAGCAGCGTCGAGAGATAGCATTTGTTCAGAGAGCAGTAAGCGCCGCCGGCGTTGGTCACGGTCTCCCATGCCACCTTCAACTGGTCTGTAAACAGGGTCAGCCGGAGCGTCCCCGCGGTGACCGGCAGTGTCTCAATCGCGACCACGTCGCTGTTGCGCGAAGGGCACCCCGCGTCATTGTCGCCGCCGGAGAAGTATGTGTCATGCTTATTGCCGGCACCTGTAATCTGCGCCGCCACGGGGAACGGCTTGGTCGCCGTGGTGGACGGCAGCACGTCTCCGTCAACATTGAACCAGTACATCGGCACGGCCTGCGCGTACATCGAGTGCAGCAGGATGCCCATGTCGCGGATATCGTTCTGCCCCGTCGCCGCTCCCCACTCGATGCAGGCGTTGGCGAAGTTGACGGCCTCGGACGAAGACTCTTCGTCATTCCCATCCCCCGTGTTGCCGTGCCCGTTGGCATACATGTGGCCTTCGACCGGGTTCAGGTACTTGCAGCGCACGAACGACAGCCCGTGAGGATCGGTCTCGCCGGGTTTGCGCCAGTCCATCACGTCTCGAATCATCAGATTGATGATGCCGCCCCAGCCATGCTCGATATCCCACCAAGACTTGTCGGTGTCGAACTGAGCGATGAGCGCCGCCGCCTTGATTAAATAGCCCCAGCCGAAATGGTGGTCGGAGAGATTCTCGATTGACCCGTACCAAGTGACGTTGCCCAGCAACGAATTCCACGCCGAATCGTAGGCGATGAACTTGTAGGGCTTGCCCTCGAAATGGACAGGCCCCAGAGTGATGGCCCACCCGTCCCAACTGGGATCACTGACGTTAGGCGGATACTTGCCGTCGCCGCACAGGAGGGGGAAGTTCTCGCAATCGGCCCCACAGTCGAAGACCAGCATCACGTCGTACGTCTCGGCCTGCATCCTCTGTTCCGGGGCGTAGGTCGAAGTCCCGTTGTACGTCACGCCGCGCACGCGCCACGGCGTTTGTTCATCACTGAACTGAGGATTTCCGATGCCGGAATTGCTGTGTAACTTAAGCTTGATTTTTCCCTGCCCCTCCTCCTTGATCCAGACACACTGCGTCCAGTCTTCCGGCTTGCCGGGGTCGGCCTTCTTCGAGGCGGGCGCGTAGAAGACGTACATGACGATGTCCGCCATCTTCAAGTCTGTTCTGGCCTGCTTCCAACCGAAGTGGAACAGAGTGTCTATGGCGGGCCCCGTCTTGGCGAACTCGTTGACGGTGAAGTCCAGACCTCGCAGCACGAGATACGGGTTCTTGTGGGCGGCCTGTGCGTCGATGAGGTCTTGCTGCGTCAGCTTCCAGCAGGTGCCCTCAGCCTTGAGCAACGGATCGCCGAGGGGATTGCAAGTCTGGGTGCTATCCGCGCAGGGAAAGAGTTGGGGCAGTTTGGGCTCGGCGGCAGTCTGTGTGAAGCCGCGGACATCGTTCGCCTCCGGATTGATGAAGCGCCACTGGTAGGCCAGCGCCGGAGGCCGGGTCGCGGAGAAGAACACTTCCAAGTCAGTCTTGAGAAAGCTCAAGAGGGTCTGGATGACCTGCTGCTTCTCCACGACCTGTCCCGAGCCTCGAAAGTCAGGGATGCCATCGACCTGCTGCAACTGCTGAAGCCAGAGGATGGTCTGCATCAGCTTGTAATAGAGTTTGGTGCCCGACGCGTAGGCGTCCGGCTGCTGGTCGTTGAGGAAGTCGGTCGTGGCCGCGGAGGACTGGCGCGAGTCGGCCGAGAAGTAGCCCTTCAGCGCGGAAAGCTCCTCGCTGCTCAAAGACAGATCGGGGAGCGCGGGCACATAGCCGTAGTAAGGATAGGTGATGGAGTAGCGCGCTGTTTTACGATTGGCGTCCAAGGGGAGCCGCACGAGCTTGAGCGGCCCACGTGGAGAGTTGTAACTGTACGGCTGGTTGTCCTCGCCCAGCACATACGCGACGGAGGTGTCCGCTTCGCCGAGCAACGCCTGATGCGGCTTGAAGAGGGTCGTGATGACGGAAGGGTTCTTGGTCGGCAACCAGCCTGCCTGCTCCGTCACGGGAAACTCGTAGTGGGCCGTGATGGTGCCCTTCGACGTGTCCCATGCGTCCCAAGAGAAGATGGTGCCGGCGACGTGGAAGGCGGCGGCATCGGCAAATGCCTTGAGCGCGTTGAGAGGAAAGTCCACGCCTTTCGGCGGCGGCGGCAGCGTCGCGACCGTGAAGTGCACGGGCTGTTTGCCCGCGGCGAGGTTGGTCGTCTTCAACATCGACAGGTTGCCGCCGCGAGGGGGTAGAGGGGGCGGGGGCATGGAGCCCTGTGTGAAGCTCCAAGTGGTTCCCTGCGGCGCGAAGACCGCATAGTAGACGGTGTCGCCATCCTGTGTCTTGAAGGCCATGCCGAGCACGCCGTCTTTGGAGCCGGCGAGATTGGGGTCGGGGTTCGTGCCCAGACTCTTGCCCTGACTGTCGTAGAAAGTGATTGGGAGAGTAACGGTGGCGGCCGGGAGCTGGAATTCCAACTCCCCCCCGGAGGCGGTGCCGTAGAGCATCGGCCCGCCGGCCATCCCGGTGAGTTGGAGCCGGCGTTCGCCGTCATCCCATTCCAGCGTCGCGTCCCAGTCTCCGAAGGCCGACGCCTTGACGAAGAAATGATTCTGCTCCTTGTCCACCAGCAGCTTGTCAACGGAGATCACCATCGAGTTGAACTTGGAGTTGGGGCTATTACCAAACGGCCAGTTCATCCAGTTGCTGCAATCCATCCCCTGCTTGCCGTCGGGCCAACCACAGTTGGCGTCATTCCCTTGACCGCACTTGATCTCGGGGGTGTGGCGATAGGTGAGCATCAGCCCCCACGGAGAGACCTGAAGCATGGACGGCATCGGGCGGAGCGCAATCTGCTTCCCCTTGTCATAGTCCAGATCGCTGATCCACCAGAACAGCGGCGAGAACCACTTGTTGGTCGGCACGGGATGAATCGGATGAGCCGGCCCGGACGTGCCGTCGTAATTGTGATTGACCTTGACCGGAAGCCAGTCGGGATAGGAGCTGAAGATGCTGGCCTTGCCGATCTGAAGAATCTCGTCTGAGTCCATTGTCTCTCCCTTTCCTGATAAGCCTTGAAGCTTACCAGCCGCCCGCGCGGAGCGCCGTCTGGAACTTGATGGCTTCACCGGCGATCTTGGCGGCCTTGTCGGTGCCGTTGATGATGCGCCGCGCTGAGGTGAACTGGGCCACGTTGGCCGCGCCGTCCTCGGGCAGATGCCGCGCCAGCGTGTGACGCTTGCCGCTCTTATCGCCGCAGAACCAGCCTTCCTGCATGCCCTTCACCATAATCTTCGCGGCGATGTCGGGATCCATGGCGAGGTCGAGATTATTGTTCAGGCGCCCGCTCAGCCCCAGCTCGCGATCCGCCCTCGCGTAGTTGTCCTTCCAGGTGAGCTGGACGTAGCCGCGGCCGTAGAAAGGATGATAGCGGAGGTTCTTGCTCCGCCAGTTCTCGCTGAGCCAGAAGGCTTCGCGCACCGGCTGCATCGTGTAGGCGGTCTCGTGGCAGGCGGTCGCCAGCGCGTAGGCGGTGAAGGCGAGCGGCCACTCTGCCGCCTTCGCCGCGCCGAGCACCGACTCAAGGCCGCTCACCTGATCGGGCTTGAGCGCGTTCCCGAAGATGCCGGACTCGCGCAACGACTCGAAGAAGGCTTGTGACTCTTCGAGCCCCGGCGGGTTGGCATCGGCGGGCGGCGGCGGCGCGGGTGCGGGCGGCGGCGCCGCGGCACCCTCCTTCTCGATGCCGAGCCGGTCGAGCAGCGCGTCAATCGCCCCCACTTCATCGGCGGTGAAACCTTTGCCGCGCTGAGCGCGGATGATATCGAATATAGGCTTGCGCATCCCTGTCTCCTTATCTCAAGTAGAAGAGCCCGGCCCGCGCTCCGCGAGACCCGGCTCCACATGTTGCTGCTCACCTCTCCTGCGTAGGAGCCTGTTGCTTGCCACCTTCACTCGCCACCCGGCGAGACCATTCAAGCGAGCCGAAGCCACACGATGTGGTCGAGAGGCAAAATGCTTTTGTAACAAGATTTAATTGCTGCGGTGAAGCTACAGCTCAGAGGCCGCGCTAACGCGAGAGATGGGATTCTAGCACTGTAAATATAAAAGGCAACTTTTAATCAGCCGGCGCTGAAGGCGAGCGAAAGAGCAGCTATCTCACGTCTGAATCAACCTGCGAGCGCGCACGCAAGGGGGCTTGAAGACGGCGCTATGCGCGACTCGGGTTGGATGAGTTGTCGGGCGTCGCCGTCACAGGTAACGCTCCCTGATGATGTTGACGTGACGCAGCTCGTGGCCGGCGATGTGGTACGCGGCGGCGCGGACACTCATGACCTTCCCGTCCGCCACGCCCGCCCGCAGAAGCGCCTCGTCGTCAAGCCCCTCGAAGAGAGAGATGGTGGCCTGCCGCACCGTGGTCAATTCGTCGAGGAGGTCTTTGACGCTTCGTTCATTCGCGCCCGAGTAGAGAGCATAGTCGTCCTGCTCGAAGCCGGGCAGCTCCGTCTGGTCGTTACGCGCAAACCGCAAGGCACGGTAGACGTAAATCCGCTCGTCATCGCTGATGTGCGCCACTATCTCTTTAATCGTCCACTTGCCCTCGGCATATCGGTGCGCCAGTCTCTCTTCAGGTAATGAGAGGATGAACTCTTTCGTGGCTTCGAGGTTCTCCCGCAGATGTTTTAAGACGAGCCCATCATCGGGCAGCAGCCCGATATAGATTATGGCGTAGGGCGCGTATTCGCCCTCTGCGGGTTTCTCAATCTTCCTCATAGCTCCTTCTCCGTAAGCCAGCCCGACCCACCGCAGAAGCATACAATCAACTCCGGCGCGACGCCGGGAACGTCTATCCGCCCTCGCCCCTCACAGTGTGGACAATCGAGCGCGTCAGGCGGCCTGACCGGGACGAGTGGCTTCAGCTCCGGATACCTCTTCGTCCCACAAACTATCGCGACGCGACGCACACGCTCGTCCTCCTCCAACCGCGCCTCCCCGGCTTCTTCAGTTGACACCATGAAGATACTGCCGTCGGGACGGAGCCCCCAAAAACCTGTCCAGTCGATTAAGATCGGCAGGAGTTGATACTGCCCTGCCAACTCCTTCAGGTGGGCCGACTCCTCGGATGTCTCGCTGCAATAGTCGCGGATGCTGGCTTCAATCCACGCCTGCAATTCGGCGGAAGTTTTCATCTCGTCATCGTTCATTAGAACCTGCTCGTTTCATCTCACTTTGAACCTTCAAGACTTTTCACCGGCCGCTTAAATTATCACGCGGCCGAGCCAACGCTTACCGTTGGGTCGTGCAATTTATCATCTTTGCGGGCGGGCGCGTGCGTGTAGAATGGGGCTCATGTTTAAAACGGTTCCGGCTCTTCTGGCGCTCCTCGTCCTGTCTCTGCTGCCCGCGGCCCGCGCGCGCCAGACGACGCGGACGATGCGGCTCGACTTCTATCACACCGGCACCGGGACGGAAGAGGTCTTTAGTCTCGACCGCGCCGTCGTCGAGCCGCTCGCGTGGCCGGGCAATCCGCGCCGCGCGGTGGACGACTCCAACCTCGGCAAGTATCTCTTCGAGGTCAGGGACGCGAAGACGGGCCGCATCCTCTACTCGCGCGGCTTCGCCTCCATCTACGGCGAGTGGGAGACGACGGACGAGGCCAAGACCGTGCGCCGCACTTTTCAGGAGTCGCTCCGCTTCCCCGCGCCCGACGCTCCCGTGCAGATCGTCCTCAAGAAGCGTGACGCGAAGAACCTCTTCCGCGAAGTGTGGAGCCTCGCCTTAGACCCTTCGGACATCTTCATCGACCGCTCGACAGTGAAAGCGCCCGCGCCCGTCATCGAGATTCAGCGAAGCGGCGACTCCGCGTCGAAGGTCGATTTCCTCATCGTCGGCGACGGCTACACGGCGGCCGAAGCCGCGAAGTTCGAGCGCGACGCGCGACGGATGACGGAGGTGCTCTTCAACACCTCGCCCTTCAAGGAGCGGCGCCGCGACTTCAACGTCTGGGCGCTGTGCCCGCCCGCCGCGGAGTCGGGCGTCTCGCGCCCCTCGACTGGCGTCTACCGAGACTCGCCGCTCGGCGCGACCTATGACGCCTTCGGCTCGGAGCGCTACGTCCTCACCTTCGACAACCGCGCGCTCAGGCGTGCGGCCTCGTTTGCTCCTTACGAGTTCGTCGAAATCCTCGTCAACAATCGAACCTACGGCGGCGGCGGCATTCACAATCTCTACAGCACGGTCGCCGTCGATAACGCTTACGCAAACTACGTCTTCGTCCACGAGTTCGGCCATCACTTCGCCGGGCTCGCCGACGAGTACTACACCTCCTCGGTCGCCTACACGCCCTCCGCCGAACGCACGGAGCCGTGGGAGCCCAACGTGACCGCGCTGCTCGACCCGGCCGCGCTCAAGTGGAAAGATTTGGTCGCGCCCAACACGCCGATTCCGACGCCGTGGGGCAAAGAGGCGTTTGAGTCTTACTCAAATGAGATTCAGCAGCGCCGCCGCCAGATTAGAAGCGAGCGCAAGCCCGAGGAGGTGATGGAAGCGCTCTTCCAAGAGGAACTCGAACATGAACAGGGCATGTTCGCGCGGGAGAAGTACAACGGGCGCGTGGGTGCTTTCGAGGGCGCGAACTACGAAGCCAAAGGTTACTACCGCCCCGAGGTCGATTGCATCATGTTCACGCGCACGAATCACTTCTGCGCCGTCTGCCGTCGCGCCATCGAGCGCGTCATCGACATGTACACACGTTGATTCCTTCGGATGACAACCATGAGGATGAAAACCGTCTGCCTCGTCTTGCTGCTCGTCACCCAACCGGTCTACGCACGACAGGCTCCGCAGACCGACGCGACCACTCCGCTGCACCGTTTGCAGCCCAACTACCCCGTCCCCTACGGCATCCCGCAGCCGGAAGAGGTCGCCAAACTGCTCAACCTGATTCACGCGTACCTCGATGAGACGACGCCGACCGGCTTCGTCAACGCGCGCACGAACGCCCCGCTGACCGACTTGAACTTAATCGACCGCGACACGACCCTGCGGCGCGGCGACTTCCGTCTCGTCAGCTATGAGTGGGGAGTGACCTACGCCGGCATGCTTCTGGCGAGCGAGGCGACGGGCGACCCGCGCTTCCGCGACTACACCGAGCGGCGCTTGCAGTTCATCGCCGAGGCCGCGCCGTACGTCTCCAAGACCGCCGCCGAGCACGCCGCCGACTGGGGCGGGGGTCTGCCTATGCGCAACCTCGTCGCGCCGCGCGCGCTCGACGACTGCGGGGCGATGTGCGCCGCGATGATTAAGGCCACGCGCGCCGGAAGTAAGGCGAACCTCCGGCCGCTCATCGACACGGCCATCAACTACATCATGACCAAGGAGCACAGGCTCCGCGACGGGACGCTGGCGCGCAACCGCCCGCAGCCCGATACCATCTGGCTCGACGACCTCTTTATGAGCGTGCCGGCACTGGCGCAGATGGGTAAGCTGACGGGCGAGAGGAAGTACTACGACGAGGCGTGCAAACAGGTCTTGGGCTTTGCGCGCCGGATGTTCAACCGCGAGCGCGGCGTCTACATGCACGGCTGGGTCGAGTCGATGACGGAGCACCCGGAGTTTCACTGGGCGCGCGCAAACGGCTGGGCGTTTATGACCGAGGTGGAGCTGCTCGAAGTGCTCCCCGAGAACCACCCGCAGCGCCCGCAGATTCTTGAGCTGCTGAAGGCACACGCGAAAGGTCTGGCCGCGTTGCAGTCCGGCTCCGGCTTCTGGCACCAACTCCTCGACCGCGAAGACTCTTACCTCGAAACGTCGGCGACCGCGATCTACACATACGCCTTCGCGCACGCCATCAACCGCGGCTGGATCGACGCAACCGCCTACGCGCCCGCGACGCTGCTGGCCTGGAACGCGGTCTCGACGAAAGTCAACGCCCGCGGTCAGGTCGAAGGCACCTGCGTCGGGACGGGCATGGCCTTCGACCCTGCGTTCTACTACTTCCGGCCCGTCAGCCCCTACGCAGCGCACGGCTACGGCCCCGTGCTGCTCGCGGGCGCGGAAGTCATTCGCCTGTTGAAGAGCAACAAGTTCGAGATCAACGACAGCTCAGTCCAGCGTCTACAGTCGAAGGTCAATTAAGGAGTCCGGCGCCAAAGGGGCCGGGTCTCTACGATTGTTCACCAAGGGCGGCGGCGCGACTCGTCGTCGGACGACGGCGTCGGCCGCAGGCTGATGATGCCGGCATCCACGTTCTCATACTTCTCCTCCTCCTCTATGTCACGCCCGCGCGCCTTCCGCCAGTCTAAGAGGTGACGGTTGAGCTTCGTCAGCGGACTTATCAACAGTGGGGTCAGGATGAAGGAGACGAGGAACGGCGAGACGTAACTGACCAGCGGAATGTAGACGCCGAACAGCCGGGCCGTCATTCTCAGCCCGACGACGATTAAGAAAGAGAGCAGGTAGCAGACACCTGCTAAGGTTTGTTTTCTCATAACGCTAACAGACCTTTGCTTGAACCTCAGTGCCCGCCGAGGTAGCGCTCGCCCGCTTCGACGCGCAGGGGCAGACGGTTCTGCTGCGGCGGGAGCGGGCAGGTGGCGTAGCGCGTGAAGGCGCAGGGCGGGCTATAGGCGCGGTTGAAGTCGAGCGTGACGCGGCCGTCCGCACCCGGCGGGTCGGCGTAGAGATAGCGACCCGCGGGGTAGGTCTCCTTGCCGCTCGTCTGGTCGGCGAAGATGATGAAGAACTGCTCCTCGCCCTTCTCCTTCAAGACTTGGAGCTTGTAGGGTTGGCCGTCCACCTCGAAGGCAAGCTCGCCCGGGGAAGTCTCTTCCGTCTCCATCCCGAGCACGTTATAGATCGGCACCTGCTTCGGCGGCTGGTAGGGCTCGAAGCGCGCGCCCACGACCCACTTGCGGTCAACGGGGTAGTACTCCGTTCCCTTGAACGCGGCGCGCGCGGGGTTCTCCCGGTCTTTGACGCGCAGACCCAGACGCTCGCCGCGCTTGACGACGTGGAAGCTCAAAGACCCGAGTTCGAGCACGGTCGGTTCGCCGTCTTCGTCGGACTTGAGTTCCAGCGTGGTGACGGGCTGCCCCTTCGTTGTAATCTTCGCGTCCGGCTTCGCCTCAATCGTGACCTTGCCCGCGGCGAGCCTGAGCGTGCCCGCATGCGCGGGGGCTTTGCCCTCGGGCAGGACGATCTCGTTCGCCGGGTCGCTGCCGAAACGGTTCTCGCCCTCCTTGAACCAGAAGAGCCCGATGAGCGACAGCCAACCGTCCTCACTCTTCAAGTTCGCCAGCCGCTTCGCCTTCCACTGCTCCAACTCCTGCTCGTACGAAGCTCCATCCGCTGAGGCCGCAGCCGCGGGCGAAGGCTGTGGCTGCGTCTTCGGCGGCTCTTCGAGCTTCGCGCAGGCCGCGCAGAGTAAGAGCGCTGCCGCGAGCACGATAAGTTTACGAATTGACACTTCTTAAAACTCCTTAGAATAAGTTACTGCTTTGCGGCGATGCTTGCGTCGCGCCGTCTGATGACCTGCGCGGCGAAACGCTCCATCTCTTCGAGCTGCGGGCTGCATTGAAGCAGGAGCAGGTCAACGCCTGCGTCCTCGAACTCTTCCACGCGCGCCGCGACCTGCTCGGGCGTCCCCACCAGACCGGAGCGCAGCCCTCGGTTCGAGACCGAGTAGTCTTCGAGCGACACGCGCTGCTCCAACTGCGTGCCCGCGAGCCACTGCTGATAGTTGTCATAGCCCGCGGCCGACTGATGCACGTCCGTGATGCGCGCCAACTCCTTCTGCGCCTCATCCTCTGAATCACGCACAATCGTATACCCGGCCACACCGTAGATCATCGGCGGCAAGCCCTTCCGCTCGCGCCGCGCGGACATGTCCCGCACCTTCTCGCGCACGCGCTCCGGCGGGTCGCCGTGCATCACGTACGCGTCGCAGCGCTCGGCGATCAACTCCTTCGCCGCCTCCGACTCGCCGCCCGCGTAGATGACCGGCCGCGGCTTCGTCAGAGGTTTGGGACTCAACACCGTGTCTGAGACTTTGTAGAACTTTCCCTCGTAAGAGAAGTGGTCTTCCTTCCACGCGCGGTCGACGACTTCGAGCCACTCGGCCGTCCGCGCATAGCGGTCGTCGTGCTGCTCGAAGTGCACGCCGTACATCGACGCTTCGGACGCCCACCACGAAGAGACGACGTTCAAAGAGAGACGGTTGCCCCCGCCGATGTGGTCGATGTTCGCGGCCTGCTTGGCGAGCAGCGCGGGGTTATGGAAGGTGGGACGGACGGCGACCATCAACTCCAGACGCTCGGTCACGGCGGCGAGCGCCGCGGCCGTTGACCAAGCGTCGAGCGAAGGCGCTTCGACGCCCTTGATGTCGTTCAGGTTCAGCTCGGCCACGAGCGTCAGGTCGAAGCCTATCTGCTCGCTGCGCCGCGCGAGGCGTTGGACGTAGTCCCAGCTCGCCTCCATCCCCTCGTCTGCGACGTTCCTCAGCCAGCCGCCGAAGACAGGAAGCCAGTAGCCGTAACGCATCGGCGCACCTCCTCTTCAAGGTAATCGACCAGCCGCGCGTGCGGGTCGAAGCCCACCACGCGCACCGCGTCCGCGACGAAGTTCGAGAGCGCGTTGATGTCGTAAAACCTCGGCCGCCCGTCGCGCTCGTCAATCAGGTACTCGACGCCGCCGAGGTCGAGCGACGCAGCCGCGGCGATGCGCTCGACCTTCTCGACAATCTCGACGGGCGGCTCGTAACGCTCGACCTTCAGCCCCACCTTCGGCGCGTCGGCCAGACACATCTCGCCGACCGCCGACACGCCCGCACTCTCACTCGCACGCTCCACGTCGCAAATCTCCGCCGGGCACAGATTGAAATTCTCGCCGGAGGTCGTGACCTTCATCGCGTAGAGAAAGCGGCCCGCCAAAGTCTCGACGCGGACGATGTGGCCGCCGCCCGCCTGTATGTACTCCTGCACGAGCGCCGTCGAATCAATCCCGAGTTCGACGAGCCCCGCCGAGAGCCCGTACTCAAGGTCTTCCCGACTCTCGAAGCGCACGATGCCGGCGCCGCGCCCGCCGATGTTCGGCTTGACGACGAGCGGAAACGTCAGCTCGCGCGCGGCCTCCCTCACCTCTTCGAGACTGTTGACGACGCGCGTGCGCGGGAACTCAAGGCCGAGCGAGGCGAAGAGCGAGAGCTGCAAAGCCTTCGAGGTCTCATAGTCAAACGCGCGGCTCCCGTTGACGACGCGCACGCCGTTGCGTTCGAGGTGGCGCAGATAATGGCGCGTGTAGAAGACGGCGTTCGCGTGGCCGCGCAGGTACGCGGACGCGCTCATGCGGTTGAAGAGGAGCGCGAAAGGCTCTTCTTGCGCGCCCGGGTCGAAGCGGTGTTGCGCGGCGTCAACTTTGATGTAAGGAGTGGCGCGCGCGTCCAGCTCCGCGAAGAGCGGGCGGAACCATTCGGGGTGTTCGTAGTAGACGGCAAGCGGTGGTCGAGGCTCTGACATCTGTCCCCTCCGGAAATGGAAAAGCCGCCCCCTGTGAGCGGCCAAGGCAAAACCTTAACCGCCTCCCGCGGTCAAGTCAAGCAACGCTCAATTCAAACGAAGCCGTCCGTCACCGCGCCCAGACTGCTCGAAGAGACGAGCCGCGCGTACTTCGCCAGCACGCCGCGCGTGTGCCGCGCGGGGGGCGGCGCCCAAGCGGCGCGACGCCGCGCCAGCTCCTCTTCATCGACGTTGAGAGTAAGCAGACGCGCCTCGGCATCGACGGTAATCGAATCTCCCTCCGAGACGAGCGCGAGCGGGCCGCCCACGGCCGCTTCGGGCGCGACGTGGCCGACGACCATGCCGTAGGTGCCGCCCGAGAAACGCCCGTCGGTGATGAGCGCGACGGCGTCGCCCAATCCCGCGCCGATGATGGCCGAAGTCGGCGCCAGCATCTCGCGCATGCCGGGGCCGCCGCGCGGCCCTTCGTAGCGGATGACGAGCACGTCGCCGGGTCTGATCGAACCCTTGAGGATGGCGGCGAGGCACGCCTCTTCAGAATCGAACACGCGCGCCGGGCCGTGCAACTGCCGCGTCTTCACGCCGCTGATCTTCGCGACCGAGCCCTCGGGCGCGAGGTTGCCTTTGAGCACGGCCAGATGCCCTTCGGCATAGACGGGCCGCTCGAAGGGTCTTATCACGTCCTGTTCACGTCGCGGAGTGTCGGGCACGCCGGCGAGGACTTCCGCGATTGATTGTCCCGTCACCGTCAACGCGTCGCCGTGCAGGAGACCGTTGACCAATAATATCTTCATCACCTGCGGCACGCCGCCCGCCGTGTGCAGGTCGGTCGCGACGTAGCGACCCGAAGGCTTCAAATCACACAGCACGGGCGTGCGCGCGCGTATCGCCTCAAACTCTTCGAGCGCGAGCGGCACCTCCGCCGCGTGCGCGATGGCGAGCAGATGAAGCACGGCGTTGGTCGAGCCGCCCACGGCCATCACGACCGCAATCGCGTTCTCGAAAGCCTTGCGCGTGAGGATGGCGCGCGGCAGGATTTGCCGGCGCACGGCCTCGGCCAGCACTTCGGCGGAGCGCGCGGCGCTCTCGGCCTTCTCGCCGTCCTCCGCGGCCATCGTCGAAGAGTAGGGCAGGCTCAACCCCATCGCCTCGATGGCCGAAGACATCGTGTTGGCCGTGTACATCCCGCCGCAGGAGCCCGCGCCGGGGCACGCGCGCCGCTCGACTTCGAGCAGGTCTGACTCCTTCATGCGCCCCGCGCAGAAGCTCCCCACGGCCTCGAACGCGCTGACGACCGTCAGGTCTTCGCCGCGGAAGTGCCCGGCCTTGATGGTGCCGCCGTAGACGAAGACCGAAGGGATGTTCATCCTTGCGATGGCGATCATCGCCCCCGGCATGTTCTTGTCGCACCCGCCCACGGCCAGCACGCCGTCTAAGCTCTGCGCCTGACACACCGTCTCAATCGAATCGGCGATGACCTCGCGCGAGACGAGCGAGTACTTCATCCCCTCCGTCCCCATCGAGATGCCGTCGCTCACCGTGATGGTGCCGAAGACCTGCGGCATCGCGCCCGCGGCGCGCAGAGCTTCGACCGCGCGCTCGGCCAACACGTCGAGCCCCGCGTTGCACGGCGTCACGGTGCTGTAGCCGTTCGCCACGCCCACGATGGGCTTCTCGAAGTCCTCGTCCGCGAAGCCCACCGCCCGCAGCATCGCGCGGTTCGGCGTCCGCTCGACCCCCTGCGTGACGGTTCTACTCCTGAAGTTGTCGCTCATAAGAAAGGTAGGCAGTAGGCAGATGGCAGTAAGCAGTCCGCTCCGCGTTAAGAATGTTGAGAGTTTACCTCAAACGTCTCGACGGCGGGGCTCTTAACTGCCTACTGCCATCTGCCTACTGCCATCTGCTCTTTCAGTTCTTCGCCTTATCAACTAACCGTCCGCCGCTGAGCCACGGCATCATCTCGCGCAAGTTGCGGCCGACCTGTTCGATGGGGTGGTCGGCGGTCTGGCGTTCGAGGCTGCGGAAACGCTCCTTGCCGTTGCGATTCTCGCGCATCCACTCGCGCGCGAAGGCGCCCGATTGAATCTCCGCGAGCAGAGCACGCATGCGCCGCTTCGTCTCGTCGTTGACGACGACGGGGCCGCGCGTCATGTCGCCGTACTGCGCCGTGTTCG
>JBJMGQ010000355.1:0-4297 GCA_045807845.1 Pyrinomonadaceae bacterium | reverse complement strand
GCAGGTTCATAATCTCCTCCTCAAGACGTGTCAGGGGTGGCGGCCAACCGGGACGGCCGGCCGCGCGTTGCTTAACGTCCTGATTTACGCAAGGCGCAACGCAAACGGATTCACGAGCGCACGCGGGATTCGCTTCAGGCGCCTGTTATCGACGCGGCCGGTCTTTGAGTCGATAGACGAAGCGCAGCCCCGACCAAGTCTCGTCCACCGCACAGACCTTCACGTCCACGAGCCCCACGTCGAGCCCTTTGCGCGACGGCGGCACGAACTCCGCGCCTGCGGGGAGCGCAAAGACGGGCGCGCTTGTTGATGCCGGTTGAGCCGGTCGGTTAAGATTTGTCGAACGATAAAGGAGTGATTAGATATGACGACGACCGAGGCGGGGCTTCCGCCCGTGAACCAGCAGGGGCTCGACATCCGCTCGACGCCGCGCGAGGAGATGAACCTCTACCCGCTCGACACCTTCCCCTACGACTACGCGGGGCGCGAGATACGCATCAAGTTCGAGCTGCCCGAATTCACCTGCGTCTGCCCCTTCTCCGACTTCCCCGACTTCGCCACCTTCCGCATCGAGTACGTGCCGAACGAGCGCTGCATTGAGCTGAAGAGCCTGAAACTCTACGTCAACTCGTTTCGCGACATCAAAATCTTCCACGAGCACGTCATCAACGTCATCCTCGAAGACTTCGTCCGCGCCTGCGACCCGCTTGAGGTCAACCTCGAAGGCGACTTCAACGTCCGCGGCAACATCAAGACGACCGTGCGCGCGGAGTATAGGAAGAAGTAGGCAGCAGGCAGTAGGCAGTAGGCAGTTGAAAGCGCTGATGACGAAAACTCCGATTTCATCTTTCAACATACATAACGCGGAGCGACTGCCTACTGCCTACTGCCTGCTGCCTACTGAAGTTCAATCATGGAAATAGCAATCATCATCGTCGCGACCCTAGTGGGGTTCTGGCTCTTCTTCGTGGTGTTGAAGCGGGTGCTGCGGATGGCGTTGAGGCTGGCGTTGGTGGGGGCGCTGCTGCTGGCGCTGCTGGTGGGGGCGTTGGCGTGGTGGTGGTACGAGCCGTTCGGGGGCTCTTCGAAGAATAACCGCAACGCACCGGCGCACCCGGCGCGCAACGCGCGTTAAGGGAAGGCGGAACGGACGAGCATGGGGGAGACGGACACCGACGCCGCCGACCAGTTCGACGCACGCGTCGGCGAGGGGAGGCTCGACGAATCGACGCCGGGGCTCTGGCGGCGCGTGTGGCGACTGCCGCGCAACGTCGTCTGGATCAGTCTGGTGAGCCTGCTCAACGACGCGTCGAGCGAGATCATCTACCCGATGCTGCCCGCCTTCCTCGCGCTCGTGCTCGGCGCCAGCCCGAAGGCCATCGGCGTGGTTGAAGGCGTGGCCGAGTCGGTCTCAAGCCTCCTCAAGCTCTTCTCCGGATACTTCAGCGATAAGACCGGCCGGCGCAAAGGTCTGGTCGTCTTCGGCTATGGGCTAGCGAGCGTGGTGCGCCCGCTCTTGGCGCTGTCGACGACGTGGTATCAGGTGCTCGCCGTGCGCTTCACCGACCGCGTGGGCAAGGGGATGCGCAGCTCGCCGCGCGACGCGATGATCGCCGACGCCGCGCCCGTGTCGGAACGCGGGCTCGCCTTCGGCTTTCACCGCGCGATGGATCACGGCGGCGCGGTGCTCGGGCCGCTCATCGGGCTCGCGCTGCTCTGGTTCTTCGCCGCCAACCCGCGGACGCCTTCGACCGCGGACTACTCGACCATCTTCCTCTTCGCCTCCGTCCCGGCGCTCCTCGCGATGCTCGTGCTCATCTTCGCCGTGCGCGAGACGCACACCGGCGCGAAGCAGACGCGGGAGAAGAAGACTGAAGCGAAAGTCTCCGCACCGGCGGCGAACGGCGGAAGGATGCGGCTGACGTTGCGCGGCTTCGATGCGAACTTCAAGTGGTTCTTGGTGCTGGTCGCGCTCTTCACACTGTCGAACTCGACCGACGCCTTCCTCATCCGTCGCGCGCAGATGGCGGGCGTCTCGACGGGACAGGGGACGCTTCTGCTCTGGTCTGCGCTGCACCTGAGCAAGGTCGTCAGCTCGGTCGTCGGCGGCGACCTCTCGGACAGGCTGGGGCGCAAGACTCTGATTGTGGCGGGGTGGCTGCTCTACGCGGCCGTCTATCTCGGCTTCGCCTACGTCTCTAGCCCTGCGGGCGCGTGGTCGCTCTTTCTCATCTACGGCGTCTACTTCGGGCTGGCCGAGGGCGCGGAGAAGGCGCTCGTGGCCGACCTCGTCCGCCCCGAGCAGCGCGGCACGGCTTACGGTCTCTACAATCTTGCCTTCGGCATCACGGTGCTTCCGGCCTCGCTCCTGATGGGCGCGCTCTGGGACACTTGGAGCCCCGAGGCGGCCTTCTACGTCAGCGCCGTCATCGGCACGACCGCCGCGCTGCTGCTCGCGCTCTTCGTGCGGCCGGGCGTGAAGGCTCTGGATTGACAGCCTCTCGCCGCAGGCTGTATACAGCCTAACGGTAGAACGTCAGTCGCGACGGACGGCCCGCGCCCAAGTCTTCCGCCGCGTCCCACTTCCGAACCCCAGTCACAAGTGAGTCTCGAAAGGCCCAGAAGCCTCTGTTCGCCCCATGCAGTACGACTACGACCTCTTCATCAGCTACGCGCACATCGACGACCTGAGCCCGTTCGGCGAGGAGAAGGGTTGGATCGACCTTCTGCACGAGCGCCTGTCGGTGCTGCTCGCACAGGCGCTCGGCTACGAGCCGCGCATCTGGCGCGACGGCCACCGCCTGCAAGGCAACGACGAGCTGTCGGGCGCCATCGGCGCGGGCGTCACGCGCTCGCTGCTGCTCGTGCCCGTCATCTCGCCGCGCTACGTGCAGTCCGACTGGTGCAACCGCGAGATGGAGGCGTTCCACGCGGCGCCCGGCCCGGCGCACGCCCCCGGCTCGCCCGCCTTCCGCTCGCGCGTCTTCAAGGTCGTGAAGACCCCTCTGCCCGAACACCTGCGCGAGTGCGAGCCCGTGCAGATACGCAACCTCATCGGCTATCAGTTCTACGCCGAGGACGAGTCGAGCGGCGTGCTCACGGAGTTCAGCCCCGCCCCGACCGACAAGCAGTACTGGCGCACGCTCCACCGGCTCGTCTCCGACATCAAGCAGACGCTCATCGAGCTGAAGCACACGCCCCCGGCCCGCCCCGCGTCAACGTCTGACGCGCACGCCCCGGTCGCCGCGGCCCCGGCGCCTGTGCCTCCCGCGACGGCTAACTCCATGACGTACACGCCCGGCCTTGCCTCTACCGCGCACGCACAAGCCGGGGCGTCGTCGAAGTTCGTCTATCTCGCAGAGACGACCGGCGACCTTGCGCGCGAGCGTGAGGAGGTGCGCGACGAGCTGCGGCAGCGCGGCTACGGCGTGCTGCCCGAGCAGCGCTTGCCGCTCGACGAGCGACGCAAGATCGAAGAGGTCGTCCGCGCAGACCTCGCGCGCTGCTCTCTGTCCGTCCACATGGTCGGCCCGCGCTACGGCTCGACGCCCGAAGACGACCCCGCCTCCGTCGTCCAGCTACAGGAACGTCTGGCCGCGGAGCGCGGCGCCGCGGACGCATCGTTTCAGCGTCTCCTCTGGACGCCGCCGAACTTAGGCACCCCCGCGCTCGAAGTCACAGACCCGCGCCAGAAGTCCTTCGTCGAAACTCTTCACAAGGGACTGACGGCCGGGGCCGAGCTGTTGCAAACGACCGTCGAAGACTTGAAGACGCGCGTCGTCGAGAAGCTCACGGCGTTGGACAAGGCGAAGGCCGCGGCGGCCGTCGGCTCAAAGCGAACGAAGCTCAAACAGGTCTACCTCATCTGCGAGAATCGCGACCGGGAGTTCGTGCGCCCCATCAAGCAGTATCTCTTCAAGGAGAACTTCGAGGTCATCACGTGGCTCGAAGGCGACGCGGGGGCGGAGCGCCTGACCGAGTACCACCGCAAGAATTTGCGCGAGTGCGACGCGGCGCTCATCTACTTCGGCAGCGGCGACGAGCCTTGGGTGCGCAAGAACCTCGAAGACCTTGAGAAGGCGTACGGCTACGGGCGCGAGGACGACTGGACGGCGAGCGCCGTCTTCGTCGGCCAGCCGCCCAACGAGCAGAAGGAGGACTTTCTCACGCACATGGTGCCCTACGTCATACACAACCTGAGCGGGTTCAACCCCGACGACCTGCGCGACTTCGTCGAGGCGGTGCGCGAGGCTGAAGGAGAAACGGCGTGAGCACGAGGGAGTTGACGATACCGACG
>JBJMGQ010000354.1:0-7950 GCA_045807845.1 Pyrinomonadaceae bacterium | reverse complement strand
GCGCTGTTCTGCGCGCGGTGCGGCGACAGCACGGCCAGAGCCCTTCGGGCAAACTCTCTCGGCGTGAACACTTCTCCGGTCTTCTCGTCAATCAGGACGCGGCTGAGCCTCTCCGCCAGCGCGGCGACGAGTTCCGCTTCGACGGGGTTGCGCGCGGTGAAGCTGCGTGGTGCCACGTAACGGCACAGGACTACGGGGCGCTCCGGGTGTAGTAAGAGATCAAGCAGGTCTGAGGAGTTGAAGTCAATCGGCTGCGCGGTGGCGATGCGTATCTCCGGTTTCGTCGAGCGGAAATGCCCTTCGTAGAGCACGTCGCGGGGGTAAGCCGTCAGAGGCTCGTTCATGCGGAAGTTCTCTTCGAGCTGGAAGAGCATGTGCCCCTTGACGGCCGGGTCTTCCGCCGCGGCGTCGTTCATCCGGCGGCGCACGAAGGCGAAGACGGAGCTTAGCATGTGCTCGTGCTCTTCCGGGTAGCTGCCGTGGATGATCGGGGGCAACTGTTGGTCGTCACCCGCGAGGATGATGTTCGAGTTCGTCTTGCTTGAGCTGAAGGCGATGAGGGCGTCTGGCAACTTCATCTGCGAAGCCTCGTCCACCAAGACCACGTCGAACCACTGCTGGATGAGGCCGCCCGCCTCCTTCATCCCCTTGTAGACGCTCCAGACGGTTCCGCCCACGACGACGCACGGCGACTCGCGCTGAAGCAGCGTCGTCAGCTCTGTGTCAGCCACGCGCTCAACCAAAGTCGGCAACTCTTCGTCCGCAGCGTTGCCGCTCCCTTGCAGTTTGGAGACGGTCAGGCCCTCCGCCCCGAGGCCATACTCGGCTGCCAGCTCCGCGGTCTTTCTAAGGACGTTGACGATGGCGTGGTGCGTCGAGGCGGTGACGAGGATGCGCAAGGGTCTGCCCGCGTCGCGCGCGGCCAAGGCGTAGCCGACGAGTATGTGAGCGACCGTGTGCGTCTTGCCAGTCCCCGGCGGCCCCCAAATGAGCGTGAGCGGTTCTCGGAAGACGCCGCGCCATGCGGCCCACTGCCCCTCGTTGAGCAGCCCGTCCGGGTCATGGCCGCTCGCCTCGATGATTTCCCTGAGCCCGCGCTCCGACGCGCCACACCCCGCGGCTGGAGGCTGCCAGCCTTCGACCACCCCGCCCTTTAGCAGCTCGTGGAGGTGCGCCGCGGCCTGCGGGTTCTCGTGGAGCCCGGACAGCACACGCATGATGCGGTTCGAGTTGTAATCGACGTAGAGTTGGTCGAGCACGCAGGGCTGCGTGAGGTCTATCTTCTCCTTGAACTTGTCGGGGTTATCGGGCAGGAGGCGCAGGCGCGGCGGGTCGCCGCGCAGGTCGTACTCGACGAGCGTTACCTTCAAGTCTCCGGCGCGGAAGCTCCTCTCGAAGAGCCTGCCGTCTATGTCGCCGAGCAGGACTTCCGGCTGCCGCTCCGGCGTGACGACGAGGTTGTACTCGCCCGCGTCGAACTTCACGTCCCTCGAAGCCGCGTCGAAGGTGAACCACATGGAGCCGTCAGGCTGCTCGCTGCCTTCGACGAAACGGAGGCCACTCACGCAGACGAACTTGCCGACGCGGTCTTCGACAGGGAGCGTGTGGACGTGTTTGACCTCAAGCTCTTCAAACGAGGTTTCGAGCAACGAGAAAGTCCTGAGCGCTTCGAGCAGGCGGAAGTCGAGCGGGTCGAACTCGCCGTAGAGCAGGAACGGCTCCTTTCTCAGCAGGAGTGCCTCGCCAAACTCCTGCTTCAGCCGCCGTATGACCGAGTCGGTGGCGCGCAGCTTACCCTTGACCGTCTCCTCAATCCGCTCGTAGACTCCTTCGGCGCTCAGTTGCCTCTCCGGATTTCTCGGGTCGGGGTTGTAGCCCTTGCCGTTCCAGGCGTCGTGGATTCTCTCGAACGCGACCTGATTCGTGAACTCCCAGCCGAACCCGTAACGCGGGTGGAACGTGTAGCCCTTCTCCTCGCCTTCGGCATCCGTCGGCTGGTACGCCTTCGAGACCGTCGCAAGATCGTAGGTGTACGGCGCGGAGAGCGCGACCACCGAGCGCAGGACTTGCGTGACGACCGTGCCGGGGACGCTGCGGAACGTCTCCGCATCTTGGAGGATCGAGGAGGGCGGGAAGAGACGCACGAGGTGCGAAACCTGCTCGATCATCTCGGCCGGTTCCTCGTCGAAGACGTGTCGCTCTATAACACTCCGCAGCACGTGCAGGTCTACGGTGTCGTAGACGTAGAAGTGCAGCCGTCGCTGCTGCTTCCTGAGTTCCCAAGCCGCGTCGCGTTGCGCCTGCTTGAGCGCCGCCTTCGACTGCTTTGCGCGCTCCTGAAGTGCCGCGCGCTCGGCGAGCAGGGCTTCATAGCCGGGGTTAGTCTTCAAGAGCCTCGGGCACTTGGCCTTGAATTCCGCAAGCGCGGCCTCGGCACTTTCGCATCCGGCATTAGCGGCGACGACGGCCGGGTAGTCGTCCGTGGGGCGGCCGGCAATCTCGCGGTTCTCGGCGTCAACGCTCCTCAGCAGTTCATTCAGGGCGCGGAGGAATTCGAGAAGGGTTTGCGCCTCCCCGCCCTTCTCGCGCGCGACGAACACCTGCTCACTGCCCTTGGGCTTGCCGTTCTCCGCGTCCCAACCCTCACAAACTTTAAGGCCGAGCGCGAAGCACGTCTGCGTGACGGCGTCCTGCTCGGCGCACAGCACGACTCTCACGTCCTCGTAGCGCGGCATCAGCAGTGTCGTCGCGCCAAGGGAGCGCGGCACGCCGTCTTCGAGCGCCTGCGCCGCCAAGACGTAGCGCGCGAGGTTGACCGAGAGGTCGTGGCTCGCCGCCTGAAGCCGTTCGATGCGTTCCTCGTCCGCGAGTGCGGCCAACTCGCGGTGCGTCCTGACGCCCTCGGCGCGGAGCCGACGCTTCGACTCCGAACTTATGTAAGCGACGCGCGAGAGGTCGTAGTGCGCGTCCGCCTCTTGACGGCATTGATCCATGTACTCGCACATTGAGCAGTGGTCTTCGACGTGGAAGTGCGCGTCGGCCGAAGGCGTGTCGAAGAGCGCCTGCGCGCGGTTGCGCAGGAAGTCGTCCACAGCCAGACGGTAAGGGCGCAACTCAAACGGGGGCGTGCCTTCGCGCGAGCAGATAACGCCGAAGTCCAGATCGACTTCGACGGAAGTCAGTCCGGCCTCTCTGACGACATGGTCGAGCAGGAAGGAGTAGTAGGCGACCTGAATGTAATGGTCGTGCCGAGCCTTCTGGCTCGCCTTGAAGTCCCAGATGCGCAGACGCGCCTTGCCACCTTCCGCCGCGGGCGGAAGCACTTCCAAAAGGTCTGGGCGCGCCGGCCCGAACTTCACGCGCCGCGGGTCGAGACCGAAGCGCTCCAGCAGTCCCGCCTCCTGCTCCGGCTCTAAGACGAGTTCGAGTTGCGCGACGAACCGCGGGAGAGGGGTTGCGGCGAACGCTTCGACGAACCTCTCGAACTTCAGGTCTTTGACTTTGCGACGGCCCGCCTCTTCCTCCACGCCCTCCGTCAGGACAGCCTCCTCTCCGTACTCCCTGACTAAAGACTCGACGTTACCGACCTCGAACCTGTCGCCCTCCTCCATGAGCAGCCTGATGCCGGGGCGGCTGTGTTCGTGGCGCCTGCGCGGGACGTTCCACCCGATGCCGGGCTTCATGCGGGAGACGGCCTCGACGGTGTTCCAGCGGAAGTTGCGGTCGCAGCGATGCTTGAAGTAGGCGGCGACGTTAGAGGCCGTCAGCCTGTACCTCTGTTCCTGCGATGAGGAGGGTTTCATCAGTGTGCTCCGGTGTGATCTTTAGTTGAGGCAGTTGCCCATGCCAGACTTGTCTTCCCACGAAGTGCGCGAGAGGGACTACTCTCATGCCATGCGTATCTGCCGCGGACACGTTTGCCTATGCTTGGGTTCAGTTGCACCGCCTCGGGATGAGAGCTGCCCTACAGAGGGCTCGAAGCGTGATTTAACGCTACGAGCACATAGCCCACGCTGCTCATTCTCAACAAGGCCGGCGCGCGTGTCCGTCTCGTTGGAAATTAACGGGCACGCGCGCCGGTGTTTAGTGGGTTAGGTGGTGGGTGGTTTGTTGCGTTTGCGGGTGAGGCCGGTCTTCTGTTCGCTGGCGCGGGTGTAGCCCATGGCGCCGTAGAGGGCACTGTCGTCGCCTTCGGTGGGGTCGGCTCGGACACCGGCGATGACCAGTTTGGCCCTGCCGTCGGAGGCTTCGTCGGCGTGGTCGCGTTCCGCGTAGGCGTCGGAGAGTTGGGCCTCAAGGGCGTCTATCTTCTGGCGCGCGGTGCGCGAGGGTGCGACCGCCGTCTCGAACTGCGTGAGCGTCATCCCGCCGAACGTCTTCTCGGGCGCGAGCGTCCGCCAAGCGTTCAGCATCTTCTCGATCTTCTCTTCGGTCTTCTTTGGGTTCGGCATGTAATTGCTCCTTTCGGCGCGCGTGCGGCGCGGCTTGCGGGTCTGTGGTGTCGTGCTTGTGAGGCACGTGTGGGACTCTCGGCGCGTCGGCAGCAGGCTCGGGCTTTGTGAGACGCCCCTGTTCGTTAACCGCCCCGCCTCTCTCGACCATACGGCGCGACGCCGACGGGAAAACCCGAGAACATTCCCCCGCACTTGTTGGCGCCGCACCCGAAAGCCTGAATTCTACACTTGAAACCCCACGTTTCAAGGAAATTCTTACGAGTTACCGTTTTTCACCCGCGGATTCGGCCTTTTCACGTGCGGGTGCAGGGCTTTCACTTAAGAATTTAAAGCCTTCACGCGCGCGTGAAGGCTTTAAATTTACGGATTAAAGATCTACTTACGCGGGTTGAAGTCCTTTACGTGCGCGTCTAAAGCTTTAATCCGTAAGTTACAAGCATTAATCTGCAAGTTATAATATTTAACCTGCTCTCTAAAAGGCTAAACCTATCGGCGTCGAGACAGAGATCGCAGCCCAAGAGGTTACAATCGCTTGCCCGAAGCTGACCGTAGCAGTTATTGACCTGTCACACTGCCATCTATATGAGCACGTCGAGAATCTCTCCCATAGAGGCCGCACGCGGAATCTTCAGGGAGAGGTATGAGGGGGCGCGGGTGCTTTTTTTGGGTGGGTCGGTGATGCGTGGGGACGCGACGCCTGCGTCAGACTTGGACATCGTGGTGGTCTATGAGCATCTGCCGAACGCGTACAGGGAGGCGTTCGTGTGTGGGGGTTGGCCGGTGGAGGCGTTCGTGCATGACGCGGGGACGTTGGCAGAGTTCTTTGAGTCGGACAGGCGGCGCGGGGTGCCGGCGTTGATGAGTATGGTGTGGGAGGGCGTCGAGGTGCCGGAGGCGTGTGAGTTCTCCGCTGCGTTGAAGCGCAGCGCGCGTGAGTTGTTGGAGGCGGGGCCGCCGCCTTGGGATGAAGAGGAGTTGATGCTGCGGCGTTATCGACTGACCGACTGGGTGGAGGACATGCGGTTCCCACGTTCGGCGGAGGAGCTGGTCGCGACGGGCGCGTGGCTCTATCAGGACGCGGCCGAGTTCTACTTCCGCACGCGCGGGCTCTGGTCGGCGCACAGCAAGACGATCCCGCGCCGCCTGCGCGCGACGGACGCGGCCTTCGCCGAGAGGTTCTTGCGCGCCTTCGAAGACCTCTTCGCCGCGAAGCGCCACGACGCGGCCGTCGCCCTCGTCGCGGAACTGCTCGAACCCTTCGGCGGCCTCCTCTTTGAAGGCTTCCGAAAGGAGTCTGTCAGAGGTGATAAGTGATTCCCGTCACTGAGGCGTTCAGCATCATCGTCGAGCAGACGCAGCCTTTGGGCGCGGAGCGTGTACCTTTGGGCGAGGCGTTGGGGCGCGTGCTGGCGGAGTCGGTCTTTGCGGACACGGACTTGCCGCCGTTCGACCGCGCGCAGATGGACGGGTACGCGGTGCGCTCCTTTGACCTGCGTGAGACGCCCGCGCGCCTGCGCGTCGTGGGCGAGGCGGCGGCGGGCAGCGGTTGGCGCGGGACGCTTCAGGCGTGCGAGGCCGTGCGCATCATGACGGGCGCGCCGCTGCCTGCGGGCGCTGACTCCGTGCAGCAGGTCGAGGTGACGCGCGAGACGGACGACGGCCAAGTCGTCATCATCGAACGCGCGACCGAGCCGGGGCAGTTCTACGTCACGCGCGGGAGCGAGGTGCGCGCGGGCGTGCGCGTGCTCGAAGCGGGCGAGGAGATTAACGCGGCGCGCATGGCCGTGCTCGCGTCGTTCGGTTACGCCGAGGTGCCTTCGAGAAGACGGCCGCGCGTGGCCGTGCTGGCGACGGGGACGGAGCTGGTGCAGGTCGAAGAGCGACCGGGCGCAGACCAGATACGCGACTCGAACAGTTACTCGCTCGCGGCCTACGCGCGGCTGGCCGGGGCCGACGTGGAGCGTCTGCCCTTCGCGGGCGACGACGCGGAGCTGCTGCGTGTCGAGATTGAGAGGGCGGCGGCGCGTTCCGACTTGCTTGTGCTCTCGGGCGGCGTGTCGATGGGGCGTTACGACTTCACGAAGGCGGCGCTCCATGCGCTCGGCGCCGAACTCTTCTTCGAGCGCGTTGCGCTGCGTCCCGGCAAGCCGACCGTCTTCGCGCGTCTGCCCCGTGGCACTCTCGTCTTCGGGCTGCCGGGCAATCCCGTCTCGGTCAGCGTCACCTTCAACCTCTTCGCGCGAACGGCGCTGCGCGTGATGCAGGGCGCGCGCGACGCTGCACCTTTTGAAGAGACGGCCCTACTCTCGCGTCCCGTCAAGGGCGCACACGAGCGCACGAGCTATCTGCCGGCCTCGCTCTCGACCGACGGCGAAGGGCGTCTGCTCGCGGAGCCTCTGCGTTGGGGCGGCTCCTCCGACTTCGTCGCCTTCGCGCGCGCCACCGCGCTCGTCATCGTGCCCGCGGGGGTTAAGATGGCAGAGGCCGGGAGCGTCGTTAAAGTCGTCCGGCTACCTGTTTGAAGAAACGATGAAGCAGTAGGCAGAAGGCAGATGGCAGTAGGCAGTTAAGAGCGCCGCTGCCGTGAACTCTGAATTAACCTTTCAACTCCCTTAACGCGGAGCGACTGCCTACTGCCATCTGCCTTCTGCCTACTGATGATTAAAGGTTGAAGATGAAAACTCTACGTCTCTTGTTCGCAAGCCTTCTGTCGGTCGCGGCCTGCGCGCTGCCGTGCGCGGCGCAGGGGTTCACGCTCGAACAGGTTCTGAGCTCGCCCTTCCCCGCAGACCTCGTCGCCGCGCGGCGCGGGCAGCGCGTCGCGTGGACGTTCGACGCGGAGGGGCGGCGCAACGTCTGGGTCGCAGAGGGGCCGCAGTTTCGTGCGCGCCAGCTCACGCACTACGACAAGGACGACGGTCAGGAGTTGAGCGAGTTGACGTTTAGCGCCGACGGCAACTGGGTCGTCTACGTGCGCGGCGGCGGGCGCAACCGCTCGGGCGAGTTCCCGAACCCTTCGAGCGAGCCGGAGGGCGTGACGCAGCAGGTCTTGGCCGCCAACTGGATGACGGGTCAGGTGCGCGTGATCGGCGATGGCGAGACGCCCACGCCGTCGCCCGCCGGGGCGCAAGTGCTCTTCTCTTACGAGGGGCAGCTCTGGGCGGGCACGCTCGGCCCTGCGGGTGGAGAGGCGCGGCGGCTCTTTCAGGCGCGCGGCTCGAACGACTCGCCGCAATGGTCGCCGGACGGGCGGCTCGTCGCCTTCGTCAGCACGCGCGGCGATCACAGCTTCGTCGGCGTCTACGACACGTTGAAGAAGACCGTCAGCTTCGTCTCGCCGTCCGTTGACCGCGACTCGAACCCGCGCTGGTCGATGGACGGGCGGCGGCTCGCCTTCGTGCGGCGTCCGGCGCTCGGCAACCAGCCCTCAACCTTCCTCGGCGACGAGTTAGACCCTTGGGCCGTCATGGTCGCCGACTACCCGGAAGGCGTGGCG
>JBJMGQ010000353.1:0-5251 GCA_045807845.1 Pyrinomonadaceae bacterium | reverse complement strand
GTAGGCCGCAATCTCTTCGCCGGAGACTTCGCGCCCCTCCTTGAGCACGACGAAGGCGGCCACGTCCTCGCCGTAGAGCGGGTCGGGCACGCCGAAGGCGGCGGCCTCTGCGACCGCGGGGTGTTTGTAGAGCAGTTCGTCAATCTCGCGCGGGTAGATGTTCTCGCCGCCGCGGATGATCATGTCCGACTTGCGGTCGATGATGTGATAGAAGCCCTCTGAGTCGCGGAAGCCCACGTCGCCCGTGTGGAACCAGCCGCCGCGGAAGGCGCGCGCCGTCGCCTCTTCGTTCTTGAAGTATCCTTTAAAAATATTCTCGCCGCGCATGACTATCTCGCCCGCTTCGCCGTCGGGCAGCTCGTGCTCCTCTTCGTCCAACACGCGCATCTCGTTGCCGATGGGCATCCCGCACGAACCGGGGCGACGGCGTGTGTCCGGCGGGTTGAAGGTCGAGCGACAGGTCGATTCCGAAAGCCCGTAGCCCTCGACGACGAGACAGTTGAAAGTCTCCTCGAAGCGGCGCATGACCTCGGCCGGCACGGGCGCCGAGCCGCACATGGCGAAGCGAAGTCGCTCCGTGTGCAAGCCTTCGGGCACGCCCTCCGGATAAGTCTTCAGAAGCATCGAGAGCATCGTCGCGACCGAGCCGAAGGAGGTGACGCCGTAGTCGCTCACGATCTGCCAGAAGCGCGACGCAGAGAAGCGCGTGCTCGTCACCGTCGAGCCGCCCGCATAGAGCGCGCTCACAGTCGTCACCGAGACGGCGTTCATGTGGAAGAGCGGCATGATCGTCAAGAGCCTGTCATCTTCGGTGAAGCCCAGCCACTCGACAATCTGGCGCGCGTTGGCAAGCAGGTTGCCGTGCGTGAGCAGACAGCCCTTCGGCTTCCCCGTCGTGCCCGACGTGTAGATGATGATGGCCTCGTCGTCCCGCGTCTGTCCGTTCGCGCCCCACGCGCCCGGCTCCTCGGTCTGCCCCTCGGTCGCCGCGCGCTCGTCGTCGAAGACGAGAGCCTCGCTGAGCGTCTTCACTTCACTCTTCAACTCGGAGACCTGCGCCTCGAACTGCGTGCTGTAGAGCAGGAGCTTCGTCTCGGAGTTGCCGACGACGTAGGCCATCTCTTCGGACTTCAGGAGAGAGTTGACCGGCCCCGCGAGCGCCCCGAGCTTGAAGCAGGCGAAGTATGCGACGACGTACTCGGCGCTGTTGGGCAGGAGGAGACTGACCACATCGCCCTTCCCGACGCCGTGTGCCGAGAGCATGTTCGCCGTGCGGTTGACGGCCGCGTCGAACTCTCGGAAGGTGAAGCGACGGCCGTCCGCCTCGGAGAAGAGAAAGACCTTCTCGGGCGAGGCGTCGGCGCGCGCTTCCAGCAGCTCGCGTAGGTTACTGAAGTTCATCGTACGTTTGAAGGTCTAAACTCGGAAGACGCGGGACATCATAGCGGACGTTTGGAAAAAATGGCTAAGCCGTTCCTCATTTTTCCCTCCGCGTGCGCCCCGCGTGTGGTATATTTCGGCCGTCTCCGGCAGCCGCGTCTTGTGCATACCGGGCGCTGAAAATTCAAATATACAAGTCAAAGCATGAACACCTACCGCAACTTCATCAAAGGTGAGTGGGTCGAGTCTTCGTCGCAGAAGACGACCGAAAACATCAACCCCGCGAACACAGAGGACGTGCTCGGCACGATTCGACTCGCGACGCGCGAGGAGGCACGGAGCGCGGTCGAGGCCGCGGCCGAAGCCTTCCGCGGCTGGCGCGCGACGCCTGCGCCTGCGCGCGGGCGCATCGTCGCGCGCTTCGCACGTCTGCTCGAAGAGCACAAGGAGACGTTGGCCGCGCTGCTCACGCGCGAGGAGGGCAAGACCATCGGAGAGGCGCGCGGCGAGTTGCAGCGCGCCATCAACGTCGCCGAGTTCTGTGCGGGCGAGTCGCGCCGCATGAACGGCGAGACCATCCCTTCGGAACTACCCAGCAACTTCGCCTACACCATCAAGCAGCCGCACGGCGTCGTCGCCGTCGTCACGCCTTGGAACTTCCCCGTCGCCATCCCGGTCTGGAAGCTCGCGCCCGCGCTCGTCGCGGGCAACACGGTCGTCTTCAAGCCCGCGACGAACACACCCGCGACGGCCGTCCGTCTGGTCGAGCTGCTGGCGGAGGCGGGCATGCCTGCCGGCGTCATCAACCTCATCCTCGGCTCAGGGTCGGAAGCCGGCGACGAGATAGTCAGCCATCCGGCGGTGCGCGCCATCTCGTTTACGGGCTCGAACGGGGTCGGCGTCAAGCTCTACGAGCAGGCCGCGCGCCGCGGCGTCCGCGTGCAGTGTGAGATGGGCGGCAAGAACCCGGTCGTCGTGCTCGAAGACGCGGACATGTCTCTCGCCGTCGAGTCCACGGCGCAGGGCGCGTTCGGCTCGACGGGTCAGCGCTGCACGGCGACGAGCCGCGCGGTCGTCGTCGAGTCGGTCGCCGACGAGTTCGTCAAGCGCATCGGCGAGCGCGCGAAAGCCTTCCGGCTCGGCGACGGCCGTGACCCGGAGACGGAGGTCGGGCCCATCGTTGACGCGAGCCAGTTCAAGTCCGTCCTCTCCTACATGGACGTTGCGCGCGAGGACGGCGCAGAGCTTGTAACAGGCGGCGGGCCGGCCGACGGCGCGGGGCTGCGCAAGGGCTTCTTCATCCAGCCCACGGTCTTCGACCGCGTCACGACCGACATGCGTATCGCGCGCGAAGAGGTCTTCGGCCCGGTGCTCGCGGTGCTGCGCGTCAAGGACTTCGACGAAGCTTTGCAGGTCGCCAACGACAGCGAGTACGGGCTCTCTTCGTCCGTCTTCACGAACGATGCGGCGAGCGTCTTCCGCTTCGTGGACGAGATCGAGACCGGCATGACGCACATCAACTCGCCCACCACCGGCGGCGAGGCGCACGTCCCCTTCGGCGGCATCAAGTCCACGGGCGTCGGTGCCTTCGAGCAGGGCTCGACCGCGCTCGACTTCTACACCGAGCTGAAAGTGGTCTACGTCGATTACACCGGCCGCAAACGCGAGGGCAACCTCTACTAGCGCCACCTCTAAACACACGTATGAGCACAAGCACCGAAGCCAAGCGGGTCACGGTCAACTGCCCCGCCTGCCAGACCGTGAATCCGGACGCCGACGTTAACTCGAAGTGTTCTAACTGCGGCGAGCCGCTCGGGCTCGCGGTCTTCCAGCACAGCATCGACGCGATTAATAAGCTCACCGGCCGCATGCAGGAGGCGACCGCGCCCTCCTTCAACACCTTCAACGGATTCGGCACGACGCTGCTCGACTACCGCGAGCGCGACGACGGCGCGTGGGAGGCGACGCGCTGGGTCGTCGCTGCGATGTTCCCCATCGTGCCGCTCGGCTCCTACGTCATCAAGCCTACACGACAGCAGAACAGTTACGGCCGCATGGAGTCTTACTTCGACATCCTCGGCCGCACGCCGCTCTCGCCCGCGCGCGTGCTGCGTGTCTACGCGCTGTTGCTGCTGGGGCTGGCGCCCATCGTGCTCGGCTTCATGAACTCACGTTGGGTCAATCACACGCTCGGCGGGCCGCTGGCCGCGCTGGCGATGGTCGCCTCCTTCGTGTGGGGCGCCTACATCATCTTCTATCGCATCAAGAACGACTCCAAAGCCTACAAGCCGAAGTCGGCCTGACGCGCGATTAACTGACAGACACCTTCGGAGAAAGAAACATGAGCACCGCCGAACCGCAACTGAACGCGAACGAGACTCAGCCGACCGGCTCCGAGATAGTCGAGAAGCACAAGGAGTTTCTCTTTCCCGCCGTCGCGATGTACTACAAGGAGCCGCTCGCGCTCGTCCGCGGCGAGGGGCAGTACGTCTGGGACGACAAGGGCGACCGCTACCTCGACTGCTTCGGCGGCGTGCTCACCGTCAGCGTCGGGCACAACCATCCGAAGGTGACCGAGGCGATCATCGAGCAGGTGCGCACCATCCAGCACACCTCGACGCTCTACGCCAACAAGCCGCAGTCCGACCTCGCCGAGAAGCTCTACCAGATCACGCCCGGCCGCCTGAAGAAATCCTTCTTCACCAACAGCGGCACCGAGGCCGACGACACCGCCATCCACGCCGCCAAGACCGCGACCGGTCGTCACGAGATCGTCGTGCTGCGCCACAGCTACTCCGGACGCTCGGCCACGGCACTCTCGGCAGTCGGCCATTCGACCTGGCGTCCTCTGCCGCCGCAGGTCGCAGGCATCGTCCACGCGCGCGCGCCCTACTGCTACCGCTGCCCCTTCAAGCTCTCGCCCGAGAACTGCGGGCTCGCCTGCGCCGAAGACGTTGAAGAGTTGATTATGACTTCGACTACGGGCGAGATCGCGGCCTTCATGGCCGAGCCCATTCTCGGCGTCGGCGGCTTCATCGTCCCCCCGGCAGGCTACTTCGAGCGCGTGGCCGAGATCACGCGCAACCACGGCGGCCTCTTCATCGCCGACGAGGTGCAGACCGCCTGGGGTCGCACCGGCGACAAGTGGTTCGGCATCGAGCACTGGAACGTCGAGCCCGACATCATCACCTCGGCCAAGGGCTTAGGCAACGGCGTCCCCGTCGGCATCACCGTCGCCACGCCCGAGGTCGCAGACAAGTTTCCGGGGCTCACCTTCTCGACCTTCGGCGGCAACCCCGTTTCGATGGTCGCCGCGCTCGCGGTCATCAAGGTCATCGAAGAGGAAGACCTCCGTCGCAACGCATCGGAAGTCGGCGCATACTTCCGTCAACGCCTCGAAGAACTCAAAGAGAAGTACACCGTCATCGGCGACGTGCGCGGCCTCGGCCTCATGCAGGCGCTTGAGCTGGTCAAAGACCGCGAGACCAAAGAGCCCGACCCCCAGTCCGTCCTCAAGGTTTTTGAGGAGACCAAACGCCGCGGCGTCCTCATCGGCAAAGGCGGCCTCTACGGCAACGTCATCCGCACCGGCGTCATGCTCAACTCGACAAAGGACACGATTGACGAGCTGACTCAGGCGCTCGACGCTGCACTAGCGACCCTGTGAGGAAAATTGATGAGAACACTGATTCGTAACGGCCGCGTCGTCACTGCGGTTGACGACTACAGGGCCGACATTTTGATTGAGGACGAGAAGGTCTCGACCATCGGGGCGAAGTTGGACGTGGAGGCCGACCGTGTGATTGATGCGAGTGGAAAACTCGTCATCCCGGGCGGCATCGACCCGCATACGCACATGGAGCTGCCGTTC
>JBJMGQ010000352.1:0-3578 GCA_045807845.1 Pyrinomonadaceae bacterium | reverse complement strand
GCAGGGCGTTCGTGAGCCAGTTCGCATTCGACAGTAACTCGTGCCCCTTCCCGAACGGGAACTCATACATGGCGCTAAAAGCGAGCCTGTGCGGCGAGTCCTGATCCGAGATCATCTTGGTCGGCGTCGCGTCGGCCGCGTTTAAGTACTCGGTGGCCTGAAGCCACTTCGACCAGGTGTAGGCCGCCTGCACGGTGTAGCCCTTCGAGAAGCGCTTCTCAAGGCTGAACTGGCCGGAGTGATACCAGGTCTTGCCGTCGTTGTTGGTCGTCAGGATGTCGCCGAACTCCGGGAACGGGCGCAGAAGCTGCGCGCGGGAGATAGTCGAGTTGGCGAAGGACGTGCCCGCGAACTCCGCCAAACCGGCGAAGGGGTTGGCTACCGTCCCGGTCAGGAACGTGTTGTTGTTGACCTGCGCCGTCGTGCGCGAGTTGTCCGTGTTCAGGTACTGATTCGGTAGTGCGTTGATGTTGCGCACGATCTCGATGTCGTAGCCGTAGTTGCCGACGTACTCGGCGTCCGCGACCCAGCCGCCCCACAGTTCGCGCTGGACGCCGATAGACCAACGCGCCTGCTTCGAGACTTTCGGGTCTTGGTTGAAGAACGAGATTCCAGTTCCGAGTCCCGTCTGCTTCCCTGCCGCGTTGCCGACCGGCGCCAGGATTGTCGCGCTGGTCAGGGCGTTGCTCATCGAGACGGGGATCGGGGCCCCGTTGGCGTTGTTGGTCGTGCCGATGGTGGTGGTGCGGGTGTAGCCGGGCTGGATAACGTCGCCACGGCGCTCGCCGAGGAAGCCGGCGAAGAGGCCGAAGCCGCCGCGCACCACCGTCTTGTCGTTCCAACGATAGGCGAAGCCCGCGCGCGGCAAGAACGTGTTCTTCGGCGTATTGTAGAGCCCGCTGCCCGTGTCTTTGCCCGCGAACAGGAGGCCGCCGGTCGTGTTGATGGTCGGGAGCAGTGCCTTCAAAGCCGCGTCGTTCAGCGTCGCATACTTCGCCTGCGCTGTCGTCTGGAAGGGCTGGGTGTAACTGAAGTCGAAGCCGGAGACGCTCTTGTTCTGGCGCTCGACCAGCGCCGTCTCGACTTCGTAGCGGAGGCCGAGATTCAGTGTCAGGTTGTTGCTGACCCGGAAGTCGTCCTGCGCGAAGAAACCCCACGTCTTCGAGAACTCGGAGTAGTCCGAGCGGCGGACGATCTGCTGCGTAGTCGGCAGACCCAGCAGGAAGGAGGCGAGAGCTTGAAGGCCGTTGAAGTCCGTGCCGCTGGCGCTGTTCTGCCTCGTGTACAGGTTGTCGAAGACGTACTGCCCCGTCTGGTCGTTGCTGGTGAAGACATCGTTCTCGCGGTAAATCCTCAGCTCCGTACCGAACTTCAGCGAGTGCTTGTCCAGTGCCTTGTTGACGACGGCGCTGACGTTGTGCGAATCGACCGGCCGATTCTCATTGCCGAAGGCCGTGCCGAGGATCGTGTTCGACGGGAAGTCGAAGCGCGGGAAGCGCCTGATGTCATCGGGGATCAGGTTGTTATAGGCGGAAGAGAAGCCGAGCTGAGTCAGGTCGAAGCCGCGCGCGTCCAAGTCCTGATCCTGAAAGCGGACGAAGTGGTTGTAGCCGTAGCGAACGTTGAGCACCGTGGACGGGTTGAGCGTCCACACGTCGTCGATCACGCCCTGCTTCGAGATGAACTTGAAGTTGACGCCCGACGCGGTGCTGTTCAAGTAGTCGTTATAGTGGCTGTCGCGGTTGTACCAGCTCCCACGCACGAAGAGCTTGTTGCTCTGCGAGATGTTCTGGTCAATCCTGAACGTGAAGTTGTCGTAGGGCTTGGTCGTTTCGGTCAACTGCGAGTCGAAGATGTTCCCGAGCAGACCCGCCTGCTTGGGCAGAGAGTAGTATTTCAGAACCGACACCGCCGTCGGGTTGAGGAGGTTCGACGGGATGATGTTGTTGGCGAACGGGTCGGCGATGAACTGGCCGGCCGTGCCGCTCGCCCGCCGCGTGTAGGGGTTGTAGATGGTGATGCAGTTCGTCGTCTGCCCGGGCGCGCAGGCGAAGGCCGAGAAGTCGCCGCTGCGCAGCGCCGCGGTCGGGACGAAGACGCTGGAGCCGGCGTCGAAGCGCGGGCGCGAGTCGCGGATACCCTCGTAGCCGAAAAGGAAGAAGGTCTTGTCCTTGCCGTTGTAGAGCTTCGGGATGCGGACGGGGCCGTTGATGCTGAAGCCGGGGCGGTTCGAGAAGGTGGACGGGCGACCCTGCGCACGCGCCTTTCCGAAGAAGTCGTTTGCCGCCATGCCGCCCGGCTCAGTCCAGATGTAGGCTGTGCCGTGCAGGGCGTTGGTGCCGGACTTGATGGTGATGCTCGTGACCCCGCCCTCGGTGTTGCCGAACTGCGAGTCGTAGGTCGAGGTCTGCACCTTGAACTCCTGCACGATGTCCGACGGCGGAACGTAGGAGGCGATGACCTCGTTAGCGTTGGCCGTGGCCGTGCTCGGCGCGCCGTCAATCAGAAGGTCGCTGCGGTTACCGCGCGTGCCGTTGATGGCGTAGCCGATGATGTGCGTCGGCTCGAAGGGGCGATCCAGACGCGTGCTGCCGGTGTAGGCGACTCCCGGCGAGAGGCCGACCAGCGTGTACGGGTCACCGTGAACCAGCGGCAGTTCCTCGATGCGCTTGTTGTCCACGGTCTGGCCGAGGTTGGCGTCCGACGAATTCAGCTCGGCCGCGCTCGCCATCACGGTCACGGTCTCCTGCGCCCCACCCAGCTCCAGCGAGATGTCGAGGGTGCGCGTCTCGTTAATCTGGAGCACGACGCCTGCCTGAATGAACTTCTTGAAGCCCGCGATCTCGACGACTACCTGATAGGTGCCCGGGAGAAGATAGGGGGCTTGGAAGTACCCTTCGTCGTTGGTCGTGAGCACGACGCTCGAACCACGGGTCGGGTCGCTGATCGTGACCGACGCACCCGGCACCGCCGCCTTGTTGGGGTCGGTGACCGTGCCCGTAATCTTGCCGCGCGACTCCTGCGCGTGCAGCGTCAAGGGAGCTGACGCCGCCAACAGGAGGGCCGCAAAGACCGCTGCCAGTCTGATAGATTTCGCAAAGCTAAATTTCATGTTCGTATCTCCAAAAAGAGGTTGATGGCGGCAGGCACTCACCTGTGGGTCAGTGCCGGTTGCTGCCGGCTGTCCGGCGGCGTCCAGAAGCTTCACACCTAGCGTGAACGGAGAGCAGACGCCCCGGGCGTTTGCCGACGCGCGGTTGGCCTTAAAAGGCGAACCGGCACTACAAGTTGCGTAGGAAACGAAGACCGCCCTTGATCGTTCGAAGAAAAAAAGGAGTGCGTCGAGACCGCCAGTATTACCGTCACGGTTTCAACGACTGGCGCACATAGGCCAATTGGCACAGGTGCTACAGGTTAGGTCAAACCAACTTAACCGGTTAACTCATCATCGGAGGAGCGCTTGACAACTGGCGCCCTGACCGCAGGTTATGTTTCTTTCAACTCAGTCAGCCGACGGCGAAAAGTCCAAAAATTGGCTTACAGATTCGGCTTCACACGAAGAAAAGGATTGCAGTTCT
>JBJMGQ010000351.1:0-5936 GCA_045807845.1 Pyrinomonadaceae bacterium | reverse complement strand
CAGCGGGTAGTACTGCAAGGCCGCCAGCGCGACTGGGTTGAGCAGCGCCGTCGGAATGACGTTGCAGTTCGGGAAGGCCGCGGTCACGGCGCCAGAGGTCGGGCAGCCGAAAGAGGCGCGCGTCACGGTGCCGTTGCTGGCGACGGTCGCGGCGAACGGGTTGAAGATGACCGTGTTGTTCGCGGAGGCGATGTTGGTGCGGTCGGTGATCAGCTCCGAGAAGTCGCCGGTGCGCATGCGCGCCGTCGGCACGGTGAGAAGCTGCGGCTCGGCGATGTTGTCCTTCAGACGCTCGTAGGTCGTGAAGAAGAAGGTGCGATCCTTGCCGTTGTAGATGCCGGGCAGGCGGACGGGGCCGCCGACCACGCCGCCGAAACGATGGTAGGTGCGCTCAGGGCGATCCTGACCCGCGCGGTTCGCAAAGAAGTTGTTCGCAGTGCGGCTGCGGTCGCGGTTGAAGTACCAGCCCGAGCCGTGGAGGCTATTGGTGCCGCTCTTGACGGCGACGTTGACGGTCGCGCCGGCCGAGTAGCCCTGCTGCGCGTCGAACTGGCTGGTCTGAACCTTGAACTCCTGTACGGCGTCCGAGGGGGGCGAGAAGCCGACGCCGCCGTCAAAGGCATAGTTGGGCGAGCCGTCGAGCGTAATCTGGTTCGAGCCCGTGGCGCCGTTGGTACGGAACGCGGCGAGGTTGCCGTTCGAGGTCGGCCCGACGAACTGCGGATTGCCGACGTAGGCGACGCCGGGAGCGAGGGTCGCGAGCTGATAAGCGGTGCCCTCGGCCAGAGGCAGCTCGGCAATCTGCTGGTTGCTGATAGTCGTGCCCGTGCTGACCGAGCCGGTCTCAAGCACAGGCGCGGAGGCGACCGTCGTTACAGTCTCGCCTACGCCCGTTACAGACATCGGCACATCGAGCGTCAGCTTGTCGGCGACGCGAATCTCGATGTTCTCGCGCGTCACGTTCGAGAAGCCCTGAGCCGTCACGGTCAGCGTGTACTTCCCGGGGTTCAGGAGCGGGAAGGTGTAGTTGCCGTCCTCGTTCGTGGTGGCAGTGTTGGCGACGTTGGTCTCGACGTTCTTGATCTCGACGGTCGCGCCCGGGAGCGCCGCCCCGTTCGGGTCGGTCACAGTGCCGCTGAGCGACCCGCGCGACTCCTGCGCGCCGGCCATGACGAACGTCATGAGGAGCATCAGGGCGACGGCGAGGCCGCGGCAGAATGCATACTTACTCATTACTTTTTTCCTCTTCCTTATTACTGTCGTTTGAACGACGACGCGTTCACACAAGGGGTCTTCAATCTACGCCGTTCGACGGTATGCTGCTCCGGCTCGCGGCTCTCATTCGGTAACTCGCTCTGGCTGGTTCGGTTCTCTTCTATCCGGCTTTAAAGAAAGTGCTTTCCGAGGGGCTCTCGAACGAACCGGCAGAGATTCTTAAAAAAGTCTCGCTGGTTTTACCAATTAACCGACTACAAAGAATCTGGCGTAGCTGAGATATCGATGCTTGAAGCAAAGCCCGAATTGAAAGCGTGATGGATTTTCTATGAAACGGGAATTATTGTCAAGTTGTTTTTAGACCAATCGCGAGATATTTTAATCAAGGGTCTTACCAATTAACTTAAACACCAAGGGGACGTAAAATGTTTGAGCGGACTTTTGATGCACCTTTCGTCCTTTAGGTTCTGCTCTGCGTAGGGGAATTTTGGATGAAAAATTACAGTAAACGCGGGGTTTAGTCAATCCTATTAACCGTATCATTTGAATTATTTATCAAGACATAAAAATTATAACTTTGAGTTTTAGGTGGCTCATCTTTAGTATGCCCTTTGGTTCCGAGGCGCTAACTGATGACCCACCTTCAGCATATAAAAATATTCGACACCACTTTACGTGACGGCGAGCAGTCTCCGGGCTGCTCGATGAACCTTTCCGAGAAGATACGTCTGGCCCGCAAGCTTCAGGAGTTGGGCGTAGACATCATCGAAGCAGGCTTCCCCATCGCCTCGGAGGGCGACTTTGCAGCGGTCAAGGCCGTGGCGGCTGAGTGTCGAGAGGCCACGGTTGCGGCGCTCTGCCGCACGACCGAGCAGGACATCCTGCGCGCTTGGGAGGCAGTCGGCGGCGCCGCCCGCCCGCGCCTGCACACCTTCGTCGCCACCTCGGACATACACCTCGAACACAAGCTGAAGAGGTCGCGTGCCGAAGTCCTGCGCATGACGCGGGACGCGGTGCGGCTCGCGCGCACGTTCACAGAGGACGTGGAGTTCTCCGCAGAGGACGCGACGCGCAGCGACGTAAACTACCTCTGCGAGGTCTTCTCCGTCGCGGTCGAGGAGGGCGCACGCACGCTCAACGTGCCCGACACCGTCGGCTACACGACGCCGACCGAGTTCCGCGAGATAGTCGCGTCTGTGCGCGAGCGCGTCGTAGGTTCGCGGGACGTGACCATCAGTGTTCATTGCCACAACGACCTCGGGCTCGCGGTCGCCAACAGTCTCGCCGCGCTCGACGCGGGCGCGCGTCAGGTCGAGTGCACCATCAACGGCATCGGCGAGCGTGCGGGCAACGCCGCGCTCGAAGAGATCGTGATGGCTTTGCGCGTGCGCGCCGACCGTCTGCCTTATTCGTGTGGCGTGCAGACGGAAAAGCTGTACCCGACGAGCCAGCTTCTCTCGGAGATCATCGGCTTCGGCGTGCAGCCGAACAAGGCCGTCGTCGGTCGCAACGCCTTCGCACATGAGGCGGGCATACATCAGCACGGCGTGCTCTCGAATCCGCTCTGCTACGAGATTATGACGCCCGAGTCGGTCGGCGTGCCCTCGAACAACATCGTGCTCGGCAAGCACTCGGGGCGCCACGCGCTCTCGCGCCGCTTCGACGAGCTTGGGTTCACGCTCACGGCGTCGGAACTGGAGGACGCGTACCAACAGTTCACGAAGCTCGCCGACCGCAAGAAGAACATCTACGATCAGGATTTGCTCTCGCTTCTCCCCGCCCAGCAGCGGCGCGAACATGGCCCCGAGATTGAGGCCGACGTGTTGAAGTTGGACTTGGTGGAAGCGTTCGGCGGATAACAAATTTTGAAAGCATCGGCCATCTGCTGCCGTCCTTGCTGTTTTAGGGCCGGAGCCGGTGGTCGATTTTTCGTGGGAAGTGTTTGAGATGAAACTGAACATCACCGTCCTATCCGGCGACGGCATCGGCCCCGAAGTGACGCGCGAGGCTCTGCGCGTGCTGCGCACGGTCGCGGAGGTCTACGGCCACGAGTTCTCGTTCGACGAGCAGTTAATCGGGGGCGCGGCCATCGAAAAAACCGGGAGCCCCTTTCCGCCCGCGACACTCGACTCGTGCCTCGCATCCGACGCAGTCCTGCTCGGCGCCGTGGGCGCACCGCAGTTCGACGGGCTGGCCGGCGACAAGAGGCCGGAGGCGGGTCTGCTCGCCCTGCGCAGCGCCTGCGGAGCTTTCGCAAACCTGCGTCCCATCGTCTGCTACGACGCGACGGCCGACTCCTCGCCGCTCAAGCCCGAGGTAGTAAACGGCGCCGACGTGCTTATCGTCCGAGAACTGTTAGGTGGTCTCTACTTCGGCGAGCCGCGCGGAATTCACACGGTGGGGACAAAGCGCGAAGGCTTCAACACCATGCGCTACGACGAGCGAGAGATTGAGCGCGTGGCGCGCGTAGCTTTCGAGTCGGCGTGCGCGCGCGGCTGCAAGGTGACTTCCGTTGATAAGGCGAACGTCCTCGAAACCTCTCGTCTCTGGCGCGAAGTCGTCAACCGCGTCGCGCGCGAGTACCCGCAGGTGACGTTGGAGCACATGTATGTTGACGCCTGCGCGATGCACCTGATGCTCAATCCGCGCCGCTTCGACGTGCTCCTGACCGAGAATCTCTTCGGCGACATCCTCTCCGACGAGGCCGCAGTCCTCGCAGGCTCGCTCGGCATGCTCGCTTCGGCCAGCGTCGGCGGCACGACCGATGTTTACGAGCCCGTCCACGGCTCCGCGCCTGACATCGCGGGCGCCGGTCTCGCCAATCCGCTCGGCGCCATCGCCTCCGCCGCGCTCCTGCTCCGCCACACCGCGCGGCTCGAACAGGAGGCGCTGGAAGTCGAAGCCTCCATCTGCGCCGTGCTCGAACGCGGCTACCGGACGGCCGATATACAGGGTCAGACCGGAAAGTATATAGTCGGCACGGAGGAGATGGGCACGCTCGTCGCCGAGGCGCTTGCGGAGCTCGCAGACATGCGCCACGCCTACCACGCAGTCTAAAAACAGATGTTGGATGCCGGATGCCGGATGCTGTTTAGAAGCATTGACCGGCATCCTGCATCCGGCATCCAACATCTACGCTTTTATGCCACGTACACTCTTCGAGAAGATTTGGGACGCGCACGTCGTGCGCGAGTCGGCGGGCGAGCCCGCGCTGCTCTACATCGACCTGCACCTCGGGCACGAGGACACGTCGCCGCAAGCATTCGACGGGCTGCGCGCGGCCGGGCGCGGTGTGCGTAGACCCGAGCTGGCGGTCGCCACCATCGACCACAACGTCCCGACGACCGACCGCCGTCTCCCCATCGCCGACCCCATCGCCGCGCAGCAGATAGAGACGCTCCGGCGCAACTGTTCGGAGTTCGGCATCAGCCTCTACGACATCGACTCGCCCGAGCAGGGCATCGTCCACGTCATCGGCCCCGAGCTGGGGTTGACGCGCCCGGGCATGACCATCGTCTGCGGCGACAGTCACACGAGCACGCATGGCGCGTTCGGCGCCCTCGCCTTCGGCATCGGCACGAGCGAGGTCGAGCACGTACTCGCCACGCAGTGCCTACAGCAGTCGAAGCCTCGGACGATGCTCGTCCGCACGACCGGCGCGTTGGCAGAGGGCGTGACGGCGAAAGACCTCGCGCTCGGCTTCATCGGGCAGATAGGGACGGACGGCGCCACGGGCTACGTCATCGAGTACGCGGGGCCGGTCGTGCGCTCGCTCTCGATGGAAGGCCGGATGACCCTCTGCAACATGAGCATCGAAGCCGGCGCGCGCGCAGGGATGATCGCGCCCGACGAGGTGACTTACTCATACCTCGAAGGCAGGCGCTTTGCGCCGCGCGGCGACGCATGGCGCGAGGCTCTCGAATACTGGCAGAGCCTCTCCGGCGACGAGGGTGCGGAGTTCGACACCGTCGTCGAGTTCGACGCCGCCGCGCTCGCACCCTTCGTCACATGGGGCACGAGCCCCGGTCAGGTCGTGCCCGTCACGGGGCGCGTGCCCGACCCGACCAACGCGCGTTCCGAGAGCGAGCGGCGCTCGACTGCGCGAGCCCTCGAATACATGGGGCTCGCACCCGGCACGCGCATGGAAGAGATACCCGTTGACCGCGTCTTCATCGGCTCATGTACCAACGCGCGGCTCGAAGACCTGCGCGCGGCGGCGACCGTCGTGCGCGGCCACAAGGTGAACGGCACGGTGCGCGCGATGGTCGTGCCCGGCTCGCAGGCCGTCAAGCGCGCGGCCGAGGCCGAAGGGCTCGACGAGATTTTCCGCGCGGCCGGGTTCGAGTGGCGTGAGGCCGGCTGCTCGATGTGCCTCGGCATGAACCCGGACACGCTCGCACAGGGTGAGCGCTGCGCCTCGACCAGCAACCGCAACTTTGAAGGCCGTCAAGGCAAAGGGAGCCGCACGCATCTCGTGAGTCCGGCGATGGCCGCCGCGGCTGCCGTCGCCGGACACTTCACAGACGTGCGCGGCTGGGAATTCAAATAGTAGACAATAGTCAGCAGGCTCTGCTCCGCGGGCGCTGACGATGACATCTGAACGATTCATTAGCGACTCTCTTTCTACTGACTACTGACCACGGTCTACTGTCTACTTGAGCTTATGCTTCCCTTTCGCATACACACGGGCGTCGCGGCGCCGCTCGACCATCCGAACGTTG
>JBJMGQ010000350.1:0-4684 GCA_045807845.1 Pyrinomonadaceae bacterium | reverse complement strand
AAGACCCGCGCGCCGTCGGCGGCAACTTTCGCATCCGCTTCGACGGCGTGAGCGGGGCGGCGCGGTTCATGACGTGGCTCGATCCACGTCTACGCCTGTTGGGGCTGGCCTACGGCGATTCGGGCATCTTCGTGCGGCGCGCGGCCTACGAGCACGCGGGCGGCTTCCGTGCCTTCCCCGTCTTTGAAGACTTAGACCTTTTGCGCGCTCTGTGGAAGCAGGGGCGTTTCGTGCAGGCCGAGGCTTGCGTCATCACCTCCTCGCGCCGCTTTGAGGGGCGCAGCTTCGCGCTCACCTTCGCGCGCTGGTCGCTGCTTCAGACGCTCTACTGGCTCGGCGTCAGCCCGCACACACTCGCGCGCCTCTACGCCCCCGTCCGCGATGCGCGCGAGGGATGAATTTTGAAGACGCTTTAAGTGAAGTGAGCGCGCAGCCATTCAGAGGTGAACGGTGCGCGGCGGCGTGCGCCTTCGTCGTTAGAGAGTTCGGCGCGCAGGCGCGCGAGGTCTGCGGGCGTGTCCACGTCGTACCAGTGCGGCAACTCCAAGAGGCGTAGCCCCAGCCGCGCGGCGTTGCGTGCCGTCTGCGCGTATGCGCGCGGCGTGCTCCACTCGACCGCGTCGAACAGTCCGGCCGCGGGCTCGCGCAGGCCGACCGCGTAGTAGCCGCCGTCTTCCGTGCCTCCGAGCGCAACATCGGCGCGGACGCGCGCGAGTTCTTCGAGCGCCGAGATGAGGAAGGCCGGCGGGAGCGTCGGGCTGTCCGCACCGATGAGCAGCAGCGGGCCGAAGCCTTCGGCGAAAGCGCGCTCGACCACGCCAGCGAGTCGTGCGCCGAGGTCGTCGCCGCGTTGTTCGAGCCACAGCAGGCCGCTCAAAGTCTCTTCGCGCAAAGAGACGCGCAGCACCTCTTCGAGCGACGTGCGCCCGTCGGCCGGCGCGTAGGCGACGAACACGACGGCGCCCGTGCCGAGCGCGAGCGCCACCGTGTCCGCGAAGAGGCACGCGGCGAGCCGCGCCGCCTCCGCATGCGTGAGCGGCGGCGCGAGCCGCGTCTTGGCCTCGCCCGCGCGCGGGGCCTTCGCCATGACGATGACGGCGGGACGTGACATAAGAAGGGATGTAGACGGAAGGCAGAAGACGGAAGCTTAAAAGAAGCGGCGAGACTTTACAGCGACGCCTTCATCCTTCATCCTTTCGCCTTCACCATTTCGAGACGGGAGTATCGCACGGAGATGAGCTACTACGAAGAAGAAGACCTCGGGCGCTTCGGAGAGGTCGGGCGGCATCGACCCGACCTGTTCGAGAAGTTCATGGCGTGGTATCAGGCGTGTCAGGAGGACGGCGCGCTCTCAAGGCGCGAGAAGGCTCTCATCGGGCTCGCGGTCGCGCACGCCTTGCAGTGCCCTTACTGCATCGACGCCTACGCGCAGTCGTGCCTCGAAGCCGGCTCGAACATGGAGCAGATGACCGAGGCCATCCACATGGCTTCGGCCTTGCGCGGCGGCGCCTCGCTCGTCCACGGCGTGCAGGCGCACAACTCGGTGAACAAGGTTTCGATGTGAGCAGGGCATCACTGCCAGTCGTCTTAGATTCGCCTCTACTGCGCGCGCCCGCGGCGTTCGGGCAGAAGCTCGCCGAGCATGGGCTTGAGCTGCGGGCGGCGGCGGTCGAGACGCTTCAGGTCAACGTCGGCAAGCTCTGCAATCAGGCGTGCAAGCACTGCCACGTCGATGCCTCGCCGCGCCGGACTGAGATTATGTCTGAAGAGGTGGCCGAGCAGGTCTTGGATGCCGTGCGCCGTTTCCGCTTCCGCGTAGTGGACATCACGGGCGGCGCGCCGGAGCTGAACCCGAATGTCCGAAGGCTCGTCTCCGAGTCGCGCATGGCGGGCGCGCGCGTCATGGTGCGGCACAACCTGACCGTGATGTTCGAGCCGGGGCAGGAGGACTTGCCCGAGTTCTTTCGTGAACAGGCGGTCGAGGTCGTCTCTTCACTTCCGTATTTCCTCGGGCCGCAGACGGACGCGCAGCGCGGCCCCGGCGTCTTTGAAAAATCTATCGAAGCCTTGAAGCGTCTGAACGCCGCCGGCTACGGGGTGGAGGGCAGCGGGCTCACACTCAATCTCGTCTACAACCCGGTCGGCGCCTTCCTCCCGCCGCCGCAAGTCTCAATCGAAGCGGACTTCAAGCGCGAGCTGCGCGCGCGTTATGGCGTCACCTTCGACCGCCTCTACACGATTACGAACATGCCCATCAAACGCTTCCTCGAATACCTCCGCCGCACGGGGAACGAGGAGCGCTACATGCGCCGTCTGGTTGACGGCTTCAACCCTTCGGCCGTCGAGGGGCTGATGTGCCGCACGACTTTGAGCGTGGACTGGACGGGTCGTCTCTACGACTGCGACTTCAACCAGATGCTCGGGCTCGGCGTAGAGGCGGCGTTGCCGCAGACCATCGGCGAGCTTGACCCCGGCAGGCTCAAGGGGCGCGTCGTCGAGACCGCCGCACACTGCTTCGGCTGCACGGCCGGCGCGGGCTCTTCGTGCGGCGGCGCAGTCGTGGGCTGAAGCACAGTTCGCGGCTTGGCAAAAGGCGCGTCGAGTCGGTAAGCTTACAGTCTAAAGTTCCACACACGCATTCATCTTTCGCTGAAGGAGGCGCCGAACGAACGTGGCCGCCATCTACCCTTTCCGCGCGCTGCGCCCGCCACAGGACAAGGTCGGGCAGGTCGCCGCCGTCCCCTACGACGTGGTCAACACAGAGGAGGCGCGCTCTCTCGCCGCCGACAACCCCTTGAGCTTCCTGCACGTCTCGCGCCCCGAGATAGATTTGCCCGAAGGCACGCACATCTATTCGGACGAGGTCTATGAAAAGGCGCGTGAGAACTTCGAGAGGTTCAAGTCCGAGGGCACGCTCGCGGAAGAGGGCGAGCCGAGCCTCTACGTCTACCGCCTCCGGATGGGCGAACATACGCAGACGGGCGTTGCCGCAGCCTTCTCGGTGGACGAGTACGACACCGACAACATCCGCAAGCACGAGCGCACGCGCCCCGATAAGGAGAACGACCGCACGCGCCACATTCTCACTCTGCGCGCGCAGACCGGCCCCGTCTTTCTCACCTACCGCGCCGACCGGCGCATCGACGCGCTCGTCGAAGCAGAGACGCAGCGTGAGCCGCTCTACGATTTCGAGGCCCCGGACGGCGTGCGCCACACGGTCTGGCGCGCTGTCGCGGCCGAGCAGCTCGCGCGCTGCTTCGCCGAAGTTCCTCTGCTCTACATCGCCGACGGCCACCACCGCGCCGCCAGCGCCTCGCGCGCACGCGCCGCGCTCAAGGAGCAGAACCCGAATCATACGGGCGAAGAAGATTACAACCGCTTCCTCGCCGTCGTCTTTCCAGACGAGCAGATGCAGATTCTTCCATACCATCGCGTCGTGAAAGATTTGAACGGGCGGAGTGAAGAGGAGTTTCTCGAAGCCGTCCGCGCGCGCTTCAACGTCACCGACGATGCGAAGCGCGAAGGCCCGGGCAAGCCCGGCCACTGGCACATGTACCTCGGCGGCAAGTGGTACGGCTTGAACCTGCGCAGCGAGTCGGCGCGCACGCTCTCCGACGACCCGACCGCGGCGCTCGACGTGAGCCTGCTTCAGAACAACCTGCTCGACCCCGTGCTCGGCGTCACAGACCCGCGCACCGACAAGCGCATCGACTTCGTCGGCGGCATCCGCGGCACGCCGGAGTTGGAACGGCTCGTGGATGAGGGGCGCGCGCAGGTGGCCTTCGCGCTTTATGCGACCTCCATCGAAGAGCTCCTCCGCGTCTCGGACGCAGGCGGCCGTATGCCGCCCAAGTCCACCTGGTTCGAGCCGAAGCTGCGCGACGCGATTCTGATTCATACGATTTGAGGAGTAGACAGTAGCCAGTAGCGCTCCGCGTCGCGGTCGTTGACGCTGACAATCGGACTGTTCGACTGACGAAGTTCTTCAACTGCCCACTGCCATCTGCCTACTGCCTACTGAGGTACTTTCATGCGCGTGTTGATTGCTGACAAGTTCGAACAGTCGGGGCGCGACGGGCTCGAAGCCGCGGGGTGCCAGTTCTCGTATCAGCCCGACGTGAAGGACGAGGCGCTGGTCGAGGCCATCAGTTCTTACACGCCCGACGTGCTCATCGTGCGCTCGACGAAGGTGACCGAGCCGATGCTCGACGCGGGCGCTTTGAAGCTCATCGTGCGGGCGGGGGCGGGCTACAACACGATAGACGTGGAGGCCGCTTCGCGCCGCGGCGTCTACGTCTCGAACTGCCCGGGCAAGAACTCCGTGGCGGTGGCCGAGCTGGCCTTCGCGCTCATCCTCGCCTTAGACCGCCGCATCGCCGACAACGTCATCCAGCTCCGCGAAGGCAAGTGGAACAAGAAGGAGTTCTCGAAGGCGCGCGGCCTGCTGGGTCGCACGCTGGGGCTCGTCGGCACGGGGCAGATCGGGCGCGAAGTCATCACACGCGCGCGCGCCTTCGGCCTGAACGTCATCGCGTGGAGCCGAAGTCTCACCGACGAGTCGGCGGCCGAGCTGGGTGTCGAGCGGCGCGCGCAGTTGTTAGATGTCGCGCGCGACTCCGACATCGTCAGCATCCACGTCGCACTCAAGCCCGAGACGCGCGGCCTTATCAACTCCGACTTCTTT
>JBJMGQ010000349.1:0-4028 GCA_045807845.1 Pyrinomonadaceae bacterium | reverse complement strand
TTCGGTGCTGATCGTCACACTTCCTCTGCCGCTCGCCGTCCTCTTCTCGTTCCTCTTCATGAAGTACTTCGGCATCACGTCGAACATCATGTCGCTGGCCGGCATCGCCATCGCCGTCTCGGATTTGGTGGATGCCGGCATCGTCGTCACCGAGAACGCGTACCGCGCGATTGAGAAGGAGGGCATCGACACCAGAGACAGGGCGCGCGTGTGGCAGGCGGTGCTCGACGGGACGAAGGTGGTCGGGTTCCCCATCTTCGCTTCGATGGCGATCATCGTGCTGGCCTTCATGCCGGTCTTCGCGTTGACGGGGCAGGAAGGAAAGCTCTTTCACCCGCTGGCCTTCACCAAGACGTTCGCCATGTTCGGCGCGGCCTTCATGGCGGTGACGCTCGTGCCCGTGCTCTGCACATACTTCCTCGGCGGCAAACTGCATCCGGAGGAGTGGAACCCTATCATGCGTCTCCTGCGCGCCGTCTACCGGCCGCTGCTGCTGACGGCCGTGCGCCATCGCGTCTTGACGGTCTCGCTCGCGGCGCTGCTCTTCGCGGGCGCGCTCTTCATCTCGACGCGCATCGGCAGCGAGTTCATGCCGCCCTTGAACGAGGGCGACCTGATGTACATGCCGGTCACAGACCCGGCCATCTCCATCGACGAAGCGGCGCGCGTGCTCGCGCGACAGGACGAGATACTGAAGGGCTTTCCGGAAGTCGAATGGGCCGTGGGCAAGGCCGGGCGCGCAGAGACTTCGACCGACCCTTCGCCCGTCAACATGAACGAGACGATTGTCCATCTCAAGCCCGAAGAACAGTGGCGCGCAGGGCTCACGCGCGAGCGGCTCGTCGCCGAGATGGACGCACAGCTTCGCATGCCCGGTGTCACGAACATCTGGACGCAGCCCATCATCAACCGCATCGAGATGCTCGCCACGGGGATGCGCTCGCAGGTCGGCGTCAAGGTCTTCGGCAACGATATCAAGACTCTGGAAGAGACCTCGCGGCAGATAGCCGCCGCGCTCAGCACCGTGCAGGGCGCGGCCGACGTGTACCCCGAGCAGATCGGCGGCACGCCCTACATCGACATCCGCGTCAACCGCACGGCCGCCGCACGCTACGGCATCGGCACCGCGACGATACAGGACGCCATCGAGCGCGGCATCGGCGAGACGAATCTCTCCGTGACTATCGAAGGGCGCCGTCGCTTTCCACTGCGCGTGCGCTACGCGCCGGAGTTTCGCAGCTCGCCAGAGGCCATCGGCCGGATTCCCATCACGTCGCCCACGGGCGTGCCCGTCCCACTCGCGCAGCTTGCAGACATACGCACCGTCGAAGGCCCTTCGATGATACAGAGCGAGAACGGTCTGCTGCGCGGCACGGTGCTTTTGAATGTGAGAGGCCGCGACATCGGCGGCTTCGTAGAAGAGGCAAAGCAAGTTCTCTCACAACGCGTGCATCTGCCCGCGGGGTACTACTTTCAGTGGAGCGGCCAGTACGAGAATCAGGAGCGCGCGCGCAAACGTCTGCTCGTCGTCGTGCCCGTCGTCATCCTCATCATCTTCGCCACGCTCTATCTGACCTACAACTCTGCGCTCGAAGCGGCGCACGTGTTGTTGGCCGTGCCGTTCGCGTTGACGGGCGGGTTCTATCTGCTCTGGCTGCTGCAATACAACTTCTCGGTCGCGGTCTGGGTCGGCTTTATCGCGCTCTTCGGCGCGGCCGTGCAGACCGGCATCGTGATGGTGGTCTATCTGGAAGAAGCGGTCGAGCGCAAGACGAAAGAGCTGGGGCGTCTGACCCGAGAGACGTTGCTCGAAGCGGTGACCGAGGGCGCACTTTTAAGATTGAGGCCGAAGGTGATGACGGTCTCGACGATTGTCGTCGGGCTGCTGCCGATCATGTGGTCAACGAGCGCGGGCTCCGAAGTGATGAAGCCGCTGGCGACGCCTGTGCTCGGCGGGATGCTGTCGAGCCTGTTTCATGTGCTCGTCGTCACGCCGGTCATCTTCTTCTGGATGCGCGACTACAAGTTGAAGCGAGAACTGCGGAAGGAAGCGGTAGCGGAATGAGAGTGAAGAGGTCTTACTTGAAGACGGCGTTGCTCGCACTCGTCATCGCGCAGCCTCTGTCGGTCGCGGCGCAGACGGTGACGGACGTGCCGAACGATGACCGGCGACCACGCGCAGACGGGGCGACCGTGGGTCTCTACTTCGACCCGGGCGTCGGCGTGTCGGCCGACGAAGCGGTCGCGCGCGCGCTCGCGTCGAACGGCGAGGTGCTGGCGCTGCGCAAAGAGGTCGAGGCCGCGCGCGCTCTGGTCAAGCAGGCAGGCTTTCGTGCCAACCCGCGCTTGGACGTGTCGGGCTCGAAGGCTGTGACGATGCCCGACCATCAGTTGATGTTTGAGGGCATGCTGCCGTTAGAGCTTGGCGGACGGCGCGCGGCGCGCGTGCGTGTGGCGGAGCGCGAGGTCGAGGTCAGAGAGGCGATGCTCGCAGACCGTGAGCGCATGGTCGCCGCGGAGGTGCGCGCGAAGTTCGGCGAGGCGCTGGCCTCCGTCCTCAAGCTCGGCGTGACGGAAGACCTGCTGGGCAACAGTCAACGCGGTTACCGCCTCGTCGTCGCGCGCGTGCTCGAAGGTCGCACCGCGCCGCTCGAACAGAATCAGGTGCTCGTCGAGGTCAACCGCCTCCGCTCGATGCGCGAGGCCGAGCGCGGTCGTGTCGAGGTCGCGCTCCTTGAGCTGCGCAATCTCATGGGCGCCGAAGCATCGGAGGCTTTGAAGCTGCGCGGCGACTTCGACGGGCTCATCGACCCTCTGCCCGCGACCGCGGACGCGACCGCGCGCGCGCTCGCCTCGCGCCCGGACTTGCTCGCCGCACGCGCGACGGAAGCCCTCGCCGAGTCGCGCATCGAAGAGGCGCGCGCCTCGGGGCGCGCGGACGCCGAAGTGCGCGCGGGCTATCAACGCATGCGCTCGGGCTATGGCCTGAACGGCATCGACGACGCGGGCCGCCTTGCGCCCATCGACGACACGTTCCACTCGATCACCTTCGGCGTCTCGGTGACGCTGCCCGTGCGCGACAAGAACGTGGGCGCGATTGAAGCGGCGTCGGCCGAGCTGGAAGCGGCGAAGATGCGGCGCGAGTTTCTTGAGCTGACCGTGCGGCGCGAGGTGGCCTCGGCGTACGCGGCTTATGAAGCGGCGGCGCGTGCCTCGGAAATCTATCGCGTCGGCGTGCGCGGGCAGGCCGGGCAGAACTTGACGGTCATCCGCCAGACCTACGAGCTGGGCGCGAAGACGCTGCTCGACTACATCGCCGAGCAGCGCCGCTTCATCGAGCTTGAGAACGACTACGTCAACTCAATCCTCGAAACCTACCTCGCGCGCGTCCGCGTCGTGAGCGTCGCGGCCTCGCCGGAGCTGTTGAAGGCGGAAGCCCGACCGTAAGGGAGGGCGTACGTCCTCGGAGAGAAGATGGAAGAGAGACCCGAGAAGTCAGAGCAGACGGAAGAGTTGTCAGTCGTTAAGCGCGTCGAGCACGCGCGCGTGACGATGCCGCGACGTTCGAGAACGAGAGTTGTCATCATCGTCGCCCTCTTCGCGGCGGCCTGCGTGGTGCTTCTCTTCTGGTGGCTCAACCGCTCGGGTGGAAACTCGGGTCGCGTCGTGACGGCGCCGCGCGCGGTCACCTTCGACCAGCCGGAGGCGGGCGCTCCTGCGAGCGGCACCACGGCCGCACCCGGCGAGGCGACGCTCACTGTCGCGCCCGACGTGGCCGCGCGCGCCGGTATCAAGGTCGAGGCCGTGGGCGAGCAGCTCGCGCCAGAGGCTTTGCAGCAGGCGGCGACGGGCGTCGTGCAGGCCAACGCGTATCGCTCGACGCCGGTCATGTCGCTGGTCGGCGGGCGGCTCTTGAGCGTCGCGGCCGAGGCCGGACAGGAGGTGCGTCGCGGCCAAACGCTCGCCGTCGTCTTCAGCGACGAGCTGGCGTCGGCGCAGACGCGCTACCTCTCCGCGCAGGCCGAGCT
>JBJMGQ010000348.1:0-4204 GCA_045807845.1 Pyrinomonadaceae bacterium | reverse complement strand
TCGCACCGGCTCTCGGCCTTCGAGCAAAGGCCCCGCAGAGAATTTCACCGGCAACGTCACCGTCGCCCCTTTGTTTCCGGCCGACGCTTCAGCATCCTACTCGGTCGCGTACGTCACCTTCGAGGCGGGGGCCAGATCGGCATGGCACACACACCCGGCGGGGCAGCGCCTCGTCGTGACCGCAGGGGTGGGCCGCACCGCGGAATGGGGGGGCAAGGTTCAGGAGTTCAAGGCGGGCGACACCGTCTGGTGCCCGCCCGGGGTCAAGCACTGGCACGGGGCCTCCCCCAACGCCGCCATGACGCACCTCGCCCTCACCGGCACCGTCAACAACAAAGCGGTCGAGTGGATGGAGAAAGTCACCGACGCGCAATACAACGAGGGGAGAAAACCGATGAACACGACACACGCTCTGAGTGCGAAGCAGCGAAGCATCATCCCCATCGCCGCCTTCACCGCGACCGGCGAGCAGGAGAGGCTGAGGACGGCTCTGACCGAAGGGCTGGAGGCGGGTCTGACCGTGAACGAGATCAAGGAGATCTTGGTTCAGATGTACGCCTACGCCGGGTTCCCGCGCAGCCTGAGCGGCATCCAGACCTTCATGGCCGTGATGGACGAGCGGCAGGCCAGAGGCATCAAGGACGAGGCGGGCAGAGACGCCGCCCCCCTGCCCGCCGGCACGAACAGGGACGAGTACGGCGCGAGAGTACGGGCGACGCTCGCCGGGCAGAAAGAGATACCGCCCCCCTCCGGTTACCAACTGTTCACGCCCGTCATCGACACGTTCCTGAAGGAGCACCTGTTCGCGGACATCTTCTCCCGCGACGTCCTCGACCACCGGAGCCGGGAACTCGCGACCATCTCAGCCGTGGCTGCTATGACGGGCACGCGGAGCCAGCTCCAGTTCCACCTCGGCGCGGCGATGAACGTCGGGCTCACCGAGGCCCAGATGCGTGACTTCATCGCCGTGCTCGCGGCCAGGGTCGGCGAGAGGGAATCCGAAAGCGCCGGAGAGGTGCTGACCGCCGTCCTGAACGGCAGGAAATAACGTCCCGCCTCCAACCGCGCGGCGCACGTCAACGGCAAGGTCGTCGAGTGGACGGTGAATGTCAGCGACGAGCGGTACCGCCGGTGATGGGGAGTGATGAGACGAAATAATTTGCGCTTTAATTAAACGAGTAGATTCGGGGGTCACAAAATGCGTGCGGTCGGATATATGAGATACGGCGGCCCGGAGGTTCTAGAGATCTACGACCTCCCTGAAGTTCATGCCGGCCCCGGACAAGTGCGGATCCGAAATCACGCGGCCACAGTAAACCCCACTGACATCATGGCCCGAAGCGGAATGTTGTCAGGACAGCAAAAGGGCTTTGCACCGCCCTACGTCCCCGGGATGGAAGCGGCCGGGGTAGTCGACGAGGTCGGAGAAGGCGTCACGACCGGCGTCAAGGTCGGCGACCCGGTTCTCGGACTCGTGATCCCACGCGGGGATCACGGCGCATATCGAGAGCAGATCGTTCTCAACGCACGATCGGTGGTTCCCGTGCCTGCCGGAAAGTCATTCGCAGAAGCCTGCACGCTGCCCATGAATGGGCTGACGGCGCGAATGTCGCTCGATCTCCTGAACCTATCCCCCGGCCAGGTTATTGCCGTCACGGGCGCGGCCGGAGCCTACGGCGGCTATGTCATCCAACTCGCGAAGCCCGAAGGGTTGGTAGTCATCGCCGACGCGTCTGAAAAGGATGAGCGACTGGTTAGATCGCTCGGCGCCGACGTCGTGGTTCGCCGGGGTAACGATGTCGCCGCCCGGATTCGCGAGCACTATCCCGACGGCGTTGACGGGTTGGCCGACGGGGCGGTGTTGAATGAACTCATGATCCCCGCGGTCCGCGACGGCGGCGCCTTTACTTCAGTGCGCGGTTTTCAGGGCGAGCCGCAGAGGGGCATCAGGTTTTCCAGAACCTTTGTCGCGAATTACGACGGTGAATTCGACAAACTTGATCGGTTGCGTCAGCAAGTTGAGGACGGAACGCTGTCGTTACGGCTCGCGGCAACCTACCCCAAAGAACAGGCCTCGGCGGCGCACGAACGGTTAGAGGCGGGCGGGACGAGAGGCCGTCTCGTAATTGAGTTTTGAACGCGGCTATTGAAACAGGATCACACCTGTTAGAAATAATGCGCCCGGCACGCATCCTCGTCTCTGCGTACGGCGGGGGCCTCGGCGCGCCGGCGCTGTTCGGCAGACAAGGTATGGAACGAAAGCAGTCTTGACGAGGCTGAATTAGGCACATGGCAAGAATCTTTATCACCGGCTCGGCAGACGGTCTCGGGCAGTTGGCGGCAAAAGTGCTGATCGCCCAGGGTCACCAGGTCGTCCTTCACGCACGCAATGAAATGAGGGGACTGGAGGCTCTGGACGGAGTGCTCGGCGCGGAAGGTGTAGTGACGGCAGACTTGGGCTCTATCGACGAGACGAGACAGTTGGCTTCAAAGGTGAACGCCCTGGGGGAGTTCGACGCGGTCATTCATAACGCGGGCGTTTATAATGCCCCGGCGGAAGAAATCTTCAACGTCAACACCTTAGCGCCTTACATTCTTACGTGCCTCATACATAGACCGAAGCGGGTGGTCTACCTGAGTTCCGACATGCATCTACAGGGGCGCCCGAAACTGGACAGTTTTAGAACTGACCTCGGCCGCATCACCTATTCCGACTCGAAGTTGCATGTGCTGATGCTCTGCATGGCGGCGGCACGGAGGTGGCCGCGGGTTTACGCTAACGCGGTCGACCCCGGCTGGGTCCCTACAAAGATGGGCGGGCGGGGCGCGCCTGACGATCTGCAAAAAGGGTACGAGACGCAGGTGTGGCTCGCCGCGAGCGACGACGAGAAGGCCAAGGTGAGCGGCCGATATTTTCATCACCGAAAAGAGAGCCGCCATAACCCCGAGGCCGACGACGCGTCGTTGCAGGAGAGACTCTTAAGCCTGTGCGAAGAGATTACGGGCGTTTCCTTTCCTTGAAGTTGGCGCTTCGGTATGACGTGATCTGACACTCAGTCTGGCCCCGTCGTCCGGCGCGCGACACCCGCCGACCTCCGGAGGATCGGCCGCCTCGGCGCGCTCCTCGTCGAGGAGCATCACGGCTTCGACCCGCAGCGCTTCCTGGCCGCTAGTCGCGGGACGCCAGAAGGGTATGCGTCCTTCATCAGCACGCAGCTCGAAGACCCGGACGCGGCCGTCCTGGTCGCCGACGACGGAGGGGGCGTGATCGGCTACGCGTATGCCGCCGTCGAGGGGTACGACTACATGGCGCTGCGCGGGCCAGCGGGCGTCCTGCACGACGTCATCGTCGACCCGGAACACCGCAGCCGGGGCGTCGGACGGCTCCTCCTCGAAGCCGCGCTGGAGTTTCTCAGGTCGCACGGCGCGCCTCGCGTGGTGCTGTCTACGGCCGAGCAGAACGAGGCGGCGCAGCGGCTCTTCGCGAGTGCGGGGTTCCGCCGGACGATGATCGAGATGACGCGTGAACTGGACGACCCCACTCCCTGACTGTGCGGACCACCCCCGGCCTGCCACGACCTCCACTGAGCAAAATACCATGCTCGGGCAAGCGGCATTGATGTATCATAAAGGACGTTATGCCTCGTCAGTACCGGCGGCAGATTGTAGTAATCAGGAGATATGATCGCCCCGGCCAATACTTGATAGGGAACTCCGGATGAGCGTTGAACTCGATTCGCTGCTTACTCATTCTCCCGACGTGCGCCACGACCGGGTGCGGATCGCGGGGACAGGGATCACCGTCCACCGCGTCGCCGTCCTCTCGAACCTCGGCCACTCGCCCGAGGAGATCGTCCGCAAGTACAAGCACCTGACGCTCGCAGGCGTCCACGCCGCCCTAGCCTACTACCACGCCAACCGCGAACAGGTGGACTTGGAGATCGCCGCCGACCGTGAGGAGGCCGCGCGACTCGAAGCAGAGTTCGCGCGTGCACCCAAGGTTGCTTAGTGCAGGTGCGCCTCTACATCGACGAGGACGCAATGGACGACGACCTGGTGCAGGCGCTCCGCCTGCGCGGGGCGGATGTGCAGACCGCCCTCGAAGCCGGGCTGGTCGGCCGGCCCGACGAGGAGCACCTAGCCCACGCGGCCGAAGAAGGGCGAGTCCTCTACACCTTCAACGTCGGCGACTTCATGCATCTAC
>JBJMGQ010000347.1:0-12412 GCA_045807845.1 Pyrinomonadaceae bacterium | reverse complement strand
CGCCGGGGCCGCGAAGGCTTCAGAGGGGACGCGCTCGACCGTCATCCTGCTCGACGCTTCTTTGAGCATGAGGCGCGCGGGGCTCTTCGAAGAGGCGAAGCGGCGCGCCGAGGCGCTCGTCGGCGAGGCGGCCGAGGACGAGCGCGTGGCGCTGTTGAGTTTCGGCGAAGGGTACGAGGTCATCAGTCGTTTGACGACGGACAAGAACGCACTGCGCGCGGCGCTCACGGGCTTGAGTGCGGGCTTCGAGGCGACCGATTACGAGCAGGCTTTGCGCGGCGCCGAGGCCCTCTTCAGGGAGTCGAAGACGGGCGGCGCGCGGCGTGTGCTTGTGCTCTCCGATTTTCAGGCCACGGGTTGGGACGCGGGGCGCGCGACCTTCAGGCTCGCGCCCGACGTGCGCCTCGCGCTCATCGACGTGGCGGGCGAAACGGAAGGGAACGCGGCCGTCACGAACGTCGAAGCGCGCGGCGCCGTCTACGGTCAGAAGTACACGGACAAGCTCGCCGTCCACGTCGCCAACTTCAGTGACGAAGCGCGCGGCCCCGTCACGCTCGACTTTCAGATAGGCGACCAGACGGTCGAGAAGCGCGAGCTGACGCTTGCGCCGCGTGAGGAGAAGGTCGTCGAGTTCACAGACTTCAACCTCGCCGAAGGCACGAACCGCTGCGCCGTGCGGCTGCGCTCGGAAGACTTCGCGCCCGACAACGATTTCTACTTCACGCTCAGGCGCGAGGCGCAGTCGAAGGCGCTCATCATCGACGGCTCGGCGCGCGGCGGCGACAGCTTCTACTTGCAGAGCGCGCTCGCGGCGGGCGGCGACCTGCCCTTCACGTTCGACGTGCGTGGCGCGGGTGCCGTTGACGCAGGCGCGATTGGCGCGCACTCGCTCGTCATCCTCAACGATGCGGGCGCCGCGCCCGGCCCGCTCTCCGAGAGCGTCGAGCGCTTCGTCGAGTCGGGCGGTCGCCTCATCATCGCCGCGGGGCCGCACACGCGACCTGAGAGTTTTAATCGCGCCTTCGGGCGCGTCGCTCCGGCGACCTTGGTTGAAGCCGTTCAACTTCAACGGGGCGAGAGCGTCGCCATGACGGCGGTGAAGAGTTCGCATCCGGTCTTCGAGGTCTTCAACGAGGGCGGCCGGATGCCCGCCGCGCGCGTCTACGGCTACCAGCGCGCGTCGCCGCGCGAGGGCGCGTCGGTGCTCGCGAGCTTCGAGGACGGGAGCCCCGCGCTCGTCGAGTCGGGCGCGGGCGCGGGGCGCGTGCTGATGTATACCTCGACGCTCGGGATGGCTTGGAGCGACCTGCCGTTGACGCCCGTCTATCTGCCGCTCGTGCAGCAGATGGTTCGCTACCTCGGCGAGCGCGAGGTGAGCGCGTGGCATCGTCTGGGACAGGCGTTCGTCGTGGCGAAGGAGGCCGAAGGAGGGGCGCCCGCGGTGGACACGCCTTCAGGCGCGCGCCTGAAGCAGGGCGGCGTATCGAAGGACGGCGAGCTGCTTCTGACGGGGCGCGAGCCGGGCTTCTACCGTCTGCGCTACTCGGCGGGGTACGACTTCGCCGCGGTCAACGTGGACGGGCGCGAAGGCGACTTCGCGAAGCTGAACGAGGAGGAGTTTCTCGCCGCCTTCACCGGCGGCGACCCGGCCGCGCCGCGTGCGTCGGACGCGACCGAGCGCGAGAGCGGCGAAGAGATAGAGGCGCGACAACGTGCGTGGTGGCCGCTCCTCCTCGTGGCACTCCTGCTTCTCGCCGCCGAGTCGGTGCTTGCGCGCCGGACTAAAGTTGTGAAGATGATTGGTTGAGTGATAAGTGATGAGTGATAAGTGATAAGAAGGAAGTCAATCGGTCTTTCTTATCACTTATCACCCATCACTTATCACTCCCTTAGAGGCGTGAGATGAATTACGAAGTCGGACAACTGCATAAGCTCCTCAGTAGTGCGCGGCGACGGCGGCGGGCGTTGATCGTGCTGCGAGGCGTGGCGGTCTGTCTTGCCGTCGGGGCGTGCGTGCTGCTCGCGACGGGGTGGGGCGCGTACCGTTACAGGCAGAGCGAGGGGGCGCTGCTGGCGCTGCGTGTGGGGGCGCTCGTGGCGTTCGTCGCGGCCGTGTACGTGTCTCTGGTGCGACCGCTCGCGCGGCGCATCGGGGACGCGCGGCTGGCGCGGTTCATAGAGGAGCGCGCGCGTGGGACGGAGGACAGGCTCGTCACGGCCGTCGAGTTTGAAGAAGGTGAAGAGGCGCGGCGCGTGTCGCGCGCTCTGCTTGAGCGTTTGCGGTCGGACGCCGACGGCACGGCCGCAAGCGTTGACCTCGACCGCGTGTTCAGCCGGCGTGCGCTCGCTGCCTACGGCGCGGCGGCGCTCATGAGTCTGCTGCTCTTCGCGGGTGTGTTGAAGTGGGGGCCGCGCGGCGTGTCGGAGGGCGTGGCGCAGTTGGTCGCGCCGTCGGGGATGGCGGCGGAGACGAATGCGAGGGCGATTAAAGTTAAGCCGGGCACGACGCGCGTGCCGAAGGGGTCGGATCAGGAGATCACGGCGGCGCTCGCGGGCTTCGAGTCGGAGGCGGCGTCGCTCTTCTCGCGCGCGGCGGGCGCGGGCGAAGACGCGTGGCAGGGGCAGGCGATGGAGCAGGCGAAGACGCGCGGCGAGTTCCAAGTCTCACTGCTCAACATGCAGGAGTCGGCCGAGTACTTCGTCGAATCCGATGGCGTGCGCTCCGAGGTCTTCAAGCTCGAAGTCGTTGACCTGCCCTTCGTCAAACAGCTCGACCTCGTGCTCAGCTTCCCCGCCTTCTCGCGCATCCCCGCGAAGACCGTCGAAGACGGCGGCGATGTGGCGGCGTTGAAGGGGACGGTCGTGACGGTGACGGCGCGGCTGTCGGGGAAGGCGCGCGCGGCGCGCATCGTCTTTGCAGACGGGCGCAAGGCGGAGATGAAGGCCGCCGGGTCGGACTTCGTCGGCGCGCTGACGGTCGCGGCCGACACGAGTTACTTCATCGAGCTGACGAGCGTGGACGGAGAGGTCTATCGCGGCTCGAACGAGTACGACGTGACGGCGCTTGAAGACATGCCGCCGACCGTCTCGTTCGAGCGCCCCGGTCGAGACACGAAGGCGACGAATCTCGAAGAGGTCTTCACGCAGGCGCGCGCCGAGGACGACTTCGGCGTCGCTTCAATCGAGCTCTTCTTCTCCGTCAACGGCGGCGAGGAGCAGCGCGTGGGGCTTCAGGAGTTGAGCCGCGACGCGGCGCGCAGCCTGACGGGCACGCACACCTTCTTCATGGAGGAGTTCAAGCTCAAGCCGGGCGACTTCATCTCCTACTACGCGAAGGCGCGCGACGCCGCGAGCGAGACGACGAGCGACATCTATTTCATCGAGGTCAAGCCCTTCGAGATGCAGTACAAGCAGTCGCAGCAGCAGGGCGGCGGCGCGGGGCAGGGCGAGGGCGGCGATCAGGATCAGAACGCTTTGACGCGGCGGCAGAAGGAGTTGATTGCCGCGACGCACCGTCTGATGCGCGAGGGGCAGCGCTACACGCCGCAGGAGCGCAACGACGGTTACGAAGCGGTCGCCGCGGGGCAGGAGAAGTTGAAGGCGGACACGTTGGAGTTCGTCGAGCGGCTCAAGCGGCGCATGGGCGAGCAGATGGAAGGTCGCGAAGAGTTGTCGCGGATGGCCGAAGACCTGCGCGCGGCTTCGCAGGAGATGGACGGCGCGCCGCCGCCGCTGCGCAAGCAGGCGGGGCGCGACGCGCTCCCGCCCGAGCAGCGCGCGTTGCAAAGACTGCTTTCAGCCGACGCAGTCTTTCGCGAGATGCAGGTCGCCTTCGGCAACCAGCAGAGCGGCGGCGGTGGAGGCGAGCGCGAGTCGAGAGAGTTGACCGACTTGATGGAACTCGAACTCGACAAGATGAAGAACCAGTACGAGACGCTCAACCGCGAGCAGCGTCAACGCACAGAGCAGGCCAAATCCGAAGCGGAGCGGCGGCTCGAAGAGCTCGCGCGCAGGCAGGAGCGCGCGCTCGAAGAGCAGCGGCGGCGACAGGGCCAACAGGGGCAGCCGCGCAATGGTGGCGGCGGTGGCGGTAGTGAAAGAGAGCAGCAGGAGATGGTCGAAGAGGCGCGCAAGGCCGCGCGTGAGCTTGAGCGACTTTCGCGCGAGCGGCGCGACGCGCGGATGCAGGAGCTGAGTCGCCAGCTCGATCAGGCCGCCGACGATTTGCAGCGTGCGCAGTCGTCTTCAAAGAGCAACCAGAACGAATCAATCGCGCAGGGCGAGCGCGCGCTAGAACGCATGCAGCAGGCGCAGCGCCGCATGCAACAGATGCGCGGCGGCGCTTCGAGTCAACAGGGGCGCGAACAGGAGATAGGCGAGCTGCGCCGTCGTGCATCGGAGGCCGCCGCGCGTCAAAGAGAACTCACGCGCGAGGCGGAGTCGCTCGCGCGGCGCGGTTCGCAGCAGGGGCAGCAGCAAGGAGAGCAGCCGGGAGAGAAGGGCGACGCCTCTTCGCGCGCGGCGCGTGAGCGTCTGGCCGAGCGTGAAGAGGCTTTGGCCGACTCGGTCAACAACCTCGAAGAGGATGCGCGACAGAAGGCGCGTGCGCTCGGCGAGGGCAAGCAGCAGGGGGCGGCGCGGCGCCTGAACGAGGCGGCCGACGCGCTGCGGCGCAACCGCGTGGCCGAGCGCATACGCGAAGGCGCGCGCGGCGCCGCGCAGGGTCGCCCGGAGTCTGCGCGCGAGGCGGGACGCGCCGCGGAGCGGGGCTTAGGCGAGATGTCCGAGCGCTTGCAGGAGGCGGAGGCCGCGGCCGGGCGACCTTCGGGGAACGGCGCCGAGGAGGCGCTTGACCGCACGCGGCAACTCGCAGACGACCTCGACTCTTTGCGCCGCAGGCTCGAAGAGCGCGGTGCGCGCCGCGATGGTCGCGGTCAGCAGTCGCAGAAGGGGCAACAGTCGCAGGGCGGTCGGCAGACTCAGGGCGGTCAAAAGGGGCAGGAGGGTCAACAGCAGTCTGCTCAAGAGGGACAGACGGGTCAGCAGGGGCAGGGCGGTCAGGAGTCGCAGGCGGGTCAACAGTCGGGCGGGCGTTCACAGTCGGGGCGGCAGTCCGGGGGCGGCGCGTCGCGTGCGGGCGAGGTCGGTTCGAGCGACGGCGGCGACGACGCGCGGCAACTCTCGTCTGAGTTGCGCGAGCGCCTGCGCGATGCCGAAGGCTTGCGCCGCGAGTGGGGCGGCACGTCCGGGGGGAGAGAACTCGGCGGCGCCATCGAACAGTTGCGCCGCATGGCCGACGGGCGCATGGAGGGCGAGGCGCTGACGGCCGCTTCGCTCAAGGCGCAGGTCATCGACCCTCTGCGGCAGCTTGAGCTTGAGCTGAGCAAGCGTCTGCGTGAACAGCTCGGCCGCACAAACCTGCGGCTCGGCGACGAGGGCGCGGCGCCGGGTCGTTATCGCAAGTCGGTCGAAGAGTATTATCGTCGCCTCTCGCAGGGCGGCCGAAAGTAAACAGCGAAGAAGCGAAGAGGGATTGAGGTGTTAAGGCGAGAGAAGAGAAACGACTCGCGCGCTTCGCGCCGGCGCGCGGTCGCGTTGCGCGTGGGGCTGCCGCTGCTGCTCGTCGCGCTGGCACTCTTACCCGTCAGGGGGCAGTTGCCTCCCGAACTCGGGCCGCAGACGACACCGGGCGGCTCGCCCTTCAGCGGCCTCCCGCCCTTCGGCGGCGTAAGGTCGCAGCGTCGCCGCGCGCCCGAGTCGCCCGAGCCGCGCTCGATGGGTCGCGCGGGTGCGTCAGAGCCGGTGGGCGAGTTCACCTTCACGCGCACCATCTACCGCTCGCCTTCGGGGTACGGCAGACGTTGGGGCGGGTCTTGGGCGACGGACTATCCCGAAGCGGACGACCACTTCAGCGTCGGCCTGCGCGAGTGGGCGGGCACGAATCTCAACGTCTCTCTGCGCCCCGTGCAGGTCGAGATCATGGACGAGCGCCTGTTCGACTATCCGCTCATCTACTTCGTCGAGCCCGGCTACCTTGAGCTTAACGAAGAGGAGGCGGCGCGGCTGCGCGAGTACGTGGCGCGCGGCGGCTTCATGTTCTTCGACGACTTCTGGGGCGAGGCCGAGTGGGCGAACGTCGTCGAGCAGATGAAGAAGGTCTTCCCCGACTTGGAGCCGAAGGAGTTGCCGCTCACGCATCCCATCTTCCACTCCTACCTCGACATCACGGAGGCCGTGCAGGTGCCGAACATCTACAACGCGATGCGCGGCGTCACCTCCGAGAAGGGCGGCATCACGCCCTACTACATGGGCATTGAGGACAAGCAGGGGCGCCTCGTCGCCTTCTTCTCGCGCAACTCCGACCTCGGCGACGCATGGGAGTGGATTAACGACCCGCGCTACCCGGTCAAGTACGGCCTCGCCGCCTACAAGGTCGGCATCAACGTCGTCATCTACGCGATGAGTCATTGAGGAACAGTAGGCAGAAGGCAGATGGCAGTAGGCAGTTGAAAGCCCCGCTGTCGGAAATCCCGATGAATCTTTCAACACGCCTCACGCGCCGCGGCACCTGTGATATAACCCTTCAACGTTCGTAGCGCGGAGCGGCTGCCTACCGCCCTCTGCCTACTGCCTACTGCTCCTATGAATCTCATACAGATACTCGGTCTGGCCGTCGGCTCGGCGTGGACTTCGGGCATCAACCTGTACGCGACGGTGGCCGTGCTGGGGCTGCTGCAACATTACAGGCTCGTCAATCTACCCGGCGAGCTTAACCACCTCGACAACTGGCTCATCATCGGCGTGGCGCTCGGGCTCTACTGCGTCGAGTTCTTCGCAGACAAGGTGCCGTACGTTGACACGGTGTGGGACGCCGTGCACACGTTTATACGCGTACCGGCGGGCGCGGTGCTGGCCTACGCCGCGACGGCCGATTTGAACCCGACCGTGTATGTGCTGGCACTGCTGCTCGGCGGCGGCATTGCGCTCTCGTCGCACGGGACGAAGGCGACCGTGCGCGCCGCCGTCAACGTGAGCCCGGAGCCTGTGTCGAACTGGGTGCTCTCGCTCATCGAAGACGTGCTGGCGGTGGGCGGCGTCCTGCTGTCGCTCATCGCGCCGCTGGTCGCACTCTTTCTCGTGGCCGCCTTCCTCGTCCTCTTCTTCTGGCTGATGCCGAAGGTGCTGCGGCGCATCCGACGGATGCTTTCGGCGGCGCGCGACTTCTTCACCGGTCGCGGGCGCGCCGCAGGACGTGTGGCGCTCTTGCTGATCTTCTTGCCCGCCTCCGTCGTTCTCTCGACCGAGGCGTCGGCCAAGTCTTCCTTCGTGACGGTCAAGGGGCATCAACTCTACATCGACGACAAGCCCTACTACTTCGTCGGCACGAACTACTGGTACGGCGGCCTGCTGGGACTAGTGAAGGACGAGAAGCGCGGCGTCGAGCGTCTGCGCAAGGAGCTGGATTTCCTGAAGGCGCACGGCGTCACCAACCTCAGACTGCTGGCGGGCGCCGAAGGCTCGGGGATGATTAACGGCGTCGTGCGGGTCGGGCCGCCGCTTCAGCCGCGACAGGGCGAGTTCAACGAGGACGTGCTGAGCGGGCTCGACCTCGTCCTCTACGAGATGGGCAAGCGCGACCTCAAGGCCGTCGTCTTCCTCAGCAACAACTGGGAGTGGAGCGGCGGCTTCCAGCAGTACCTCATCTGGAACGGCCGAGTGCCCGAGGATCTGACGACGCGCAAGCTGAGTTGGGACGAGCAGCGCGACATCGTCTCACAGTTCTACGGCTGCGCTCCTTGCACCGAAGGATACGCGAAGCAGGTCAATCTCCTACTCGACCGCGTGAACAGGTACAGCAAGCGTAAGTACACGGAAGACCCCGCCATCATGGCTTGGGAGCTGGCGAACGAGCCGCGCCCGATGCGGCCCGCGGCGGCCGAAAGCTACAAGCGGTGGATAGGCGACACGGCCGCGCTCATCAAGTCAAAGGACAGGAATCATCTCGTCGTCGTCGGCCACGAGGGGCGGATGGGCACCGACGACCTCAAGCTCTTCGAGGAGATACACGCCGACCGCAACATCGACTACCTGACCATCCACATCTGGCCGAAGAACTGGAGCTGGTTCAAGGGCGAGGAGATTGCGGCCGACTACGCGGGCGTCGTCGAGAAGACCCTCGCCTACATCGAAGAGCACCTGCGCGTGGCGGAGAGATTGAACAAGCCGCTCGTCCTCGAAGAGTTCGGCCTTCCGCGCGACGGCCACTCCTACGACCCCGCGGCGCCGACCACCCTGCGCGACCAGCTCTACGCGAAAGTCTTCAACGTCCTCGCGCGTCAGCCCGCTACGGGCGGCCACATCGCCGGCGCCAACTTCTGGGCCTTCGGCGGCACCGCGCGCCCCGTCAAAGGGCAGACCTTCTGGAAAGACGGCGACGACTACACCGGCGACCCCCCGATGGAAGAGCAGGGCCTCAACAGCGTCTTCGACTCCGACGCCAGCACGTGGCAGATAATCAAATCCACCAGTAAGTCTCTGAAGAAACGATGAAGTATGAACGCTGAACGATGAACTGAAGACAACAGGTCTTTACTTCAGCGTTCAGCGTTCATAGTTCATCCTTCCGCTCAGTCGTGCCCGTCGATGTAGAGGGTGAGCATGCGGCGCCAGTAGTCCCAGTCGTGCGCCCAGCCGTCCCATTCACGCAGGGCGTTGCCGATCCGGCGGCCCCAGAGGATGCGCGACATCTCGCGGGCGCTCTCGACGAGCGGGTCTTCGCGGCCGGTCGCCATGATGATGTCCATGCCTTGGAGGAGCGAGAGCCGGTGCGGGTCGCGCTCGCCTTCGACGAACTGGACGGGGTTGTTGAGGTAGACGTGCTCGCCGTCGAAGCCTCCGGCCCAGCGGCGTATGTCGTAGATGCCGCTCAGGCCGACGACGCGGCGCACGGCGTCGGGGTGCTTGAGGCCGAAGCTCATCGCGTGGTAGGCGCCGAAGCTCGCGCCGACGGTGATGAGAAAAGAGTTCGGGTTCGCGTGTCGAATCAGCGGCAGGACTTCGTGATAGAGATAGTCGTCATACTGCGTCTGCCTGTACGCGCGCCCGCCGGGGTGCGCCCAGCGGCAGTACCAGCTCTCCTCGTCCACGCTGTCCACGCAGTAGAACTGTAGCCGGCCTCTCTCCACCTGCGGGCGGAGCAGCTCCAGCATCCCACGGTCTTCCCACTCGTAGAACTTGCCCTTCGAGGTCGGGAAGACGAGCACGGGCGCGCCCGCGTGGCCGACGACGAGCAGCTCCATCGGGCGGTTCAGGCTGGGGCTGTGCCAGCGTCGATATTCACGATTCATCTGAAGTAGAGCTTTCGAGTCAAAGGTCAGCGGCGCGCGGCGGCGTGAGCGTGCATGAAGGCGGCGAGCCGTTGGAAGACGGAGCCGAGAATCTCCTCGCCGGGGAGATAGACCAGACGGAAGTGGCACGACGCGGGGTCGGCGCCGAAGCCGGAGCCGTGGACGACGAGCACGCCCGTCTCTTTGAGCAGGTCGAGCACGAAGCGCTCGTCCGTGCGACGCTCGGGGTCTTCGGCGCGAATCATCGCGTAGAAGGCCGCGGCCGGCTCGACGCACGAGAGGCCGTCGATCTCTGCGACCGACTTCAACACGAAGTCGCGCCGACGCTTTATCTCGCGCATGAACTCTGCGAGGAAGCCGCGTTCGCCTTCGAGCGCGGGGCGCACGGCATACTGCGCGGGCGTCGGCGAGCAGAGACGGCCGCTCGCAAGGCGATGGACGGCGCGCACGAGGTCGGGCATCAGGCGCGCGTTCGTGAAACGCATCCAGCCGACGCGCCACCCCGGCACCATGTGCGTCTTCGACAGACTCTCCAAAGTGACGACGGCGACATCGCGTTCCGCCGCGAGGAGCGAGGCCGGCGCGGGCGGGTCTGTGAAGCACAGCTCGCGATAGACCTCGTCGCTGATGACGAGCAGCCCGCGTCGCTCCGCGAGTTCTAAGAGTTGCCGCGTCGTCTCGTCATGCGTGATTGAGCCGGTGGGGTTGTTCGGGTTGATGAGCACGAGCGCGCGCGTGCGCTCGTTAACGAGCGACTCGACCTCTGCGGGCGAAGGGAGCCAGCCCTTGCGCGAATCGAGCGTGTAGTAACGCGCGCGTGCGCCGAGCCGATTGAGGATGGCCGGGTAGAGCGGATAGCCGGGGGCGGGGACGAGCACCTCTTCGCCCTCTTCGACCAGCGCCGTCAACAGAAGGTCTGCGGCCTCGGAGGCGCCCGCCGTCATCAAAACGTCGCCGGGGGCGGTCTGCGCGCCGAGCGCCGTGGCGTAACAGGCGACCGCCTCGCGCGCCTCGCGCAGTCCTGACGAGTGCTCGTAGCCGGTGAAGCGTTCGCGCACGGCGCGCGAGGCGGCCTCGATGACGTGCGCGGGCGGGCGGAAGCCGTAAGCCTGCGGGTCGCCGATGTTGAGATAAGTAACGGCGAGCCCCGCGCGCTCGCGCTCCTCCGCGGCGCCGACGATGTTGCGAATGGCGTAATGGAACCGCGCGGTTCTACTCGACGGCCGAATCATCCTCACCCCTTGCACGTTCTGTCACGATTGATTTCATCCTCCGAAGATAATACGACGCGCCACACGCGTTTGCCAGAAGCGCCAAAGCGCCATTCTCAATCACTTTTATAGCCCTAGAAAAAATTTAAATTATGCGGCGCGCCGCGTTGGTTGTAGAGTGAACGCGTTGTTTCCCGAAGGGCGCGCACGCGGCCCGGCACACTCCCCGAGACTTTCAGGCAAACGCAATGACATTCGCACACTTCACGTCCGAGCCCGCGCCGTCGAGCATTATTACGCTCAAGCTTCAGACGTGATGGCTTATCAAAGCAACCCGGACTCGCCCGACAGGCCATCAACACGAGAGAGGTTGATGGCCTTTTGCGTTAGCCCGTTAGTGAAGGCGACGGACGGCTTACGAAATTTTCATGGAGGCCGAAGACTTACAGCTTGAGAGGCGGCGTCGCTTTCGCGGCGCGCGGCGCGCGGTCGTCAAGTTGGGGACGAGCGTCGTGTCGGGCGCGGGCGGCGAAGTCTCAAACGAGCGCGTCGCGCCCGTCGTGCGCGCACTGGCTCCGCCACGTCGCCGCGCAACCGGCCCTGAGCGGTTATTAAAACAGGCACCACCCGTCAATCCGCCGCGTCGCTGACGCTGCGATAGAATGCGTCTTCAACTTGTTCACAGCTATAAAGCGGAACCGCTTAACTTTTGCGTATGCCCGGACGGAAGTAGTGGTATATTCACGTTTCTAAAGTATTAATCGAGAAGCAAAGGGTAATTTTGTCGGGTTTACCAGCCATATTGTTGCCCTCTCGAACTTTACTTTTGTCTTAACTCGAAATCAGCATTCCGCCATCAACGTGCCCGCTCCTGCGGGTGTTCCGAAGACTCTTCTCAAACTGTCCGGAGGGAGAATGATTCTGATGAGAAGCTCAGCGCCTATCGCTCGGCGCCGCGTCGCGGCGGCTCTCTGCGCGGCGCTCGTCGTCCCCGCACTCGTCGTGTTCGCGCCCCGCACACGCTCGCAGAGCGCGCCGCCCGACTACAAGAACCCGCGGCTGCCGGTCGAGCGGCGCGTCGCCGATCTGCTCGGGCGCATGACGCTTGAAGAGAAGGTGGCGCAGCTCGTCTGTCTGTGGGGCGAGCGGCCCGAAGTCGGGGCGAACACAGGCTTCTCCACCGACCGCGGCGACTTCTCGCCCGCGCGCGCGGCCGTCTCGATGAAGAACGGCATCGGGCAGATCGCGCGCCAGCGCGAGCGCAAAGACCCGCGCGACGCTGCGCGCTTCGCCAACGCCGTCCAGAAGTGGCTCGTCGAGAAGACGCGCCTCGGCATCCCCGCCATCTTCCACGACGAGATTCTGCACGGCCTGATGGCGCCCAAAGGCACCAGCTTTCCCACCCCCATCGCGCTGGCCAGCAGCTGGGACCCGGACCTCGTCACAAAGGTCTTCACCGCTGCCGCGCTCGAAACCCGCGCCCACGGCAGCCACTTCGTGCTCGGCCCGAACCTGGACCTCGCGCGCGACCCGCGCTGGGGCCGCACCGAAGAGACCTACGGCGAAGACCCTTATCTGGTTTCGCGCATGGGCGTGGCGGTTATTAAAGCGATTCAGGGGCCGGGGCCGGGCGTTGACGACGAGCACGTCATCGCCACCGCCAAGCACTTCGCCGCGCACGGCCAGCCCGAGGGCGGGACGAACATCGGGCCGTCCAACTACTCCGAGCGCGTGCTGCGCGAGTACTTCATGCAGAGCTTCGAGGCGGCGGTGAAGGAGGCCGGCGTGATGAGCGTGATGGCCTCGTACAACGAGATTGACGGAGTGCCTTCGCACGCGAACAAGTGGCTGCTG
>JBJMGQ010000346.1:0-5947 GCA_045807845.1 Pyrinomonadaceae bacterium | reverse complement strand
GGCGCGCTCAGGTCGGAAGACCAGATGACGAACATGGCGCGGCCGACGATGAGGTCGCGCGAGACGGGGCCCCAGTAGCGACTGTCACGGCTGTTCTCGCGGTTGTCGCCCATCATGAAGTAGTGGCCTTCGGGAATGCGGTAAGGGCTCTGGACGGCGAGGGGTGGTACGTCGGATGTCGTGTAACGGCTCTCGCGACACGTCGTGCGACTGCGGTAGTAGACGGTGTAGGGCTCGTCGGCTTTCGCGTGCTCGGCGATGAGATTTTTCAACTCGGCCTTGTCGTTGCCGAGGCCGCAGTCGCGCGACTCGACGCGGTATTCGGGCAGGAGCTTGCCGTTGACGTAAACGTCGCGGCCTTTGACTTCGATGGTCTCGCCGGGGAGGCCGATGACGCGTTTGATGAAGAGCGTCTTGTACTGGACTATCTTCTCAGAGGGGATGGACTCGGCCGGGTACTTGAAGACGACGATGTCGCCGCGGCGTATCTCGCGCTGCGGGAGGAAGGGGAGTTGCGGGCCGGGGCCGAAGATGAACTTGTTGATGAGGAAGCGGTCGCCGACGTAGACCGTGTTCTCCATCGAGGCCGAGGGGACTTCGGCGGCCTGCGCGACGAAGGTCATGAAGAACAACGCCATGACCAGCACGACCACGGCTGACTCGAAGTACTCGCGCCAAAGGCTGCGGGGCGGGCCCGGATGTTGCTTTTCATCGGCCGGCGCGGCGTCGCGCTGCTCGCCGGACTGCTTTTCAATCTCTGTCGTCGCCACTTCGGATAAGAACCTTTCGCAAGGGTCAAAGACCGGAGCCTTCAGAGCGGCTGGCGTCCGGCAAAGCCGGCCTCCAGATCATGCCACCATTCCAGTTCGTCGCCCTCGCCCATCTGCCAGCAGAGCAGCACGACGCGCCCCTCGCGCATGGCCGGGAAGTCGATGAGGCCGCGCGTGTAGTCCTTCATCTGCACGCCCAACTCTTCCAACTCGCCCGAAGCCTCCGCCAGCTCCGACAGCGACAAGACGTAACTCGCGCCGCCCTCCATCCCGCCGCCGCCGTGCGCTGCGCCGGCCGCGGCCAGACGCGCCTGCTCCTGCGCCGCCGAGACGCGCGCGTACGTCTGCTGAATCCGCCGCACGATTCCCCGCACGGTCGGCAGCAGCGCGTTCGCCTCTTCGAGGGTGAACAGCTTCATAATATGGTGATAAGTGATGAGTGATAAGTGATAAGAGAAGACAAGGCCCCTGGTTGCTCTCTTATCACTTATCACTCATCACTTATCACTCTCCTCACTGGTCGTCCGTGACGCGGATGAAGTTAGAGCCGTCAGTGTCGGGCTCGTCTTCGACGGGCTCGGCGATGAGTTGGGGAACTGACTCGTCGAACTCTTCGGTGCGTCGCGCTTCGTCGCGCTCGCGCTCCGCGTCGCAGAGGAGTTCGTGCGAGTGCGCGTCCAACTCTTCGTCGGGCGAAGGGGGTTGTGCGTGGTTGGCGTAGGCGTTCGGGGGCGCGTGGTTCTCGTAGTAGCGATGCGCGTGCGCGGGCTCCTTGCGTACCTTGTGCGCGATGTCGCCGAGGTCGATGAAGTAGTCGGCCACGTCGATGAGCTTCGGCGCCGTGTTCGAACGAAAGCCTGCGACCTCGACGCGGCAGCCCTTGTAGGCCACGGCGTTGACGGCGTAGACAAAGTCCTCGTCGCCCGAGACGAGCACGGCCGTGTCATAGCGCCCGGCCAGAGAGAGCATATCGACGGCAATCTCCACGTCGAGGTTCGCCTTGCGCGTCCCGTCGTAGAAGGTCTTCAACTCTTTGTGGATGACGCGAAAGCCGTTGCGGCGCATCCAGAGCAGGAACCCCTGCTGGCGCTCGGCTCCGACATCGACGCCCGTGTAGAAGAAGGCGCGCAGAAGCCTCCCGTCGCCCAGAAGGACGCGCAGGAGCTTGTTATAGTCGATGTCGATGTTGTGGAACCGTGCCGCGTGAAAAAGGTTGTTGCCGTCGATGAAAACCGCCACCCTGCCTCTGTAACCTAACTGCCAGGAGATGTTGTTAGTGGGATCATAATGCATGCGAAAGACACCCCATTCGAGTTTCTGATTCACTAGATTTCAAACATCAGCGAAGCCCTCAAGCCCGCCCGCCGCGCGCCGTTCACAATTCAAGACTCAAGGCTTAACACTTATCCATTGACGAGACACACGGCGCGGCGGCAAGTTATTTAACCACGAACTTTGCCGGCACGCCAACAGGACAAACGATAAGCAGTAGGCAGAGGGCAGTAGGCAGCCGCTCCGCGTTACAAACGTTGAAAGCTTACACCAGAGTTCTCGGCAGCAGCACTTTCAACTGCCTACTGCCCTCTGCCTACTGCCTGCTTCTTCAATCTTCATCGTTACAACGACGCGCCGAGCACGTCGCCGGTGGCGGCGTCAACGTAGACGAACAGCGGGGCGTTCGTGCTGTCGGCGGCGACCTCCCAGGCGATGTGGAGTTCGAGCGCGGCAGTCTCTGCGGTGTCGCGCCGAAGGGGGAAGACGACGAGTTGGCGGGCGGCGGCCGGGTCGGGTTGAGAGAGCGTGCGCGTCTGTTGCGTGCCGGCGCGGTCTGTGTAGGTGACCGTGCGGTTGGCGAGCGCGGCGGCGGCCTGTGCGGCGGTGATGGGCTTGGGGACTGTGGCGAGCGTGCGTGCGAGGCGCGCGGCGTCGGGGATGGCCGTGCTCGAAAGACGCACGACGCGCAGGTCGGGCGTGAAGACGACGCCGACGACGCCGTACCCGTTCCGCAGCGGATAAGGGAAAGGGTTCTGAAGATAAGTGACGCTCTTCGCGCCCGGGCTTGTCCCGGGCGCGTCGGTGCCGGCGCCGGCGAGCGACAACTGCTTGAGGTCGATGCCGAGCAGCGGCGCGGCTGTCGAGAGGAAGCGGCGCAGCGACTCGCGCGTCTCCTCTTCGGTGCGGCTCTTCGCGTCGCCTGCGACGACGAGCGGCAGGCGCGGGAAGTCTTGCAGCCCCGCGGGCAGCGCGGCGAGCGTCGCCGTGACGGGGTGCAGCTCGGGCGCAGGGGAAGCGTTGGCCGCCTGCTCGCCGACGATTGCTTTCCAGTTGGCGAGCGCGGCCGTGCGGCGCTCGTCGCTCGCGGTGAGGACGGCGAAGCGGGGCGGCTCGCTGGCGCGTGGTTGCTCCGTGCCCGCGGGGCGCGTCATCGAAGCGCACGCGCCGAGCATGAAGGCCGTCGTGATGAAGACGGCGCCGCACGTCAGCCTTTGAACGTAGGTCATGGTCAGCACGGAGTGCATTAGAGCAAAATGTTGAAGGGGAAACTTGCAAGAAGGATTATACTCAAGAACGTGCGCGGAGCAATCGGTTCAGCTTAAACAGTCCGGCACCGGATAAAGTCAGGGAGGAGAAGTTGTCGCGCGAAGATGATGCAGAGATGTTCGGCGGGCTCGACGCCTTGGGGCGCGACGCCGCGCGGCCGTTCGCGCCGGAGCAGATGGTTGCGTGCGAGGAGTGCCTGCGCGCCAACGCGCCGACGCGGATGATGTGTCTCTACTGCGGCGCGGTGCTCCCGCGAACGAAGCAGAGCGCGGCGCACTGGCGCCCGACGTTGAAGAAGCTCGAAGAGTGGGAGCACGGCTTCAACGTCGTCACGCTCCCGCGCGCGGCGGGCGCGCTCACGTCGGACGCGGCGGAGGAGGCGGCGACGCTCCTGCGTCTCGACGTGGGCGGGCTCAAAGAGATCGTCCTTGCGGGTCGCGCGATGCCGCTCGCGCGCGCGGGCTCGGCGGACGAGGCGTGGCTGGTCGTCGAGCGACTCCGCGAGCTTGGCCTCAGCACAGAGGTCTTCCCCGACGACGTGCTCGCGCGAAAGCCCGTGCGCGTGCGCGCGTTCGAGTTTGAAGAGGACGCACTCGTCTGTCGCGCGGGGCCGGAGGCGGAGCCGCGACGAGTGGAGTGGTCTGAGGTCGTGCTGCTCGTCAAGGGGCGCATCGTGTCGAGGCGCGTCGAGGTCGCGGAGAGCAAGCGGGGCTTGGGCGGACGGAGCGAGACGGTCGAGACACGCGAGCTTGCGTCGGACGAAGCGGTGCTCGACCTCTACACGTCGTTCGTTGACGAACATGAAGCGCACAGCACAGGCGGCTTGGGCTTCCGGGTCATGTCCGGCGGCTTCGACTACTCCTGCTTGGGCGAAGGCAAGGGGCTCGTCACCACCGAGAACTTCAACGCGCTCGTCGCGGCGCTGCGCGAGCGCGCGCCCTCGGCGGCGTATGATGAAGAGTATGCGCGCCTGCGCCCTCTGCTCTCGGACGTGTGGCCTTCCGTCGAGCGCACGGAGTCGCTCGGGCTCAGGCGCGAGCGCGTCGGGCGCTTCAACACGGAGGCCGTGACGACGGTCAGCAACGAGACACAGTTCACGCGCTATGCGCGCCTGCGCCACCTGCTGGTGTTGCGCGCGCGCGCCGAGAGAACATGAAACATCAAGGGGGAGATAAACGCGGGCCCGGCCGCGGCGCCGAAGGGCGTGAGCGCAGGCCACACGGGCGCGGCGAGTCGCCGGGCGAGCGCGTGGCGCGCGCCTTCTCGGGCAACGACAGGCGCGAGCGCCCGCCGCGCACCACACAAGGCGAGCGCCCGCCGCTCACACGTCCAACCGAGACGCGCGTGCCCGCTCGAAGACTCGACGCGGCGGACGACGGCGCGCACGTCTTCGGCGTGCAGCCCGTGCTCGAAGCACTGCGCGCGGGCGCGCGTCCCATCGAGCGTTTGACGCTGGCCGAGGGCGCGCACGAGTCGAGGCTGAGGGAGATTCTTGAGATTGCGCGTTACGCGGACATCCCCGTCCGGCGTGTGCCGCGCACGGAGCTGCAACGCATCGCCGCGGGCGCCAACCATCAAGGCGTCATCGCGACCATCGCCGCGGCGCACTACACGCACGCCGACGAGCTGCTTGATCAACTCGCCGCGCGCGTCGGCACCGCAGACCCGCCGCTCGCGGTCGTGCTCGACGGCGTCGAAGACCCGCGCAACCTCGGCGCGGTCATCCGCACGGTCGAGTGCGCGGGCGCGCATGGCGTCTTCGTCCCCGAGCGGCGCGCGGCGGGTCTGACGGAGACGGTGGCGAAGGCCGCGGCGGGCGCGCTCGAATACGTGCCCGTCGCGCGTGCGGCCAACGTCGTGCGGCTCATCGAAGAGCTGAAGGAGCGCGGCGTCTGGACAATCGGCACCGCGGCCGCGGCCGAGACTTCGTACACGGATTGGGACTGGACGCAGCCCTGCGCGCTCCTGCTCGGCGGCGAGGGCGAGGGACTGCGCCGGCTCGTGCGCGAGCGCTGCGACGTGCTCGTCCGCATCCCTCTGCGCGGCCGCATCGAATCGCTCAACGTCTCGGTCGCCGCCGGCATCGTCCTCTACGAAGCCGTCCGCCAGCGAACCGCACGTCGCGAAGAGACGTACAGAGGAGACGAAGTGATAAGTGATAAGTGATGAGTGATAAGAAGGAAGAGCGGGCCATGTCTTCTCTTATCACTTATCACTCATCACTTATCACTCCCAAGGAGGTTCAAGCAGATGTTCTGTCCGAAGTGCGCGACGCCGAACGGGGACGACGCGAAGTTCTGTCGGGCCTGCGGCACAGACATTAGTTTGGTGCCGCAGGCCATGACGGGCGCGCTCGCGGAGCGTCTGGCCGCCGTCGAGGAGACGCGGCACGGCCGCCGCCGAAACAGTCGTTACGGCCCGCCAAGCATCGAGCGCGCGGTCAAGAACGTTTTCATGGGCGTCGCTTTCGTCCTGATCGCCCTCGCCGTCATCATGCGGATGCCGGGCGGCTTCGCGTGGGGATACTGGCTGTTCCTGCCGGCCGCGGGGATGATCTCCAAGGGCGTCGGCATGTACCTGCGCCTTCAGGAAGAGAGGAAGAGACTGGCGCCCCCCGTCTACAATCCCACGCCCGC
>JBJMGQ010000345.1:0-3789 GCA_045807845.1 Pyrinomonadaceae bacterium | reverse complement strand
GCTGTGGTGCCGGTCACAGAAAGAGGTTCGGCCGTTCGAGATGTGGACGAGCTGCCACTCGGGATTCGGCCACGTCCCGCGCGCGGCCTCGACCATCTCGGCGATGCTCGGGTGATCGTAAGATTCGAGCCCCTCGTGTACGACGTGATGGTGCGCGTCGAAGACCATCGGGACGCCCGCCCTTCTACACACTTCGAGAATCTCCGCGGCCGAGTAGATGTACTCGTCGTTCTCGAACGCGATGCGCGCGCGCACGGCCTTGGGCAGCCGCTCCGTCTGTTCAATCAACCTCTCGCTCCGCCCACCCTTCCCGCCGTGAATCTCGATGAGCGCCCAAGGGCTACGCGGCAGGCCGAGCATGTCCATGACGCGCGCGTGCGATTCGAGAATTTTGACGCTGTTGGCGACGGTCTGCGGCGAGTCGGAGCTGAGCACGACGAACTGGTCTGGGTGGAGCACGAGCCGGATGCCGAGTTCGGCGGCGCGCGCCCCCACCTGCTTCAGCTCGTCTGAAAACTCTTCGAGCACGTCCGAGCCGGCCTCGTCGTCTGCGAAGGGAAAGAGCGCGGAGGTCATGCGGTAGAGACGTAGTCCCCGCCCCGCGCAGAAGTCGAGCGCCCCGTTCAGGCGCGCGAGGTTCGCCGCGTAGAGTTCGCGCAGCAGACGCTTCTGCTCGACGCCGTCGAACTGCAAGAGGCGCTTGCGCGTGACGGTCTTATATCTCACCTCGCCCGAAGTCGTGATGCAGACGAGCCCGAGCCTCGGGGTCGTCATCTTCTCTGTTTTTGGAGTCATCGTGTCCTATACGTCCCGCCGTTTACGGCCGGATGTTAGAGACCGCCTCTGTTCGCGCCGTGTCGAAAAGTTAAAATTTATGGCGTGAACGCTGCCCGCCGCGGCCCCATTTCGCCTGCGTCGCGATTCGGGGTATCATTGGCGGTTCGCCCCACCTCCCGAGAGTTCACCGTGGGCGACGGCGTGTATTTTCAGACATGAGTCAAGAAGCAATCATCGTCCGCGGCGCGCGCGTCAACAACCTGAAGAACGTCTCGTTCACCATTCCCGTCGAGAAGCTGACGGTCGTCACCGGCGTCTCCGGCTCCGGCAAATCGTCGCTCGCCTTCGACACCATCTACGCCGAGGGTCAGCGTCGCTACGTCGAGTCGCTGTCGGCCTACGCACGCCAGTTCCTCGAACGGATGGACAAGCCGGACGTGGACGAAGTCCTCGGCATCCCGCCGGCCATCGCCATTCGACAGAAGAACTCGACGCGCAACCCGCGCTCGACCGTGGGCACGCAGACCGAGGTCTACGACTACCTGCGGCTCTTGTACGCGCGCGTCGGCATCACCTACTGCCGCGTCTGCGGCCGAGAGGTGCATAAGGACTCGCCCGAGTCCTCCGCGCAGGAGGTGCTCGAAACTCTGCCCGAGGGCGCGCGCTTCTACGTCCTCTTCCCCGCCGAGGCCGGCCTGCGCGTCGAGGAGAACGGCAACGGCAAGACAGCGTCGAAGTCGAAGAAGAGGCCGTCTAAACAAACGTCGAACGCCGTGCTCGAACGGCGCGCGGTGACGGCGCATGTGATGAGCCTCATGCAGCGCGGCTTCACGCGCCTGTTCGCCGACGGCGAGACGGTCGAGCTGCGCTCGCCCGACGACTACACGCGCCCCGGCTTCGAGGGCGTCTACATCCTTGTTGACCGCCTCGTCGCAAGCGCCGACGTGCGCGAGCGTCTGGTCGATTCCTTCGAGACCTGCTTCACAGAGGGGCACGGCACCGCGCTCGTCCAGCCGGTCGGCACTACGGCTGAAGATGCGCCGCGCACCTTGAAGTTCAACGAGCGCTTCGAGTGCAAGTACGACGGCACGCTCTACGCGCAGCCCGAGCCGCGCCTGTTCAGCTTCAACAACCCCTACGGCGCGTGCCCGACCTGTCAGGGCTTCGGCAACACCATCGGCCTCGACATCGACCTCGTCATCCCCAACCCCGCGCTCTCGCTCGCCGAGGGCGCCGTCGAGCCCTGGACGAAGCCGCAGTACGACTGGGCGCGCACGGAGCTGCGCCGCTTCTGCAAGCAGGAGAAGATTCCCTTCGACGTTCCCTTTCAAGAACTGACGAAGCAACAGCAACGCGCCGTCATCGACGGCCGCAGCGGCTTCAGCGGCGTGCGCGGCTTCTTCGAGTGGCTGGAGACGAAGAAGTACAAGCTCCACGTCCGCGTCTTCCTCGCCAAGTATCGCGGCTACACGCTCTGCCCCGACTGCGGTGGCGGGCGGCTCAGGCAGGAGGCGCGCGACGTGAAGGTCGGCGGACGGACGCTGCCCGAGGTCTGCTCGCTGTCGATTAAAGACGCGGCCGTCTTCTTCGACTCGCTTGAGCTTTCGCCCGAGCAGTCGGCCATCGCCGACAAGGTTCTGTTTGAAGTTAGACGACGTTTGAAGTTCCTCGTTGACGTGGGGCTCGACTATCTCACGCTCGACCGCCTCGCCTCCACGCTCTCGGGCGGCGAGGCGCAGCGCATACAGCTCGCGACCAACCTCGGCTCCTCGCTCGTCGGCGCGCTCTACGTTCTGGACGAGCCTTCGATTGGTCTGCACCCGCGCGACTCGGAGCGGCTCATCAACCTCCTGCACAACCTGCGCGACATCGGCAACACAGTCCTCGTCGTCGAGCACGACGAAGAGATGATGCGCGCCGCCGACCACATCCTCGACATCGGCCCAGCGGCGGGCGAGCTGGGCGGCAAGGTCATCTACGAGGGCGACTTCGACGGCCTGCTCAAATCCGGCGCGACGCTCACGGGCAAGTACCTGCGCGGCGAGGCTGAGATCAAGGAGCCCAAGCAGCGCCGCCCCGTGAAGAAGAAAAAAATCTCCGTCCGCGGCGCGTCCGAGCATAACCTCAAGAACGTTGACGTGGACATCCCGCTTGAGATGCTCGTCTGCGTCACGGGCGTCTCGGGCTCGGGCAAGTCAACGCTCGTCCACGACGTGATCTACGCGGGCATGAAGAAGCAGCGCGGCGAGTGGCAGGGGCAGGTCGGAAGTTTCCGAGAGCTTGCGGGCACAACGAATGTTGACGACGTGATCTTAGTTGACCAGTCGCCCATCGGCCGCACGCCGCGCTCGAACCCGGTCACATACATCAAGGTCTACGACGCCATCCGCGAGGTCTTCTCGCAGACGCGCGACGCGCAGTCGAAGGGCTTCGACCCTTCGCACTTCTCCTTCAACGTCCCCGGCGGGCGCTGCGACGTGTGCGAGGGCGACGGCACGGTGACGGTCGAGATGCAGTTCCTTGCGGATGTCGAGCTGGTCTGCGAGGAGTGCAAGGGCACGCGCTTCAAGCCGACTGTGCTGGACGTGCGCTACCGCGGCAAGAGCATCAACGACGTGCTCAGCATGACTGTCCGCGAGGCGATGAACTTCTTTCGCGACACCACGAAGATTGCCAATCGCCTGCGTGTGCTCGACGACGTTGGCTTAGGCTACCTGCGTCTGGGACAGTCGGCCACGACGCTCTCGGGCGGCGAGGCGCAACGCGTCGCGCCAGCCGGTCGCGCGCAAGGGCACGCTCTTCCTCTTCGACGAGCCGACCACGGGCCTGCACTTCGACGACATCGCCAAGCTGATGCGCTCGTTCAGGAAGCTCCTCGAGGCGGGCCACTCGATCGTCGTCATCGAGCACAACCTCGACGTCATCCGCTCCGCGGATTGGGTGATCGACCTGGGCCCGGAAGGCGGCGCCCAGGGCGGCAAGGTGGTAGCGCAGGGGCCGCCCGAAACGATC
>JBJMGQ010000344.1:0-19702 GCA_045807845.1 Pyrinomonadaceae bacterium | reverse complement strand
TCAGACGGACGGCCATGTCAGAAGTGCCTCTCCTTCAGCGCTGTTACGTTTAAGTCTGGTAGGTCGGCCATGATTATAACGACGCGACGCGGAAAAGCAATCGCGCGCGTCAACGCGCGAAATACACCCACAGAACTGCCGCCAACGCGAACACCGGAGCCAGCATGACGGCGCCCGTGGCGACATACGCGGTGGCGCTCGCCGCGGCCCAGACGGCGAACGCGGCGCGGTCGTCCCTCGTCGGTCGCGCTTCTTCCTTATCTAACTTCAGTCTGTGCCGCACCTCGCCGACACGCCGCCCGAGTATCGACTCGTCCCACTCGTCGCCATAGAGATTCGTGCTGTGCCGGCCACGCACGAACGCGCGGTAGACGGCGCGCGGGAAGAGGACGAGCCCGCAGGCGAAGCCCAACAGATCGAGCAGCCACGCGACCCAGAAGCGCCGGATGCCGCCCGCGACTTCCCACGCCGCAATCTCGAACTCGCCGCGCCACGTCGTCGGGTACTCGGTCAGGACGTGGTGCAGGTCGTGGAACCTGACGGCCCGCTTTCGTCCCTCCGTGTTCGGGAACGCCAAAGGGATGCGCCAGAGTTTCAACTTCACCCATGCGTCGTCGTACCCGCCGTCGTCCCCGAGCCCGCCCAGCTCGAACATACGCGCGCGCGCCTCGCCGAGCGTCAGCCCGGCCGCGAAGCGCTCGCCTCCGCCCAACTTCTGCGTCGATGTCGGTTGTGCGGACACGGGGGCTGCTCCTCTACGTGCCAGTTTAGTCCAGCGCGAATATAAGATAAAATGAAAAATATAGAGCGAACATCTGAGAGGTTCTTATATTAGCTGTGCAGATTGAAACGCTGAAAATCTTCTGTGACCTCGTCGAGACGCGGAGCTTCTCGCAGGCGGCCGAGCGCAACTTCGTCACGCAGTCGGCCGTCAGCCAGCAGGTGCGCGGGCTCGAAGGCAAGTTCAAGCGGCGGCTCCTTGAGCGCGTCCGCGGCCGGCGCGAGATGCATTTGACTCAGGCCGGCGAGGCTTTCTTCGAGGCCAGTCGCGAAGTGCTTTCGGCCTACGGCCGGCTCGAAGAGAGCATGCGCCAACTCTCGGGCACGGTGGGCGGGACGGTGCGCGTCGCCACCGTCTACAGCGTCGGGCTCCACGAGCTGCCGCCCGTCGTGCGCGAGTTCATGGCGCTCTATCCACGCGCCAAGATCGACCTCGAATACAGCCGCACGACGCGCGTCGTGCGCGACGTTTTGAGCGGTGGCGTTGACCTCGGCGTCGTCGCCTACCCGGAGAAGCGGCGCGGCCTTGAGATCGTGCCGCTCGGCGGCGACCGTCTGGTCTTCATCTGTCGCCCCGAGCACGCGCTCGCGCGGCGCAAGAAGCTGCGCGCGTCAGACTTGCAGGGGCAGAACTTCATACACTTCGAGCGCGACATCCCGACGCGCCGCGCCACCGACCGCATCCTCCGCGCGCACGGCGTCACAGTCCAGCGCGTTGCAGAGTTCGACAACATCGAGACCATCAAGCGCGCCGTCGAGGTCGGACTCGGCGTTGCCGTCGTCCCGCGGCCGTCGGTGTTGGATGAAGCTCGCTCGGGGCAACTCGCCGTCGTCCCGCTCGTCGAGCCCGAGTGGGAGCGCGCCGTCGGCGTCGTCTACCGCAGCGACCGTGTGCTCTCGACGGCCGCGCGGAAGTTCGTCGAGCTGCTTCAGCGTCACAGCGCGCGGTCATGAAGAGGGTGCTGGTGATAGGCTCGGGCGGCGCGGGCAAGTCTACGTTCGCGCGCCGTCTGGGCGAGCGGCTCGGGCTCCCGGTCATACATCTCGACCGCGCGTACTGGCGCGCCGGCTGGGTCGAGCCGTCGAAGGATGAGTGGTGCCGGAATGTCGAAGCGATGTGCGCGCGCGAGTCGTGGGTCATGGACGGCAACTACTCGGGCACGCTCGACGTGAGGCTCGCGGCCTGCGACGCGGTCGTCTTCCTCGACCTGCCGCGGACGGTCTGTACGTGGCGCGTCATCAAGCGGGCGTTGAGGTACAGGGGCGCCGGCCGCCCTGACATGGCCGAGGGCTGCCGCGAGAATCTCGACCGGGAGTTCCTGATCTTCCTGCTCTGGGTCTGGAACTACCCGCGGCACAGCCGGCCGAAGATTCTTAAAAGGCTGGAAGCATTCTCAGGTGGCAAGCACATCCACATCCTTCGTTCGAGCGCGGAGGCGGAAGAGTTTCTCGCAAAGGTCGTATGAACAGCTCTGAAGGAGAAGAGATAACACGCCTGTCTGCGACCGAACTCGGTCGTCTGATACGCGCGCGCGCGGTCTCGCCGGTCGAGGTGTTCGAGGCTTACCTGCGTCGCATCGAGAGCGCGAATCCAACACTCAATGCTGTCGTGACGCTCGCGCCCGATGCGCTCGAACGTGCGCGCGAGGCGGAGGCGGCGGTCGTGCGTGGCGACGTGTTGAGTGCGCTTCACGGCGTGCCCGTAACAGTCAAGGATACGATTGACGTGCGGGGCTTGCGCACGACTTGCGGGTCGCGCGTGCGCGCTGAGTATGTGGCCGAGGAGGACGCGCCGGCCGTTGCGCGTCTGCGCGCGAAGGGGGCGGTCATCTTGGGTAAGACGAACTGCCCGGAGTTCGCGCTCGACTACACTTCGGAGAATCCGGTCTTCGGGAGGACGAACAATCCGCACGACCTCGAACGCACGCCCGGTGGTTCGAGCGGAGGCTGCGCGGCGGCCGTCTCCGCGTGCATGACGGCGGGGAGTCTCGGGAGCGACCTCGCGGGCTCGATACGCATCCCCGCGCACTTCTGCGGCGTTGCGGGACTGAAGCCGACGACAGGGCGCGTGCCGAGGGGTGGACACATGCCCCCGATGTCGAGTCTTCACTCGCTCGGCGCGACGCTCGGCCCGCTCGCGCGCACGGTCGATGACCTGCGTCTCTTTTACGAAGCGCTCTCCGGCGTTGACGAAGGAGTCTTGACTGATGCGTCCCACGCGCGCGGGATGTTGAAGGGGATGCGGGTCGCCTTCTACACAGATGACGGTGCGGCATTCGTGTCGGCGGAGACGCGTGCGGTGTTGGAGAATGCGGCGCGTGCTTTGACTGATGCAGGGCTCGACGTTGTTGAAGAAGTGCCGCCCGGAGTCGTTGAGGCCACGGGGCTGTGGCTCTCGCTCTTCGAGTACGCGACGCAGCGGCTCGTGCGCGCGGCCTACGAGGGGAGGGAAGCGGAGGCGGGGCGCGCGGCGCGTGTCATTCTTGAGCGCGCGGAGCGTTGGGGCGAGCCTCCGTTAGAGAAAGTGCTTACGTCTTGGGAGGAGCGCGACCGCGTGCGCGGGACGTTGCTGCGTTGGATGGAGCGGACGCCTCTCTTCATCGCGCCGGTCGGAGCCGTGCCCGCGTTCAGGCACGAAGAGTTCGGGCGCGTCGAGGTCGAGGGGCGCAGCGTCGCAACGTTCCGCGCCTTCGCGCACGCGCACGCGGCGAACGTCTTCGACCTGCCGGCCGCGTGCGTGCCCGCGGGTCGCAACAGCGCGGGGCTCCCCATCGGCGTACAGGTCGTCGGCCGCCCGCACGAGGAGCGGCGCGTGCTCCTGGCCGCGCGCGTGCTCGAAGAAGCGCTTGGCGGCTGGCAACCTCCGCGCACAACTCTTCCAAAAGGTTGAGGCAATCCGTTATAGTCTCGCCCGAACCTGCCTGAAGCATTTGAACTTTGCAATTTCAAACTTGAAATTGTCATCACCCCCGGAGGTCACATGGAAATCGGTATTCTCTTCTTCTTCCTCTTCATCGCCATCGCGGCGCTCGTCATCGCGGCCAAGACGATTAAGATCGTGCCGCAGGCGACTGTCATGCTCATCGAGCGGCTGGGGCGCTTCAGCCGCGTCGCGGCGAGCGGCCTAAACGTCATCGTCCCGTTCCTCGACAAGCCGCGCGGCGTCTACTGGACGAACGTCCGGCCGGGGCTCGCCTCCATCGACCTGCGCGAGCAGTACATCGACCTCCCGCCGCAGCCTGTGATTACGCGCGACAACGTGACCATCCACGTCGATTCGGTTGTCTACTGGCAGATCACCGACCCCATCAAGGCCGTCTACGAAGTCGCAGACTTAATCGGCGCCATCGTCCAGTTGACCATCACGGGCATGCGCGCCGTCATCGGCGACATGGACTTGGATCACACGCTCTCGCAGCGCGACCAGATCAACGCGAAGCTCCGCATCGGGCTCGACGAGGCGACGGACAAGTGGGGCGTGAAGGTGACGCGCGTGGACGTGAAGAACATCAACCCGCCCGAGGACGTGCGCGTCACGATGGAGAAGCAGATGACGGCCGAGCGCACGCGCCGCGCGCTGGTGCTTCAGGCCGAGGGCGACAAGCAGGCCGCCATCACGCGCGCAGAGGGCGAGAAGCAGGCCGCCGTCACGCGTGCCGAAGGGCAGAAGCAGTCGGCCATCCTCGCGGCCGAAGGCGCGGCACAGGCGCGGCTCCGCAACGCGGAGGCAGAGGCCGAGGCCATCTCGCAGGTCGCCCGCGTCATGCTCGACCACGGCAACCCCGCGCAGTACCTCATCACGCAACGCTACATCGAGAGCTTGAAAGAGATGTCGCTCGGCCAGAACTCAAAGGTTATCTTCATGCCGGTCGAGACCTCGGCCATGCTTTCGAGCGTCGGCGTCATCAAGGAGATGTTCGCCGAGACGGGCGACAAGCGTAAGGACGACGGCGGCGGCCAACAGTTGCCGTCCGGCCGCCCGCGCCAGTTGCCGAACGCTTGATAAAGGATTAACCACCGTAGACTAGAGAGACACGGCTTGAAGACTGATTGCCTTCAAGCCGTGTCTCTGCGTCTACGGTGGTTAACAGTATTTAGGTATGAGCACGCTCGAACGAGTCTCAAAACGCATGATACGACAGCGGGGTGTAGCGCGAGCCGCCGGGGCCGAGTTCGCTGCGCATGAGGACGAAGTCTGAGACCTGAAATACGTGCGGGCCGAAGGGCGTGCGGCGGTGCGCTTCGGAGAGCGCGGCGACGACCTCGGGGCGCTGGAATGCGCGCAGGCGTGCGAGCGTGAGGTGCGGCCTGAAGGGCTTGGACTCGCGCGGGAAGCCCACATACACGCCCTCTCTATCTAGACGGAATTGTAGGCGGGAGAGTTGGGCGGAGTCGCCGCCGACGCCGAGCCAGAGGACGCGCGGCGTGCCGCGCGGGGGGAACGTGCCCGCGCCCTCGATGGTCAACGCAAACGGGGCGAGCGCGGCTGCGGCGGTGACGGCGGCGTGTTGGAGAGCGTCGAGACGGATGGCTTCGACCTCGCCGAGGAACTTCAACGTCAGATGAAGACTCTCGGGGCGCGTCCAACTCGCGCGCGCGGCGGGGAACTCGTGACGCAGGCGCGCGGCGTGGGCGGCTGCGGCCTCGCGGATTTCACCGGGTAGCTCTACTGCGAAGAAGAGTCGAAGGCTCAGGCCGCTTGCGCCGCCCGCCTTGCCGCGTTTTTTCGTTTCGTCTTCCGCCATCTTCACGACCGCTTTGAGATCGACTTGATGCTATTTCGGCGCGAGCGTCAGCGTCAGTTGCGCGGAGCGTGCGACCGCCGCAGTAGTGAAGGGGAAGACGCGCGGGTTGGCGGCGCGCCAGTCGTCGAGCTGATCCTGCCAGTGTGGACTGCGCGGATCGCCCGAGACGCCGAGCGCGATGCCGTGCCGCGTCTTGTCCCAGTCGGAGGCGTCGGCGATGAGGCGCATCGAGACCGACGCGCCGACGTTCGGCGCCGCGAAGAGCCCGCCGCCGCCCCTCTGCGGGAACGGCGCGATCTGGAACGGCTTGCCGATCATGGGCACGGACGCGAGCGGGTGCGGGAAGTTGACGGGCAGCCGCGCGCCCCACGTCCACTTCGTCTCGTCGGCGCCCAGCGCCTTCGTCAAAGTCTCTCGCGCCTCGCGGTGCGCGGCGTCGAGCAGTTCGGCGTAGGTGTTGAACTCCTTCGGCAGCCACTCGCGCGGGCGTTCTTGAATGACGCGGTCGAAGAAGATGGCGCTGGCGGGCCAGCGGTACTCTTTGGCGAGGTCGGGGCCGAGCGCGCCGTTGAGTATCTTCGTGCGGAAGGCGGCGGCCATCTCGAAGGCGAGGCGCGCGGCGCGCGCGTCGGGCTCAAGCTGCCCGTCCCAAGACTCGAAGAGGCGGACGGTCTCGCGCCAATGCTCGTCCTTCGCGTCGAGCCCTGCCTCGCGTGCGACCTTGGCGACCTCACGCGCGAAGGTCGCGCCGGAGATGGTGTAGGCGTCCGACTGCACGGCGCGAAAGTCGTCGGCCGTCAACTTCTGCTTGGCCGTGAGCAGGTCGTAGATGCGGCGCGAGCGCGTGGGCGGCGCCCATGCGTGCGTGAGGAAGTGCGTGTAGTCGCGCCCCACCACGCGGCTGTTGGCCGTGACGATGATGCCGGAGGGCGGGTCGAGGACGTGCGGCAGCTCCGCGAACGGGATGAAGCCCTTCCACTCGCCCTCGTCCTTCGTGCCGTCGTACGGGAGGCTTCCGTCGCCGCTCGAACGGACGGGGATGAGCCCCGCGCCGTAGTAGCCGATGTGTCCGTCCACGTCGGCGTAGACGAAGTTTTGCGTGGCGCCGCCGTAGTCCTTGAGCGCTTCGCCGAACTCCTTCCAGTTGCCCGCGCGGTTCAGTTTGTAGAAGGCGTTGAACTCCGTCGCCGTGGGCGCGAGCGCCGTCCAGCGCAAGGCGTAAGCGTCCGCGCCCTTCTTGAGAACGATAGGGCCGTGACGCGTGACTGTTACTTCGAAGGGGACGACTTCGGTCTCTGTGCCGATGAATGACTTGCGGACTTTTATCTCTTCGCGGCGCACCTCCGCGTCGCGCCAGCCCGCGGGCGTCTGGTAGCGGCGCGGGTTCTGCGGGTCGAACTGTTCGCGGTAAACGTCCTGCACGTCGGGCCCGAGATTCGTCAAGCCCCACGCGATGCGCTCGTTGTGCCCGATGATGATGCCGGGGGCGCCGGCGGCCGTGACGCCCGCGACGCGCAGACCCGGCGCGCTCAGATGAATCATGTACCAGATGGAGGGCGCAGAGGGCGCGAGGTGCGGGTCGTTGGCGAGCAGAGGCTTGCCCGACGCCGTGCGCTTACCCGAGACGACCCAGTTGTTGCTCGCGGCGAGGTCTTCGGCAAAGAGCCCGAGTCGAGCGCGCGTGCCCGCCTCCGTCTGTTGAATGGAGGCGAGCTCGTCGAGCAGTTCGGTTGAGTTCGCCTGACGTGGCAGAGCAGAGCTGCGGTTCGCGGGCGTCGCTGGCTTCTTGTCGGTCTTGTCCGAGCCGACGACGAGCACGTCGAGCGTTGAGGTTTCGGGGAAGAGCGCAGTTAACTTCTCCGGTGGGAGGTTGGCGAAGACAGCGCGTGCGATGTCCAGCGTCCACGTGGACGAGAGCGCCTCGGCAAAGTTCTTGCCGACGGCGGAGGAGTCGGCCGGTGTCCAGTGACGCGGGCGGAAGCCGAGCAGTTGGAACTCAGCGGGGAGACTCTTATCGTCGAGCGAGTCGATGTATGCGTTGACGCCGGCCGCGTACGCCTCCATCACGGCGCGCGAGCGCGGGTCGGCCTGCGCGGCGCTCGCCTCGGCCACCTGCGCGAAGCCGTATGCGCGCCGCCGCTTATCATCTTCGAGCGTCGCCTTCCCGAATATCTCCGACAACTCGCCGCGCGCCGTGCGCCTGAGCAAGTCCAACTGCCACAGGCGGTCGCTCGCCGTCACGTAGCCCTGCGCGAAGTAGAGGTCTGACTCGTCCTCCGCCTCGACGTAAGCGATGCCGCGCTCGTCGCGTCTCACCTTCACGCCCTTCTTCAAACCCGGCAGACGCACGACGGCGGGCTCCGTCTGCGGCGCGGCGCTCTGCGCTGAGATGAAAGAAGGGAGCGACGTTAAGAGAAACGACAGAGAGATGACGAGACGCGTTAAGAGGCTCTTGGCATTCATCGGGTGAAACCTCAAAGGGAAGGTATCAAAGGCGAAGGCATCTTACGCGAAACGGTTGGAAGTATGAAGTAGGAACGATGAACGATGAACTGTAAGACAAGCCGTCTTCAGTTCATCGTTCATCGTTCATCGTTCAAAACGATGAGGCGTTGCTCGGTCATCTCTTCCATCGCGTAGCGGATGCCTTCGCGGCCGGCGCCGGAGAGTTTGATGCCGCCGTAGGGCATATTATCGACGCGGAAGGCGGGCGAGTCGTTGACGATAACGCCGCCGAAGTCGAGCACGCGGAAGGCGCGCAGGGCGCGCGCAGTCTCGCGCGTGAAGATGCCCGCTTGCAACCCGTAGCGCGTGTGGTTCGCCTCCGTCAGTGCCTCCTCGAAGTCGCCGAAGGTCTGGAGCGTGGCGACGGGCGCGAAGACCTCTTCGGAGCAGACGCGCATCTCTGCGTGCACGTCCGTCAACACGGTCGCTTCAAGCAGCGAGCCCGCGCGCCGCCCGCCGCAGAGGAGGCGCGCGCCTGCGCCGACGGCTTCGGTGATCCAGCCTTCGGCGCGGCGCGCGGCTGCTTCGTCAATCATGTTGGAAAGCTCGGTGGCTTCGTCGAGCGGGTCGCCGGGGCGGAGTGACTTTGCAAGGTTGACGAAGAGGTCGGTGAACTCTGCGGCGACTGTCTCATGCACGAGCACACGTTGCGCGGAGATGCAGACCTGACCTGCGTAGGCGAAGGCAGAAGCAGCGGTGCGCTCTGCGGCGACGCGCACGTCGGCCGTCTCGTCAACGATGACGGGTGCGTTGCCGCCGAGTTCGAGCGCGAGGGCCCAGCGCGCGGCGCGTCGGCGCAGGAGCCAGCCGACCTCCGCGCTCCCCGTGAAAGAGATCATCCCGACGCGCTCGTCTTCGAGCACGGCGTCGATTGTCTCAATCTCCATCGGCACGATCTGCAAGGCTGCGCGCGGCAGCCCCGATTCGAGGAAGACTTCGCCGAGCAGGAGCGAGGTGAGCGGCGTGCGCGGGCTCGGCTTGACGACGATGGCGTTGCGCGCGGCGAGCGCGGGCGCGACCTTGTGCGCGACGAGGTTGAGAGGAAAGTTGAAGGGCGTGATGCCGAAGACGACGCCGCGCGGGAAACGCTCCGTCCAACCCGTGCGCCCCGCGCCGTTCGGCTGCCCGTCGAGCGGGATGACCTCGCCCGCGAAGCGGCGCGCCTCCTCCGACGCGTAAGTGAAGGTCATCACGCCGCGCTCGACCTCCGCGCGCGCGGTCTTGATGGGTTTGCCGGCTTCAAGCGCGATGGTGCGTGCAAACTCCTCTGCGCGCGCGCGGATGCCGTCGGCGATGGCGCGGAGCGATTCGGCGACACGGTGGCGCGGCAACTCGCGCATCTCCGCGGCAGCGTGCGCGGCGGCTGCGAGCGCCTCTTCGACCTCTGCCTCAGACGCGACGGAGAAGTTTGCGAGCAGCTCCGAGTTGTAAGGCGAGCGCACCTCGCGCGTCTGCGCGGTCGTGCGCCACTCGCCGCCGAGAAGTAAAGGTTTGTCTAGCATGCTCGGCGCAGATGTTAGCACACGTGCGCCGCGCCCTCAGTCTGTGGGATGGCCCGTCCTCCGCGCGAATCCTTTGAGCACCGCGACTGCACCGATGGCGACGACGCCGAAAGCGAAGTAGAGCCCGAGCGCGCGCTCAACGCGTTCGACGTTCTCCTCGTTTGCTACTCCAACGCTCGCTTGCGCGTTCGCGTCACGCTCGGATGAAAGAGGAGCCGCGCCGTTCTCCTTCTGCCCCACGGTCGCGAGTACCTTCAAAGTCCCGCCGGGTAAAAGCTCGCGGACGCGCGGGCCGCTGTAGGCGTTCGGCGGCGTGAAGCCGACTTCGAGGACGAGGACTCTGCCGTCTCTCGTCGTGGCGACGCCCGACGGAGACCACGGCGCATCGGCGCGTACGACCCGCGTGACCTTCCCGTCGGCCGCGACCTTCAACACGCGACGGCGGCCGTAGTCGGCGACGTACACGTTGCCGCCCGCATCGGCGGCGAGCCCCATCAGTCCACCGTATCCGCTCTCCGTGTCGTCGGGCAGTTGTACTTCGAGCCCCTGCGCCAGAGTCCGCACGTCTCCGTCCGGCCCGACGCGACGCAGGTCTCCGGAGTCGGTCACGTAGAGCGAGCCGTCGCCGCCGAAGGCCATGCCGCCGATGCTTCGGAAGCGCGCCTGCGTGCCGCGACCGTCCGCGTGCCCGTAAGCGCCGCCCGCGAACGTCGTCACCTCGCCGCCGGCCGTGCGCTTCATGATGAGCGTCTCGCGGTTGGTGTAGTTGTCCTGCTTGACGAAGTAGGTATTACCCTCCGCATCGCGCCGGACGGAGATGCCGGGCGGATGTTCGGCGGTGGGCGCGACGAGGTACGACTCCCCGCGCCCGTCGGGCGTGCGTCGCCAGACGGCTTCTATCCACTTCACCGTCGAAGGCTCGTAGGTGATGTCGGCGCCGTAAACGTTGCCCTCTTTATCAATCGACAGCTCGTGTACGTGTCGGCCTCGGACGGCCGGACGAAAGACAGTGAGCCGCCCGCTCGCGTCGAGCCGCCACACGGTTTCGAGGTCGCTGAAGAGGATGCGACCCTGCGCGTCAACGACGATGCCCGTCGCGGGATGAGCAATAGCCGCTGCGGGCAGGAGCGCGAGCAGCAAGAGTGTGACGACGTAAAGTAAGCGACTGGTTGACGGCACTTCTACTCCTTTCAACGCCACAGCCCGCGCCACACGCGGCGGATGGCGGGCGTGCTCTCTTCAAGCCTCCTCGAAGTACTTCAAAAGCATCACGCGGAGTAGACGCGGTCTTTGTGCCGCTCGAACAGGCAGCGGAACGCCTCGCGGTCGCCCTGCTTGCAAGCTTCGATGACCGCCTCGCCCCGCGCTTCTTCGCCCGTCAAGACGACGCTCTCCATCCTCTCCTCCGCCCGAACTCTCGGCACCATAGACGTACGAGGCACGTATCTTCTTCCAAAATTTTCTATTGGGAAAGAGATTTCAGTTTGAAAAGATTGCGAGCGACTTATACAATCCGGCCGTCGTCTTAAGTTTCTTCGAGCGAGACCATTACAACAGACATGCCTTCTCAACTCTCGAAAGCCGCCCGCGCCCTGTGCGCGCTCACGTTCGCGCTTGTGCTCTGCAACGCAGCGCGCGCGCAGCAGCGTCCGCTCATCACGGAGGATGTGGACGTGCTCGAACCGGGCTCGCTCCGTGTGCAGGTCGGCATCGACTTCATGCAGGATGCGAAGTTCCCCGCGTCGGGTCTGACCGGCGACCTGACGCGCGTCGGCGTCCTCGGCGTCCACGTCGGCCTCTCGCCCAACGTCGAATTTTCGATTGAGGGCGTGGCGCAGAACTTCTTGAGCATCAACACGCGCGGCACCTCTGCCTTCCCGCTCACGATTACTCCCGGCGACAACTCGACGAACGATACGGGCGACTTTCGTCTGGCGACGAAGATCAAGCTGCGCAACGAGACGCGGCGGGGCCCTGCCTTAGGCTTCAAGTTCGGAGTGGAGCTGCCGAACTCGAACGAGGCGCGCGGCATCGGGCTCAACAACACGAACGCGTTCGGCATCATTCTGTTGGGTAAGAAGTTCGGGAGCGAGGGTCGCCTGAACACGTTCGGCAACCTCGGCCTCGGCATCTACACCGCGCCGGCGCGCCTCTTCACGCAGAACGACATGCTGCTCTACGGGCTCGGCGGCATCTTCCACGTCAACAAGACCGTGAACCTCGCGGCCGAGGTCAACGGTCGCGCCAACACGCGCGGCGGCGCGGCGCCGCTGGGCACCGAGTCGCTCGGCGAATTTCGTTTCGGTCTACAGGTCAAGGCCGCCGGCCTGCGCTTCGACGCCGCGGGCATCAAGGGCTTGACCGAGTTCAGCCCGCGCTCCGGCGTCACCTTCGGCGTCACCTACGACACGCCCTCCGTCTTCACGCCGGTCAAATAAAAAAGTGACGAGTGACAAGTGACAGGTGACGAGTTACATTGATTTAGCTCGTCACCTTTTTCATTTGCGCTTCGTCAACGCTTTTATGTTCGACTGGCTGGCCGAATTCGGACATTGGCTGCATGAGCTTGTCACTCGGCTTCATGATTTTATTGTCGATGTACCGATCTACGTCGCCGCGCCCGCGATGATACTCATCGGCGCGCTCGACTCCTCGCTGCTGAGCCTGCCTGAGATTAACGATTACCTCGTCGTCGCGCGCTGCTACAGCGACCCAAAGTCCGTCTTCTACTTCCCACTCTTCGCCGCCACGGGCTCGGTCATCGGCTGCCTCGTGCTCTACACCATCATGCGACGCGGCGGTCAGGCCGTGATGCGCCGCCGCTTCAGCGCCGAGAACATCGCGAAGGTCGAGCGTGCGTATGCGCGCTTCGGGTTCCTTGCGCTCGCGGTGCCGGCGCTTTTGCCGCCGCCGATGCCGTTCAAGATTTTCGTCGCAACGGCGGGCGCGCTCGAATATCCGCGCTGGCGCTTCATGCTGACGGTGATGATTGCGCGCAGCGTGCGCTACATCGTCGAGGGGACGCTGGCGGTCTTCTACGGCGAGCAGGTCTTGGTCTTCATGCGCGCCAACGGGCTCTATATCCTGAGCGGCGTCGGCGCGCTGGTCGTCTTGGGCGCCGGCTGCTACGTGCTCTTCAAGCACATCCGCACGCCGCGCCAGACGGCGGTCGAGATTGCCGACGAGACAAAAGTTGAAGGAAGCGTAGACGGGAGGGCCGCAGATAAAACGTGAAGTGGCTGCTTCGTAAGATCACGAATGGGCTGACGAGCGTCGTGGAGTATCTGGTCACGTGGGGCGCGTTCGGGCTGTTCGCTATCGCGCTCCTCGACTCGGCGCTCATCCCTCTCCCCGGCGGGCCGGACGCGGTGATGCTGCTGCTCTCGACGAAGAGCCCGGCGCTGATGCCGCTCTACGCCATCGCGGCGACCGCGGGGTCGGTCGTCGGCTGCGTCATCCTCTACTACATCTCAAGGCGCGCGGGGCGGCGCGCGCTGGAAAAGTTCCCGCCGCAGAAGCAGGCGCGCGTCAAGGAGCTGGTAGACCGCTACGACGTGCTGTCCGTGCTGGTCGCGTCGGTGCTGCCGCCGCCTTTCCCTTTCAAGCTCTTCGTCATCACGGCCGGTGTCTTTCGTTTAAGCCTCATGCGCTTCGCCGCGGCCGTCGCCGTCGGGCGCGCCTTCCGCTTCTTCCTCGAAGGCTTCCTCGCCGTCCGCTACGGTGAGCAGGCCAAAGAGGTGCTCGCGAAGAACTACCCCGCGGTCGGCCTCGGGGTGGCCGCGCTCGTCGTCGTCGTGTTTGTCGTCCGCGGGTTGCTGAAGCGAAAAGAAGTAGCCAGTAGCCGGTAGTCAGTAGAAAAAACTTCGTCGCTCGAACCGCGCGGCTGTCATCAATAACCTCCGCAGAGCAGAGCCTATTGACTACCGGCTACTGGCTACTGAAGTTCAAACACTTCCGGCCTTGCTGGCGTGGCCGTTGCCGTCGGCGGGCAGAGTCTTCTGGAAGCGGCGCGCGCCGTTGAGGTCTTGGACGCCGTGCTCTGCGAGATGTTCGAGCAGTCGCAGGAAGACGCGCGCGGTGGCGCGTGCGTCGTCGCCCGCGCGGTGGCGCGTGCGATGCGGGACGGAGAAGTGCTCGGCCAGCGCGGCGAGACGAAAGCTCTTCAGCTCGGGCAGGAGTTGGCGCGCAAGCGAGACCGTGCAGATGTGCGAGTTCATCATCCGTTGGCCGGGAAAGATGTTTGAGACTTCGTGATTCATGAAGCGCACGTCGAAGACGGCGTTGTGCGCGACGAGGACGGAGGTGCCCGCGAAGTCGAGCCAGTGGGCGGCGACCTCGTCGAAGGTGGGAGCGTCGGCGACCATCTCGTCGCGGATGCCTGTGAGCCCCGCGATGAAGGGCGGGATGGGCATGAGCGGATTGACGAGCGTCTGAAACTCGCCGACGATGCGCCCCGCCTGCACGCGCGCCGCGCCGATCTCCATGATGCGCGACGGAGGCATCTTCGGCCCCGTCGTCTCGATGTCGAAGACGACGAAGTCGGTCTCAGAGAGCGCGCGGCACTCGTCATCTTCGCAGAGCACCTCGACCTCAAAGCCGTCGGCGGTGACGCGCAGGCGCCAGTCCTCGCCGATGAGCTCGTTGACGAGCGAAGAGGCGGCGGCTTCGTCGAGGTCGGGTAGTTCGAGGACGTTGGCGCAGACCTCTGTGGCGGGTGCGCGCCCGCCGCTGGAATGCAAAAGCCTGATAGTCTCTTCGACGAGCGCCGAGTCCGGTACGAGGTTGCGGAAGGTCTGCATCGGGCCGCAGTTTAGCCGAGCGGCGCGGGAAAGTGAAGGATACCGCGGATGAACAGCGAGGAAGTCGTCGAGAGATTCCGCCGGACGGGCGCGCTTTTGGAAGGCCATTTCGTGCTGACGAGCGGGCTGCACAGCGCTCAATACCTGCAATGCGCGCTCGTGCTTCAGCACCCTTCGGAAGCAGAAGCGTTCGGCCGCGCCATCGCCGAGCAGGTCGGCGCGCCCTCGGTCGAGACGGTCGTGGCCCCCGCCATCGGCGGCATCATCATCGGCTGGGAGGTCGCGCGCGCGCTGAGCGTCCGCTTCATCTGGGCGGAGCGCGAGGCAGGAAAGATGACGCTGCGCCGCGGCTTCAACGTGCGCCCGGGCGAGCGCGTGCTCGTGGTCGAAGATGTGATCACGACGGGGGGCTCGACGCGCGAGACCTGCGACGCTCTACGCGCGGCGGGTGCGCTCGTCGTCGGAGCCGCCTCCATCATCGACCGTTCCGGCGGCCGTGCAGACGTGGGCGTCCCGCGCAGCGCTCTCGCCACGCTCGAAGTCCCGGCCCTCGCCCCCGCCGACTGCCCCCTCTGCGCCCAAGGCGTCCCGGCGGTCAAACCCGGGAGTCGCAAGCAGTGACAAAGGGTTATAATGTGAGACGCATAAGGGTTGAGTTTTGGCTGTCGAGAGCGGTAAAAGTAGGTGCCCAACGGGTGAGCCAAATCTCTTGACAGAAGAGGTTGATTCCGGCGAGCAGACGTGACCAAGTCCTCATCTCAAACAGGAACTCTTCGATGGCATTTAGATTTCACGGCCAGCAACGAGACAAAATTTTAGACCAGCTTGTGAATCGGTGGCTGGTGGACGGGCCGCCTGTCGCTATCTTGCAGGGATTCCCGGGTTGCGGGAAGAGTCAACTGGCTCTGGCCGTGGCCGAAAACATACCGCATAGTCTTGACCCGGTAGAACCTCAGATGGACTCGGCCGACCCGGTGGTTGACCTCTTGTTGGAGTTAGCTATCGCCCTCGAAGCTCACGGGCTGCCGGACTTGGTGCAAGAGCTCGACAAAGGTAACAAAGCGAAGCTCGATAAGGCGTTGCTTGAGGTTCTCCGTCACAAGCAAATCCTGATCATCATCGACGAATTTCAACGGCTGCTCCCTAAAGACAAGAGCACACCACCGCCGACCTTAGCGAAACTGATTGAAGACCTCAACAACTCTCCACATTCTCAAGGTCGCCTGCTGCTCATCAGCAATCGTTTTATCAAGACCGAGCGTTGGAGTGAGAACTGTCACGTTGAGGAGATTCAAGGTCTGCTTGACGAAGAGGCCGAAGCTTTTTTTACAGAACTCCTGAAAGCGCAGAATCTGGAAGAGGCCGCTCCACCCGAGAGACGACGCGAGATTGTTCATCGGCTGGGTGGCAATCCGCGGGCCCTGAAGACGCTCGTCGTTGGGCTTCGTACTGAAAGACTGGACGAGCTGCTCTCGGCCGCACCCGATTTATGGAAGCCCGGGGATGTCGTGCTCGACCCGGGGCTTGTCGAAGATTTTGAACGAGAGGTTTTAGAACGCGCGCTCCCGCGACTGGAGGCTGATCTGCTCAAGTTCATGCGGTGGCTCTCCGTGCATCGCAGGCCGTTCAAAAAGGAGGCGCTCGCTCAATTTACCGGCGGGCGTGATACGCCGGAGGCGCTTCGCAAACAACTCTTCGACCGTTTCCTGCTAGAGCGGACGGCAGCCGGCGATGTACCTCATCCACTGGCACGCGAGATCAGCGTTACTCGCCTACGGTCAGAAGGGCGAGAGTGGATACAAGCACATAACCTCGCAGCTAACTACTATTTTCGGTACTTCAAAGCGCGGCAACTAACCGGCGCAGCCAATCTGGCTGCGTCGTATACAGAGCTTCGACATCATCTTCATGAAGCTGATCGCATGGGGGAATTGTTCGCGGCCGGTGAGAAGCTCATTCAATATGCAGTTTCGCGAATCGGCCTCACAACCCCCGTTCCCACACACAGAGAGACACTTGAAGAACGAATATCCCTGCTCTTGGTGCTCCCCGAAGCTGAACGGCCGAGGGTGGTGGAATATCACCTTGCGCGCTGTCTCCTCAAGCGTGGGGCGAAGGGCGATAAAGAGCTTGCGCTGAAGCACGCGCGCAAAGGAGCGGGGCGACATCTGCACTCTGCCGCATGGATTCTTCGGCTTGATTTGGAATATGAGCTGAACGGAATTAACGCTGCGCTGCCTGTTCTAAGGCAGGCACTAATAAACGTAGAAGATGTCTCACCCATCTACATACGCGGTGCGGAGATACTGGCCGAGGCGAACCGACTCGATGACGCAATCAAGCTGCTGGAGGAGGGCATCGAAGTACCGGAGGTGACTGGACTCTCCTCGCTCTACCAGTCCTGCGCGGAGCTGATGGTGAAGGCCAATCGGCTCGACGATGCGGTCGAGCTGTTGGAGCAGGGCCTTGTCATCCTCTCGGGAGACAAGAACATTTCGGTGCCGTATCAAATAGCCATCGAACTGGCGGAGAAGGCCGGCAACCAGCCTAAAGTAGATGCACTGGTGTCGAATGGGCTTGCGAAAATCCCGAAAGCCAATGGTCGCCACAAGGTCGTACAGACCGCACTTCGTGTGTACAGTGCCCGCGGCGATACCGATGCTATCCAACGCCTGTTGCAAGGCACCGGGGAGGAGCAGTTGCATCCGGCCGAGCGCATGTTTGTCAATTACACTCTGGAACGCCTTGCCGGTAATTGGGAGAGAGCGGCCGAGATTGTCCATAAGGGCGCCATCGATTTTCCGACCTACTGGGTCACACAGAGATATGAAATTGATGCCCGCCTCGCGCTCGGGCAGGTGAAGGAAGCCTACGAGCTGATACATACTCGTCAATTTAATGAGCATGACGGGCAAGTCCGGGATAATCCTATTGTTTGGTTAAAAGCCTATGTAAGTCTCATTGCCGGTCATATAGACGAGGCCAAGTCCCTGGCGGCTTTGTTCGCCCCGAATCGCTATAACTCCGCCAGCCCGCTGGATGAAGACGAGATGCGGCGCCTATGGTCTACCGCTCGCGGGGGCCTTAACTCGTCGATGGAAGATAGCTTCCCCGGCCTCGTGGCATACTTGCGGCGAAGCACCGGGCAGTCACCGACAGAGGAGCAGAGGCCGGACGAGCAGACGCCGGTGGCGCGAATCTCCGACCGGACGTGCATATTGGTAATCGCCACCGAGTGGGATTCGCGTCACGGCGGGCTCTCCTCTTTCAATCGTGACCTTTGTGCCGCTCTGGCCGGCGCGGGCGCTCGGGTCGTCTGCTATGTGCCGGAGGCAACGGCCGAGGAGAAGCGGCGAGCGAGCGAGGTCGATGTTGAAATCATCGAAGCCGCAAAGATGCCCGGCATCAAAGATACGGCCCTGCTCGTCCATCCACCTGAGTTGCCCGACGGGTTTGTCCCCAAAGTCATCATCGGGCACGACCGAATTACCGGGGCCGCTTCGGCGGCATTGGCTAGATATCATTATCATGACAGCAAGCGTGTGCTGTTCATTCACACGTCACCGGAAGAGATTGAATGGCACAAAGAACCCCGCGAAGACTCCACCAGCGCGGCGCGCGCGGCAGAGCGCAAACAGGAGCAGCTCGGCCTCGCTAAAGGCTGCGACTTGGTCGTGGCCGTAGGGCCGCGGCTTGCCTCGGAGTTCAGCACAGACCTTAAGGGCGATGGCAATCATGTGCCTCTGATGGAGCTGACGCCGGGATTGCCGAGATGCCAAGGCAACGTGGGGTCTCTCCCTCCTCCTTCAATCCGCTGTCTCATCCTCGGGCGCGTCGAGGACTATCAACTCAAAGGGCTTGACCTCGCCACAAAGGCATTCAGCCGTGTGGTGAAGAATTGGAGACAGGGGAATCCGCCGAAGCTCGTCGTGCGTGGTGTCCCAATCGGCACTGATGCCAAGCTCAAGAGCCGCCTCAACGAGGATAGCGAATCAATCGAGCTTGATATTGTCATCCGGCACTATTCAGCGGATGAGACCGAAATTCGCAGCGACCTGCGCGAAGCGTCACTCGTGTTGATGCCCTCCAAAAAAGAGGGCTTTGGCTTGGTCGGTCTTGAGGCGATTGCTTGCGGCGTCCCGACCCTCATCAGCGCTCAGAGCGGTCTGGCCGAAACGGTGAGGCGGCACGCACCGCACCTCGCCAACGAGTGGATTCTGCCCGTGTCGGGAGATATGGTCACGAAGTGGGCCGAGCGGATTGAGTTCCTGCTGGAAGGGCGCGAGGGTGCGTTTGCACGCGCCGCCGTGTTAAGGGAAACGCTCGATACCGCGCTGGATTGGAAGAGGGCCGCCGCCGAATTACTTGAGAGGCTTGCACCCGTGAGTACGACCTGAAGGATAAGCAGGTCTCTTCCGGAGGGCAGGCACCCCGCGCTCGACTCACGAACGCCGCCCCGGCACCAAGTGCCACCTGATGTGCGCTTCCACCGCCCCGGCACCATCATCGGTAAGGCGTTGGAACCTTTGGAGAGCTGGACGGGTGAGATACTCGTCCTCCTCAGTCTGCAATAGCACAGCGCGGGCGCATTGCGCGTCCTTACGTCTGCGTCGAATCGCTCAGCCCCGGAACACGCTCCGCGTTCCGGGGCTGAGCTTCTGTGTGTTAAGGCTTGCGCGTAACCTCGGCGACGCTCCGGCGCGGTGTGATCCCATTCGACGACTGTTCACGCGTTAGTGTGTTGAGCAGACATACCACGTGCTGCACTCATTGATTCGTCAATCTCTTTCGACAATCAATCGAGGCATCGCTGAAACATCGGAGCGGGTGGAATTATGAGTCGAGTGAAGCAGACAAGGCGCGAGCGCAACCAAGAGGTAGACAGGTTCCAGCTCTACAAGCCTTTCATCTTTTACATCGCAGTCCTTTCAATTATGCAGCTCGCGGTCGTCAAGAGCGGCGCGTCATCACTCGGCGCAGCCGCGGGTCTGTTCGTCGCGGGGCTTCTGACGTGGGGGCTCTACGAGTACGCCACCCACCGCTGGGTCTTGCACCGCGAGCCGAAGACGGAAGGCTTCAACCTACCCGGCAACCTGACGCACCTGCGCCACCACGCCGACCCGAACTCGCTCCAACGTCTCAACGTGCAGTTGAACGAGAGCGTGCCGGTCTGCGTCGTCTACTTCCTTCTGGCTTGGGGCTTGACGGGGAGTTGGCAGGCGGCGACGCACCTGTTCACCGGGCTCATCGCCGGATATTTTTTCTACGAGTACCTCGACTTTCAAGCGCATCACGGCACTTCGCGCGGGCGCCTGACGCGCTACTTTCGCAAGTACCACCTGCAACATCATCACTACGACGCGACCGTCCG
>JBJMGQ010000343.1:0-5412 GCA_045807845.1 Pyrinomonadaceae bacterium | reverse complement strand
CTCCTACTCCATCCACTTCGCGGGTGGCTTCTTCGCGTCGGGGATGGCGGGGCCGGGTTCCCAGAGTTTGATGGTGGAGTCGTAGCTGGCCGTGAGCAGAAGGAGGCCGCGGGGGGCAAACTTGACCTCGTTGATCTCTTCGCGGTGCGCTTCGAATTTGGAGAGGAGGCGGCCGGTGCGTGCGTCGTGGATACGGACGATGCCGCCGCCGCCGGCCTCGGCCAGCACGCGGCCGTCGGGCGAGAACTCGATCTCGTAGACCATCTCGGGCTGGCGCAGCTCGCGCACTTTGCGGCCGGTGCCCGCGTCCCAGATGATGAGCTTGTGGTCGCGGCCGCCGCTGGCGAGGGTCGCCCCACCGGGAGCGAAGGCGACGGAGGTCACCCAGTCGCCGTGCGCCGCTAAGGTGTGTAGAGACTCGCCGGTGCGCACGTCCCAGAGTCTGACCGTGCTGTCCTGCTCGGCGCTGGCGCTGGCGAGCTGTCGGCCGTCGGGTGTGAAGGCGAGCGCCGTGACGGCGTCGTCGTGCCCGACGAGCGAGCGCAGGAGCCGCCCCGTCCGCACGTCCCAGAGCCGCACGATGTGGTCGCGCCCGCCGCTGGCGAGCAGGCGCCCGTCGGGCGAGAAGACGACCTCAAAGATGCCGTCCTCCTGCGCCTCGAAGGTGCGGCGCAGCCGCAGCGTGCGCGCGTCGAGCAGTTGCACCTTCGAGCTTTCGCCGCTGTCGGTGCAGGAGGCGAGCAGGCGCCCGTTGGGCGAGACGGCCACGTCGCTGACGGTGCCGCCCGCCCCGTGCGTGCTCCTCAAAAGCTGTCCCGTCCCCACGTCCCACACAATGATGCGCCCGTCGTCGCCCGAGGTCGCCACGCGCGTGCCGCTGGGAAAGAACGCGGCCGAGTAGACCGCGCCCTTGTGCCCGCGCAGAGTGCGCTTGAGCCTCCAACTCCCGGCCGCGGGCACGGGCCCGTCCTTCCCCGTCGGGTCGGGCGGACTCTTGCGGGTTGGGGTGCCGGACAGTGTGGGCGGCCCTTTGCCGGGGCCGCCCTGCGCGCGTGCGTGGAATGATAAAGGGGATAGGGTCAGGACGGTTGTCAGCGCCAGCGCGAGGTGTCGAAAGGGGTTGCGGGTCATCTTCTCCTCCAGTCGGGCACGTTAGCACCGCGCGCCGCGGCGAGACAAGAGAGAGGCGCGCAACCTGAAGCTGGGACGGAGGCGAAAATTTTTTTCGGTCGCGACGCAAAAAACCTTATCCCTCCACGTTCGTTTTTTACGCGTTACTGGTCGGAGGCGGAATTGAACACGCCGAGGCCGGAGGTCGAAGACAATGGAACAGACAAAACGGATACGAGTTATCAAGGGCGGGCGCGCGGCGCGCGAGGCTGAGGTCGCGCAGGAGACCGTGAGCGTTAAGTCGGCCGCAGCGGCAGTCCGCGAGGTCAGGGACGTTGTCTCCGACTGGGTGCGCGACCACCGGCAGCGCTCCGACGAGTTCCGCCGGAACTACTCGACGCTCCTCGGCGAGATGGGCTTCAAGACGCCCAGCTACGGCGGGCGCGCGGCCTGAAGGCCGGCCGCCCGGAAGCGTCCCAAGCGGATTTCAAGTTTCGCGCCCGCGGCCGTCGTGCCGGGGCGAGTGAGGGAAGAGAGATGTTGAGCGTAATTCAGATTGCACCGGTTGTACTGTTGTTCGGCGTCGCGCTGACGTTCGCGTCCGAGGGTTTCGCCTTCGCCGTGTCGCGCGTGTTGGAAGCGGCCTTCGACCGCGCCGAGTTTCATCTGGCACTCCGCGCCCAAACCCGCGCCGAGCGCCTCAAGTCGCGCCGCCGCGAAGAGCGCCGTCGCGCCTCGCGCGCACGCGCCGAGGGCTTTACCGCGGACGCGGTCTACTCAGCCTAAGAAGTAGGCGGTAGGCAGATGGCAGTAGGCAGTTAAGACAGAAGAGCGGCCCCAAAGAGATCGGAGGCGGCGAGCTTAACGACTCGCCGCCTCCGATCTCTTTGACTGCCTTCTCTTACCTTAACTGCCTACTGCCATCTGCCTACCGCCTACTGTTCAGGCCGCGAAGCGGCGGAGGAGTTCGCCAAAGCGCGGGTCTGTGCGGAGCGCGTCGAGGCGCGGGTCTACGCGCAGGTAGGTGAGGCCGACCGAGTGCTCCTCTTCGGCGCGCGCGAGCCACGCGAAGGCGTCGTCGAGTTCGCCGAGCAGAGAGTTGATGACGGCGACTTCGTATGCCGTCACCCATTCGCGCTCGCGGTTGGCGATGAGTTCGGAGAGGAGCGCGCGCGCCTCTTCGGCGTTGCCGCAGGAGGCGAGAACGTGTGCCTGCTTGGCGCGCGTCGTCGGCGTGTCGCCGGCAAAGGCGCGCTCCTGCTCGAAGACGGCCATCGCATCGTCGCACATCCCGCGCACCTCGAACGTCCAGCGCAGGATGATGTGCGCGGAGATGGAGCCGGGGTCGAGTTCGAGCGCGTCGCGGCAGGCGTCTTCGGCCTCCTCAAAGCGGCGCGCGTTCAAGAGGATGTTGGCGACGGCCGTCGCGATGACGGGCGAGCGCGGCGCAATCTCGCGCGCCTTCCGAATCTCGGAGACGGCCTCGTCGTGCCGACCCATCGCCGAGAGGTTGAAGGCGTGCCAGCGGCGCGCGACCGCGTTGTCAAGATTGAGTTCAATCGCGCGGCGCAGCTCGCGCTCGGCGGCGGCGAAGTCGCGCTCGTAGTTGAAGAGGACGAAGCCGAGCGAGGCGTGCGCCTCCGAGCAGGTTTCGTCGGCCTCGACCGCGCGCAACGCCGACTGCTTCGCGCTCGCCCAGGCGCCCACGGGCGGCGGCTCGACGTACCAGTTCAGAAGCGAGTAGGAGTCGGCCATCTCGGCCCACGCGAGCGCGTAGGCGGGGTCGAGCTGCACGGCGCGCTCGAAGCGCTCGATGGCCTGGCGCAGACCTTCGGCCGTGCGGCGCGTCACGAAGTAGCGGCCGGCCTTGTAGAGCTTACGCGCCTCGTCCTCGTCGCCGCGCGAAGAGTGGAGCGCGCCGGACTCTACGGCCTGACGGCCCGAAGGCGTCGAGTCGCGACCGGGCCCGGCCGCGCCGCCGCCCGTGTTCACGGGGCGCGCGTCCGTGGCAGCCGCGGGGCCTTTAAAGGGGGCCGCCGGTCGCAGCGCCGCCGGGTTCTTCGTCCTCACCAAAAGGTCGCGGAAGCGCGGGTGCGCGCGCAGAGAATCGAGCTGCGGCTCCGTGCCGAGCCAGACGACCCAAGGGTCTTGCACCTCGACCGCCTCTTCGAGCAGGTCGAGCGCGGGCGCCGTCTCGCCGAGTTGCAGGTGGACGAGCGCGCGGTGATAGGGCGTGACGAAGTGCCCTTCATCATCGCGCGCACGCATCTGTGAGAGCAGCGCGCGGGACTCTTCGGCGCGACCGGCCGCGGCGTAAGCGCAGGCGAGATTGGCGGCGAGCATCGGGATGTCGCCCAGCAGCTCGACGGCGCGGCGCGCCTCGACCAACGCCTCTTCGAAGGCGCCCGCGCGCCGCAGGTTCCAGCTCAGGACGAAGCGCGCAGAGCCGTAGCGCGGCTCGCTCTGAAGCAGACGCCGCGCCTCGTCGGCCGACTCTTCGAAGCGTCGCGCTTGATAGAGACACCACGCGAGGAAGTAGAAGTTGAAGGGGTTGAGCGGGTCGAGCGTGCAGGCGCGACGCGCCTCCGCGACCGACTCGTCGAAGCGCGACTCCATCGCGAGCTGGCAGGCGTAGTGCGCGTGCGACTGCGTGTAGTTCGGGTTCAGCTCGATGGCGCGGCGGAAGTGCTCGCCCGCCATCTGCCACTGCGTCGCGTGCGTAACCAGACTGAGCCCGAGCGAGGTGTGCGCCTCGGCCAAATTCTCGTCGAGTGTGATGGCAAGCTGCGCCGCCTCGCGCCCTTCGGCGAGCTGCTCGGCCGGAGGGGCGAGGCCGTAGACGGCGAGCCAGCAGTGATACTCGGCGATGCCTGCGTGCGCGGCGGCGAAGCGCGGGTCGAGCGTGACGGCGCGGCGGTAGCAGGCGTAAGCCTTGGCGAAGCCGTCGGCGCTCATCGTGTACCAGTGATAACGGCCGCGCATGTACGCCTCGAACGCCTCGGCGTCGTCCGTGCCGCGCTTCGAGAGCAGCCGCCGCTCGTCGCCCGAGAGATGTGGGATGAGTGCGGCAGCGACCTGCTCCGAGATGATGTCTTCGAGCTGGAGCACGTCCGTGTACTCTTCGTCGAAGCGGCCGGCCCACTTCGTCACGCCCTCCGCAACGTCGAGGAGCTGCGCCGTCACTCTCAACGTCTGGCCCGAGCGGCGGATGGTTCCGTCCACGACGAAGTCAACGCCCAGCTCGCGCCCTGCCGCGAGCGGGTCGGCGCCCGCGCCTTGATAGCGGAGCACGCTCGACGTTGGACGCAGACGGAAGCGATGAACGTTCGACAGTCGCGTCACCAGAGCGTCTGCGAGCCCGACGCCGAGGTACTCGTCGCCCGTGCCTTCGGCGCCGGGTGTGGCGATGACTTTGAGCGGGAGGACGGCGAGCGACTTTTGTCCCGTGGGCGGCTCGGACGCGTGCAGGTCTGAGGGGCGGCCGGCGACCGGGTTGTGCGTCCTGAGCAGCACCTCGCGGAAGCGCGGCAGGTTGCGGATGGGGTCGAACAGAGGGTCTACGCCGAGCCACGCCAGCCGCGCGTCAACTATCGAGACGGCGCGGTTCAACTCTTCGAGCGCGCGCTCCGCCTCGCCCAACTGGCAGTGGACGAGCGCGAGCATGTAGGGCGAGACGTAGCGCGTCTCGCCCATGCGCATGACCTCTTCGAGCAGCGCGCGTGCCTCGCGGTCGCGGGCGGCGTGCGCCTTGAGCGCCGCGAGGAAGCAGAGCGGGTACGGGCTGCGGCCGAGCAGGCTGGCGGCCTTCTCGCACGTCTCGATGGCCTCGTCGTGGCGTCCCAACTGCGCGAGCGAGAGACTCAAGAGCAGATGGCCGAGGCCGTAGTCGGGCTCGGTCGAGATGAGCACGCGGGCGGAGGCGGCGGCCTCGTCGAAGCGGCGCGCGTGATAGAGATTCCAGTTGAGCGTGTGGCGGACGAGCGGCGTGAGCGGCGCGATATCGAGCGCGCGGCGCGCAATCGTCAGCGCCTCCTCGAAGCGCCCCTCCATGCCGAGGAAGAAGGAGAGCCAGAGTCGCCCCGTCACGTAGTTCGGGTTCAGCTCCTGCGCGCGTCGCAGGGTGCGCTCGCCCTCCTCCCAATCGAGGTCGTGCGTGAGCGTGGCGAAGCCGAGCGCGGCCCAGCCTTCGGCCAAGCCGGGGTCTAAGCCCACAGACCTGCGCGCGGCTTCGAGCGCGGCGGCCGAAGTCTCCGCGAAGGGGAGGATGGCGTAGACGCCGAGCACGTTGTAGTAGTCGGCTAT
>JBJMGQ010000342.1:0-4527 GCA_045807845.1 Pyrinomonadaceae bacterium | reverse complement strand
TAAAGCTCTTCGGCCTCGCGGCGCCGGCGGTTGCGCGCGCTGAGGATGGTGATGACGATGAGCAGCATCAGCGCGATGAAGGCGAGGACGTTGCCGATCTTGATGACGATCATCAGGAAGCTGACCAGCGTGATGAGCTTCTTGACGAGGATGATGAGCAGCGCGATGAGCGCCGCGATGCTACCCAATCTGCCTGCCGCCATGAGAAAGCCTGACATCTATTAAATCTCCTTCGCCGTACCGAACGCTCGACCTGTGCGCCGCCTTGCGCGCGAGAACATCTTAACAGAAACCGCGGACGGAAAGCCCGACTGCGGCGTCTCTAAAAACGCGGCTCGCTGGGCCAGCCGCCGCCCACCGGCTCGCGCGAGCTGACCTGCGTCACCAACTCGCCCGTTCCGAACCTCGTCACCTCCGAAGGGAGCGAGCCCGTCGCTCCGCCGACGACCGAGGGCGGGCGCGAGAAGGTGTCGAAGTTCGGCAACTCGCGCCGCGTGCCGCGCGCACGCGCCCAGTCGAAGAGCATGTAGCCGCCGAGCAGCACGAGCACGACCGGCAAAAACTCTCTCACCGGCAGACGCACGTTGAAGATTGTGTGGAGCAGGAAGACCGTGCCGAGCGAAATCATCGTCACGGCCCACGCCAGAGGGTTCCCGTAGAGCCTGCGCGCGATGGCGTCCTGCTCGGCTTCAGGAGCCAAACCGGAGCGGATAAGCTGCGCCGTGCGCACGGCGTCCACGGCGGCGAACAGCCATGTGCCGATGATGCCGAGCACGAAGAAGAGCGTGCCGTCCGTGACGGTCGCCATCTGGAAGAAGCTGGCGAAGATGGTGAAGTGGACGAGCGCCTTCGAGGTCTGCCCGTTGTAGGCCGCGCCTAAGCCGGGGCAGATGAGCGAGAGCAGAAGGGCCACGAACGCAGAGGTCTTGCGTCGAACGACTCCGGCCGCGCCGGGTCGCGCCTGCTGCTGTTGCAGCGTTTCCACTCCCGCGACGATGCAGTCTTGACAGTAGGGGAAGCCGCGGATGCGGTGGTCGCACGCGGGGCAGAGAGGGCGACCGCAGCGGCTGCACTGCACGACCGCGCGGTTCGTCAGGTGATACGCACAACTCATCAGACCTGCTGCCAAGACTTTCGCCCCCATCTCCCGCTTGCTCAAACTACTTCTTCTGCTGCCCGCCGCCGTTCGGGTTCTGCTGTTGCTGTTGCTGCTGGCCGGAGTCGTTCGAGCCCCCCGACTGCGGCGAGGAGACGAGCCCGGTCGTGGCACGCTTGAGCGCGTCGGCGCGCACGGCGCCGTAGCTGTATGTCTGCGAAGCCAGACGCAGGCTCGTGTTGTACATGCCCGCGATGGAGCCGTCGTCGGAGAGCGTGCTTGTGCCGACGAGGACGGCCAGCAGAACCATCGTCGCCACGGTCGCGAGCTGCGGCGTGACCATCACGTCGAGCCAGCCGCGCATCCATTCGGTGATGCGCGCTCCGAAGGGGGCACGCACCTGCTCGGCCTCGGTCGTGCCGAGCGTCGCTTGCAAGATACGTGCGTGGAGGCCGGCCGGCACCGCCAGCTCCTCACCGATGTAGGAGGAGCAGGCGCCGATAGCGCGCACGACCTGTCCGGGCAGATCTGAGCAGTGGTCGCAGAGCGCCGCGTGGCGCTCCCAGCGGTGGTAGAGCGTCGCGGGAAGGAAGCCGTCGAGGTAGTCCGTCAGATACTCCTCGAACTCGCCGCACGTCATCGCCGTCTCGGGCGCCGTCTTCAGCAGGATGCGCGCCTCAAGCCCGGGCGTGGGCTGCGGCGGCACGTCCGAGCGGCACTCGACGATGGCGTTCTTGACTTCGTTCAGAAGGTCGTGGCAGACGGGGCAGCGCAGGGCGTGCTCGCCGAACGCGCGCTGGGTCTCGATTGCGAGCGCGCCGTCGAGATAGTCCGTCAGACGATCCTCAAACTCTGTGCAAAGCATTCTAAATCCGCTCCATCCCTTCCACTCCCGGTTTTAAAACAACCGGCGCCCGCCAAGGTTCGTTCACCCTACGAACCGGGGACGCCCCGACACCGACACTCTCATCAAACGTCGCTCATCGCGACGACGCGCATGCGGCGCAAGATTTTCGCCAGCTCGATGCGCCCGCGGTTGATTCTCGACTTGACCGTGCCCTCTGGAATCTTCAAGTGGTCAACAATCTCCTGATAGCTCAGCTCCTCGATGTCGCGGAGGATGACGCAGGTTCTCAAGTCGGGCGGGAGCTTATCAATCGCAGCCTGCACCTGCTCGCCCAACTCCTGCCGCTCCATCTCGCGCTGCGGCGTGTTGCCGGCGGCGCGCAGGTGGTAAGTGTGACCCTCGATGTCCTCGGCCTGCGTGTCCTGCGGCGCGCGCTGTCGGCGACGGTAGTCGTCGATGACCAAGTTACGTGCGAGGCGCATCAACCAGTTTTGCAGGTCGCCCTGCTTCGGGTCGTACTGTTCGAGCGAGCGGTAGACGCGGACGAAGACCTCTTGCGTCAAATCCTCCGCGGCGTCCGAGCGCGACGTGAAGCGGTAGGCGAGATTGTAGATGCGCCGGGAGTATGTGGAGACTATCTCCTCCCATGCCGCGCCGTCTCCGGCTCGACATCTCCTGACCAGTTCAGCCCCTTCGCCGACATTCACCGCCGTAGCTACTCCCACCTCGCGCCCCTTCAAATCCCGCCGCGGCTTCGGTTTAAGCGCCCCGCGTGGGTGGTCAACCCATTGTCAAACGGGCATTACGACCGCCTGAAGGGGAAAGTTCCCGCCGCCCCCGCGCGCGCCGGGACGGGCTTTTTAGGCGCCTCGGTGCGCGCCGGAATGAGCCTCTGACCCCCCGCGGCGTCTTGGCCCCGCTGTGACTATTCTAGCCAAACGATGTTACACTATATCTTGTGTCCAACGTTACGCGAAGTCAAATACGTACACAAGTAAGGGGCTGCCCACACGTCACTTCGCGCGGCGCGACGGGCAGGGGGCGAGCACTCCGGACTTTTTCTCTTGCGTAAACACCTGAAATTCGTCGTCCTGTGCCTGATTGCGGGGCTCGCCCTGTGGTGGTTCGGGCGGGGCATGGACTGGGACAGGGCTTGGGCGGCCATGAAGCAGGCCGACTGGCCGCTGGTGGCGCTGGCCGTGGCCGTCGTCTGTGCGACGTGTTTGATACGTGCGCTCCGTTGGAAGACGCTTCTGCGGGCGCTCGCGCCGGACGCATCTGTGCACGAGGCTTTCGCGGCGACGTGTGTGGGCTTCAGCGCAATCTTCCTGATGGGGCGCATGGGCGAGGTCGTCCGGCCGGCGTTCCTGCCCCTGCGCGACCGCGCGGTCAAGCCGGGAGCGGCCTTCGTCACCATCGCCTTGGAGCGTGTCTGCGACACGATGGCCGTCGTCCTGCTCTTCGCCGCCAACCTGCTTCTGGTGCGCCTGCCCGGCGTGGACGAGGCGACTTACACGCGCATACGTCAGGCCGGAATCCTGACGTTCGCCGGGGCGCTTGTGGGTTTGGGCGCGCTCTTCTGGTTCGGGAGAAACGCCGAGAGCATCACCGCGAGGCTCGACGCAGGGCTCCATCGTCTGCCGCGCTTTCTGCGACGAGCGGGCGAGGTCTTCACGGGGCTCATCGGGCAACTCGGGCGGACGCTGTCGGTTCTGGCGGGAGGGCGCGCGCTGTTTGCGACCGCCGGGTGGACGCTCGCGCTGTGGGGGGCGATTACGCTCGCGAACATGCTCGTGCTGAGGGCCTTCGGTATCGGCGTGGGGCCGAGCGATACGCTCTTCGTGCTGGGCTGGTCGCTGGTCGGGTCGGTCGTGCCGACACCGGGCGCGGGCGCGGGGACTTACCACAAGGTGACCGAGATCGGGCTGAACTACCTCGGGTTTCAGGAGGTGAAGGCGGCCGTCATCATTCTGCACCTCGTGGTCTTCGGCTCGCCGATGCTCTTCGGGCTCTACTACTTCCTGCGCAGCGGCTTCAGCGTCGCGCGCCTGCGCGAACTGGTCGCGGCCGAGGAGGCCGAAGCGCAGGCCGATGCTCGCGCCGCTGCGGCGCACAAAGCTAAAGGTGAGACGGCGGGCGCCGCGAGCGCGGCGAACGCGTGAATAAGAACGCGGGTGGGGGAGGCTCGCTTGTGCCCCCGTTGAGCTTCAACCAGAGGACGCTCTCATGAGATGCCCCTTCTGCACTTACCTCGAAGACAAGGTCGTCGATTCGCGCGAGTCGCGTGAGGGCGACTCGATTCGCCGCCGCCGCGAGTGCCTGCGCTGCGAGCGGCGCTTTACGTCCTACGAGCGCATTGACGAAATCCCCTACATGGTCGTCAAGAAGGACGGCCGGCGCGAGCCCTTCGACCGCAACAAGGTCATGGCGGGCCTCTTGCGCGCCTGCGAAAAGCGCCCCATCCCTGCAACGAAACTCGACAGCATCGTCAACGCCGTCGAGAAGTACGTGCAGGAGTCGCCCGAGCGCGAGCGCCCGACGACGAAGGTCGGCGAGATGATCATGCGCCGTCTCAAAGAGCTGG
>JBJMGQ010000341.1:0-5852 GCA_045807845.1 Pyrinomonadaceae bacterium | reverse complement strand
GGTAGCCCGCCGCGCTCGTGTATCGCAACGACTGCGTCAGGGTTGTTATCCAACCCTGCCTCCTCTGACCCGCGGCGCCAATTAGACCCGTAAAGAGCCGGGTTAATTGTGCCGCTGGCGTCATTGCGGGTGAGACTACACGACCGGAGGCGTCGCCGTCGATACTATTTTGGTCATCAGAAAACCGAGTATCGTAGGCACCTGCTGCATGCTCGCGGGAGCAGACTGACTGCCGAACGTGAGCTGGACAGTTCCGTCGGAGAGCTGCTGCACCGCCGGCTTCATCCCCACCCCGACCGGAACCCCCGCGACGAACACGCCCTGATCACTCGTCAAGGCGGACTGCCAGTTGTTGAAGAGAGCCTGGGTGACGTTTAAGACCAGAACGGGGTTCCAACCGAGGAACACCTCTCTCGGAATCAGGTACAGAGGGCCGGTCTGCGGATTGAAGAAGTCGATGCTTGAGGAGTAGGCGTTGTTGGCAAACGTCTCAAGAATCTCGTCGCTGTACCAGTTGGGGCGGGCGATGCTGTAGTTTCTCAGACTCCCGAATTGCATGCTCAACGAGAAAGCCTCGTCCGTCACGACCTGCTCGAAGAACGTCTCCTGTTCCTCGACGGTATTACTGAACAGGCCGAAGAAATAGGAGTACGTCACCGAGACTTCGATGGTCACTTCTTCGACGCTGTAGACGGGGACGGTTCCGACCGCGAGCGGAATCGTGACGGGGTTGATATTTTGCGTCCCGCCGCTCATCCAACTCGCCCAATCACTGGCCGGATCAGCCCCTCCATCTCCGACTTCAGTGATCGGCGCGGTAAAACTCGTTTGCGGCTTACCGGACGGCGTGTATTGATACGTCGTCGTATTAGCCGGATTGTTGGCCGCCTTCTGGGCATCCGAGAGCGGTTTGCTTAGATTCGCCACGATTTGCGCGACGATGGTCGCCTGCGTGTTGTATGCCTGCACGGCAGTCTGGTACTGCGTGGCGAAGGGTTGCGCTTCCATGATGGGAGGCGTCTGACACAACCATGCTGTGGCGGTGGTGATAGACGAACCCGGATTATTGGTCTGCCACGCCGCGAATGGCGCCCTGGCATTTGCCTCAATGTTAATCGCGTTCTGTCCGAGTTGGGTTAATAGTTCGCTTGCCGGTTTATAAGCAGGGTCACTGTCGGGTGACGGGGGGATGACCGCCTCGATCCAGTACTGATAGTAGGTGGAGATACTGGCCGAAGAGGCGTCCGTGGTATAACGTCCGGCTTTGAGAACGGGCGCTCTGTCTCCGACAAAGAATTGCTGGATGGCCTGATTCGGATCCCCGGCGGTATCGCACCAGTTCGCCGCCTGTACATCTGTTGGGTCTGGAAACTGATAGGCGAGGTCGGCGGCTACCGGCCCGCCCTGGGTGGAGATGCCGAACTCGGTGGGGAAATTCTGCACGAGCGCGGTAAACAGCAGGTCGTAGAGGTTCTGGTTGCTGGCCCCGGGCGTTGACGCGCCCACACTCTTATTCACCTCGGGCGTTGACGCGCCTACACTCTTACTCGCGTAGCTCGTTTCGGGGTTAGCCGCTATGGTGCTCATCTCGTCTCCTTTATGGTTTGAGGAAGTGCTCGCGGCGGACGCTCCCGGCTCGCCACATTTGATTCCTCGGTGGAAACAACTTCGAGCCGACGCGCTGCCTGCATCTACTAATGCGTGCTACGGGCTCGGACTCCCTCAGCCTGAAACAATTTTTTTTCGATTGAAAATGATGAGAGGCGAACGAGGGCCGGCGCTCATCCCGGCGGGTAAGGCGACTAAGCGATGCGTGCGCGTGCGGGGCAAAGGGCGGCGCAGGTTGGTGAGGCTGCGCGTAGCTGCGGCGCTTTTCGCGGTAACTATCTGCGGGGCGTCGCCGGCGTCCTTCGGCGGCTGTATTGGAGCTGGACTTTAATCAACAACGGCTCATCCGACTTGACGCCGGGACGGTAATAGAGAGTTTGCGGGTTGGGCGCGGCTGCTTTCAGGAGGCGTCCAGCACTCGCACCGGCTTCCTTTTCTTCCCGCGTCCAGAGCTTGCCCGCTCCGTCGCTCAACTCCATCCGCCCCGTTTGTTCGCCCCAGGACTTCTCCCACTGTGCGACACGCTCCACGGAAAGTCTTTGCGCCTGCGCCCCGATCTGTAACTCGTCCAGAGGGGCGGGCGTCACGATGACGCTCAACAGTTCGCCGACCTGATCGGCGCGGCTGCGCTTGAGGGTGAAGAAGGGCGGGCTGTCCTCCTGTGCGGGAATATCAACCAGCCGACCGGCTTTTACCTTATTGTCGCCACCGAGCGTGCGCGTCGTCGGGAAGATCAGGTAAGGCTCGCCGAGCGTGCCGTCGGCATACTGCTCGCGGTCGATGACATAGAGGTAGCCGGTGCGCGCCGCCTCGACGCTCAGGCGCACCCTGTCGCCCTCCGCAAGTCCGGCGTTACCGGGCACGCGCTCGGGTATCCACGCGGCCGCGTCCGAGCCCTCGTGGACAATCATCCTCTCTCCTACGTCCGCGTCTCTGGACGGGCGCAAGCGCCAGACCGTGACCCCGACGACCGAATCCCCGGAGACGTTAGCGGGAGGGACGCGCGGAGTCGCCACGCGGTAGCCACTCCGAGGCGTGTTCCTGCCGGGGCGCGCAGGCTTCCTCACTTTGGCGTTGAAAGCCGTGTCCCAAAGCTTCCGCGTCGTCTCCTCTTCCTTCGTGTTCTGCGCCCCGGCGAGCAGGCTGATTGAGAAGAGCGTGAAAGCGCATACGCCGATGGCCCACAGCCTCGCCGCCCGAATGTGAGACGCGGGGATGATTCTCCGGCGCGAGTTGATAAGCCGTCGGTCGTGCGGTGCTTTCATTCTCTTACCTCCACTCGCCCTGCTGGACGAATGCCGCCCAGTAGTAAGGCGACTGCCACTGCTTCTGTTTCAAGAGTTCGAGCTGCGCCGCCCTCAACGCCGCCGTCGGCCGCAACCCGTCTTTGAGTATTCCCTTGTAGAGGCGCGACATTAAATCCGCGGTTCCTTTGTCGCTCACGTTCCACAGGCTGACGACGATGCGTGCGGCACCGGCGTACATAAATCCGCGCGTCAGGCCGACCAGACCTTCGCCCTTTATCTCTCTCCCGAGCCCCGTCTCACATGCACTCAAGACGACCAACTCCGCGGAAAGGTCGAGGTTATAAATCTCCTGCGTCTTGAGTAAGCCGTCCTGCGGCTCGCCCCGCTCGTTGACCAGCGAGAGCACGACGGCGGAGAGCGCGGGCCTCTCACTGTCGATGTATCCGTGTGTCGCGAAGTGCACGTAGCGATAGTTGCGCAACTCCCCACTGAGCGCCGTCGCCAGACTCGCCTTGAAATCGAGGGCGCGCAGGTTCGAGGCTCTTGGAGCGACCGCCAGAATCCGCTCCGCCTCCAGCCGTGTGTAAGGCAGGCGCGCGATGCGCCGGCCCTCCTGCGCGCCGGCCGCCTGCGCCGCCAGATGTTCGAGCGTTCGCGTGGCGGCGGAATCTTCAGCCTTATCAGGCGTCGGCTCCCCCGCGCTCTTCGCCTTCGACTTGACGCGCTCGTCACTGCCGTCGAACACAGGGTCGGCGATGAGGGCGATGCTATTCGGGGCCGACTTGCGCCCGGCCAACTCTCTTCTTTGCAGGGCAAGCGTAGAGGCCGAAGGCAGACTGACGACCTCGTGCTCGACGATCAAAGGGCGGTAGTTAGCGGCCCCCGACGGCCCGCCGTTCGGGTCGGCCAGCATGGCGAAAGGGATATATTGCAAAGCCCCATCGGCGACGACCACCAGCCGTTTACTTCTCAATTGCGAAGCCGCAGGCCCGAGCACCAAGCGACTCAACTCGCCGGCCGCCGCGGGCGTTTGCAAATCCGCCCGGCTGATTCGCTCAAGCCTCTGCCGCGCACTCTCGCCCTTATTCCTGACGCTGCGGGCCGTCACCAACTCGTAGAGCCGCCGCGCCGTATGCTCGACGCGCTCGCGTCCGGGCAGTTGAAAGCTCCGCAAGCCGTCGTGGGTCACGGCCCAAAGGTAACTGTGCTCGGTGCCGAGCGAGTATTCCAGCAGCAAGGTATCCGGGTCTAAAAGCTTCTGTATCTCTCGCAGGCCGAGCGGCCGCGGTTGGGTGATGGCTGCGTAGCGCGGGCTGCGCCTGCGTATGTCCCCCAACACCTGCTGGTGTTCCTCTTCGAGCGCGCCGACCTCTTCCTTCAATGCCGCCGACTGCTCCTGCCCGTTCTGCTGACCGAGTAGAGCCAACAGCCGCGCCGCCTTGATGCTGAGTCTTTGAGAAAGCTCGCGCTCGTGCTCAAGCAGCGCGGGGTCTACCCCCTGACGTACGTCAACGCCGGACTCCGACAGCATCTCCAAGAGCGAGCGTGCGCGCGCACGCTCGCTCGTTTCCAGCGCCGCCGCGTCGTAGCCCTTGGCCGGTTCGAGGCGGTGCATACGCATCAGCAGGTCAATCTCAAACTCGTAAGCGTCCTGCGTTGAAGCGAAGAAGGAGGCGCGGAGTTGCTGGCTTGCGACTTCCGCGCGAATGGCCTCGATTATCGAGAGGGCCGCGTCCATCTGAGCGCGCGCCTCTTCAAGGTTGCCGCGGTCGCGCTCGACGGCGGCGATATCCTGTCGCGTCTTCGCCTCGAAGCGCCGTGCCCCCAGCGCGCGGAAGGTCGAGAGCGCCACGCCGTAGCGTGCGAGCGCCTCCTGTGGCCGGCCCTCGCGGGCGTAGGCCGTCCCGAGAGAGACGAGGGTGACGGCCTCCTCGTAACGGTCGCCGACGGCGCGCGTGAGTTCGAGCGCCCGCTGGTGTTGCTCAAGCGCCTTCTGCGGCTCGCGCAGCGAGGCGTAGGCCGCCCCGACGTTGTTGAGCGTGATGGCCTCGCCGCGCCGGTCTCCGGCCGTGCGCCGGAGCGGCAGCGCGCGCTGATAGTAGTCGAGAGCTTGGGCGGTCTCTCCCAGCACGTCGTGGGCACGGCCGATGGCGTCGAGCGTGTTGGCTTCACCCTGCACGTCCTTCGCCGCGCGCCGGAGTTCGAGCGACTGCTCGAAATATTCGAGCGCCCGCCGCGGCTCGCCCACCGCGGTCTGGACGAGCCCGATGTTGTCGAACGTGTCGGCCTCCTTGCGGCGGCTGCCCCCGGCACGCCTGAAGGGCATCGCTCGGCCGTAGTAGTCGAGCGCGCGCTGAAGGTCGCCGAGCTGGTAGTAGATGACGCCGATGTTGTTGAGCAGGTCGCCCTGCACGCTGCCGTTGCTGAGGGCTTCGAGCAGCGGCATCGCGCGGCCGTAGTAGTCGAGCGCCTTCTGCGGCTCGCCCAGAATGTCGTAGACGCCGCCGATGTTGTTGAGCAGGAGCGCCTCGCTGCGCCGGTCGCCGAGGGATTGGCTGATCGAGAGCGACTGTCCGTAAAGGCTCAGGGCCTGTTGCAGTTGCCCCGAGGTGTGATAGGCGAAGCCCGCGAGCCTGAGCGCGAAAAGCTCCATGCCGCGGTCGCCGATGGCTCGAAACGCGGGCGCGACGGCTTCGAGCTTTTCGCGCGACTCCCGCCGCGCACGCGCGTCGGGTTTCGCGCCGAGCGCGACCGCCTCGGCGAAGGCTCGCTCGGCGCTCATCTGCGCCCTGTCGGCAGGGGTCGGCTCGCGCAACGCCTCGACCCTAAGCTCGTAGCGCCCGGCCGGTGCCCTCTTGTCGGGCGAGCGCACCTCCAACGTGTAGTCGCCTGATTCTTCGACCACGGCCGAGAGCGGCTCCGCCCCGTAGCTCGCGTTGGGGCTATCGACTTCAAGCAGGCGCGCCCCGCCCGGACTTATCAGCGTTACCGCAACGT
>JBJMGQ010000340.1:0-8185 GCA_045807845.1 Pyrinomonadaceae bacterium | reverse complement strand
TTGAAGCGACGACAACTTTGCCGAAGGCACCAGATTCGCTTCTGCGAGTAATTCCAGCCAATACACGGTCTCGTCCAGTTCCTGAATGACGCACTCGATCTTGCTTATGAATTCCGCCGTCGATCGGGCGCGGTGCGCTTCTCGATATTGCGCGCCCACCGATGTTCCACTTCGCACCAGCTGCCGACCAATTACATCAGCAGGTCCGACCTTGACCAGCGATGAACACAGCCGAATGACCCTCAGTGCAAATTGCTTGGTCCGCAGCTTCAAGTCTTTCGTCTTGACTTCATCGTTCATCGTTCCTACTTCATCGTTCCAATCCCCGCTTGCCGTTGAGGGCCGCGTTACTTATGCTGAGTCAGAATCCTTCAAGTGTTTTTCGTCGGCGGCGAAGGGAACAGCTCAGGCGCGGGACGCCCTTTGAGAACGGGGCCGAGCGTGAGCGCCGCGAGCGTGAGGAGCGAGGCGAGGAGCGCGGTCGCCGCGGCTTGGAGCTGGCGCCGCCGCGGGGTGTGGCGGTAGACGAAGACGGCGGCGTATGTGATGGCGCCGAGCGGCGCGAGCAGGCTTAAGCCTGCCGCCCAGAGCGGCGCCGCCCGTCCGCCCCACGGCGCGAGCAGGAGATACCAGGCCGCGTAGAACGCCCCGGCGCTCGCGACGGCGGCCAGCAGCGAGGCGGCGATGAGCAGCTTCCAGCGCAAACGTCTTATGTTCCCCGGTTGTCGAAGGCGGCCGCGGCGAGGGCGAAAAAACGCGTGGAAGCATAACACAGCGCGCGGGCGCGGCGGCCTTAATTAATTTTATCAAAAGTTCATCCCTGAAACAGGACAGACGGACAAGACGATGGTTGCAAGGAGCACACTCCTCTTTCTCTCAAAGCGCGAGGGGCTGAAGGATTTCGCCACGCGCTTCAAGCCGTTTCGCAAGATGACCGAGCGCTTCGTCGCGGGCGAGGACATCGCGACGACCGTCAAGGCCATCCGCGACCTCAACGCCCACGGCTGCACGGCCACCTTCGATCACCTCAACGAAGGCGTGACGAGCGCGGCCGAGACCGAGGGCGAAGTCCGCGAGTACAAGCGCGTGCTCGCCGCCATCGACGAGACGGGCATCAAGTCGAACGTCTCCATCAAGCTCACGCAGTTCGGGCTCGCGTTCGACCCCGAGCTGACCTATCGCAACGCGCGCGCGATTGTCGACGAGGCGGCGCGGCGCGGCAACTTCGTCCGCGTGGACATGGAGGACTCACACGTCACGCAGGTCACGCTCGACATCTTCCGGCGCCTGCGCGAAGAGTTCGACCTCAACACCGTCGGCATCGTCCTCCAGTCTTATCTCCGGCGCACCGAAGCCGACTTGCGCGATATGCTCGCCATCCCCGCGCGCGTGCGCTTGTGCAAGGGCGCGTACAACGAGCCGCCCGAGGTGGCCTTCCCCGACAAGAATGACGTTGACGACAACTACGTCCGCTGCATGAAGCTGCTGCTTCAGAGCGGCACGTATCACGGCATCGCCACGCATGACGAGAACATGATTCGCGCGACGAAGGAGATCGCCGAAAGGGAAGGCATCGGCAAGGAGCGTTTCGAGTTTCAGATGCTCTACGGCGTGCGGCGCGACTTGCAGGAGAAGCTCGCGCGCGAGGGCTACAACGTGCGGGTCTATGTGCCCTACGGGAAGACCTGGTATCCGTACTTCATGCGCCGGCTCGCCGAGCGTCCCGCCAACATCTGGTTCGTGATGAAGAACTTCCTCAAAGGCTAGGGCCGCCCGTTATGAACGAAAGCTGGACGTGGATTCTGTGGACGATTCTCGGCGTGGTGCTGGTCATCGCAGAGGTCTTCACCCCGGGCTTCGTGCTGCTCTGGTTCGGGGTCGGCGCGCTGGCGGCCGCGCTCGCCGCCTTCCTCGGCGCCGGCTTGGCCGCGCAGTTCATCCTCTTCATCGTTATCTCGTCGGGGCTCACGGCGCTCTCGCGCACCATCTTCGTCAACTACTTCACGCGGCGCGACGAGCCCGAGGGGATGAAGATGGGCGTGGCGTCGCTGCCCGGTCAGGTCGGCACGGTCGTCACTTCGAGTCAGGGCGCTTTGAACGAGGGCGCGGTCAAGGTCTTCGGCTCGATCTGGACGGCCTACCCGGCCGAGGGCGAGCCGCCGCTCGAAGCAGGCGACCGCGTGGTCGTCGAGCACCTCAAGGGCGCCTCGATCTACGTCCGGCGCGCCGGCACCATCCCCGACTGGCGCGCACGCGAGCTGCCCGAAGTTGGGGAGGGGGAGTAGGCGTTCTTAGCTTTCGTTCTTTACTAGGCGCGCTTGCCTTCAAAGGCGGCGGGCGAGTGGAAACGTTTTCCGCCGGCGTGCAGGAGCCTGCGCGGGAGTCTACGCGTCACGTAGGCCGCGAGCATGAGCATCATTGCGGAGGCGAGGAAGCAGATGCAGGCGAGGAGTGCGTGGGGGTTCTCGAAGAGATAGGCGAGGGGGCCGAGGCTGACGAAGTTGGGGGGGAGTGCGCGCAGAGCGCGCGTGCGTCGCCATGTCGAGTAGGTGCTGAACTCGGGGCGGCTGGTGATCTCGGAGAGCGGCGCAAGCTCGTGGAAGTAGAAAGGGTCGGCGGAGGAGTCAACGACGAGCACGGCACCGTCGTCCCTGCTCACGACGCTGATGACGTGCGACTTCTCGCCTTCGAGGTAGAGTCGCTGTGCGTTGATGCCCGCAGCGCGTGCCATGTTGACGAAGACGCGCGCGGCCTCGCCGCAGCGACCCTTGCCCGTTCGCAGCGTGTCGGCCGCCGTGTCGCGGAGGAGAGGGCGGGTCAAGCCTTTGAACTCGATGTTGCGGACGTGCGTGCGGATATAGTCGCGCAGCGCCAAGACCTTCGCGTCGAACTCTCCGTCGGGGACGCCCGCGAGTGCCTCGCGCGTGACGGCGCGGACATACTCGTCCTGCCGCTGCTGGACGCGCGCCTCAAAAGCGCCCGCGGCCAGCATTGCGAGCGCGAGGCAGACGAGGCCGACCGGCAACAGTCGCCGCGTCATAGACGCTCCGTCGTCTCGTCTTCGTGGCCGATGGTGTCGTCGGGTTCGAGCGCGGGCAGCTCGACGGTGATGCGGTCGGTGTCGGGGGCGGGCAGGTCGTCGCCGGTCAGGCGCGCGAGGACGACGGTGATGTTATCTTCGCCGCCGCGCTCGTTAGCTTCGTCAACAAGCGCCTCACACGCCTGCTTCAAGTCGCCGCCGGAGTCCTGAACGATGCGGAGCATGTCCTCGCCGCGGAGCTTGCCCGAAAGGCCGTCGCTGCACAGCAGCAGCACGTCGCCGCGGAAGGCACGCACGCGCCCCGTCACCGGCTGCAACTCGGGCTGCGCGCCGAGCGCTTGGAGGATGACGTTGCGGAACATGTGCGTCTCGGCCTCCTGCTCGCTGATCTGGCCTACGTCTACGAGCTGCTGGACGAGCGACTGGTCTTTGGTGGCGAGCTTGATGTGGCCGCCGCGGATAATGTAGCCGCGGCTGTCGCCGACCTGTAGCAGGCCGACGCCTTCGGGCGTGACGGCGGCTGCGGTCAGCGTGGCGCCCATGCCGGAGCAGTGCGGGTCTTCCTGACTGCGTCGATGGATGGCGAAGTTGGCGTAGTCGGTCGCGTTCTTCAGGCATTCGACGAGCGGGGCGTCGGGGTCGCTGGCGCCGTCGCCGTACTCGTCCTCGCCGCCGAGCAGCATCTCGCGGACGGTATCGACGGCCATGCGGCTCGCCACGTCGCCGGCGAGTGCGCCGCCCATCCCGTCGGAGACGACGAGGACGACGCCCTTCGGCCCGACCTCGAAACTCCCGAGCCCGTCAGGAATGGCTTCGCCGTCCGAACCCGTCCTCGTGCCTTGCCCCGACAGGTCGAGCACGAGGAAGTTGTCCTCGTTACCCGCTCGGACGCGGCCTACGTTGGTCTTGGCGTAGAGCTCTACGAACATAAGTGAGTTTTCAGTTTTCAGTTTTCGGTTTTCAGTGTGCAGCCCGAGCCGCACACTGAAAACTGAAAACCCAAAACTAAATTTTGCTGAGTGCCTGATCCAAGTCGGCGATGATGTCTTCGGTCTCTTCGAGGCCGACCGAGATGCGGACGAGCCCGTCGGTGATGCCGAGGCGCGCGCGCGTTTCGGGGAGCACGGAGGCGTGCGTCATCGTCGCCGGGTGCGAAATCAGCGTTTCGACGCCCCCGAGGCTCTCGGCCAGCGTGCAGAGGCGGACGGATTCTAACACAGTGCGCGCGTTTTCCAGCGAGCCCACGTCGAAGGCGACCATTCCGCCGAACCCCTTCTGCTGCCGCTTCGCCAACTCATGTTGTTTGTGCGAGAGCGAGCCCGGGTAGTAGAGCTTCAAGACCTTCGGGTGCTCTTCTAAAAACGCGGCGACCGCGCGCCCCGTCGCGTCGTGCTGCTCCATCCGCACGGCCAGCGTCTTCGTGCCGCGCAGGACAAGCCACGAGTCGAACGGCGAGAGGATGGCGCCGACCGCGTTCTGAAGGAAGGCGAGCTTCTCGGCGTCCTTCTCATCATTGAGCACGACGACGCCGCCGACGCTGTCCGAGTGACCGTTAAGATACTTCGTCGTCGAGTGGACGACGATGTCCACGCCGAACTCGATGGGACGCTGGAGGTAGGGGGACATGAAGGTGTTGTCGCACACCACGCGCGCGCCGGCCGCGTGCGCAAGCTCAGAGACGGCCTTGAGGTCTGTGATCATCATCACGGGGTTCGTCGGCGTCTCGACAAAGACCATCCGCGTGTTCGGCCGGATGGCGGCCTCGACGTTGAGCGGGTCGGTCGTGTCCACGTAAGCGAACTCGATGCCGTAGTCTGCGAGCACACGGCTAAAGAGGCGGAACGTTCCGCCGTACGTGTTGTCGGAGACGACGACGTGCTCGCCGGCCTTGATCAACCGCAGCGTCGTGTCGATGGCCGCCATCCCCGACGCAAACGCGTAGCCGAAGCGAGCGCCTTCGAGCGCCGCGATGTTGCGCTCGACCGCGAGGCGCGTCGGGTTCTGCGTCCGCGCGTACTCGTACCCGCCGCGCGGCCGTCCTAAACCCTCCTGCTGATAGGTTGAGGTCTGATAGATGGGCACCGTCACCGCCCCCGTCGTCGGGTCGGGCTCGTTGCCGGCGTGAATTGCTGTAGTTGAAAAGCCCATGATTTGAAGTATGAACTATGAACGCTGAACGATAAATTGTAGGATAAGCAACGCGTCTTCACTTCATCGTTCAGCGTTCATAGTTCTGCGTTAGTCAAAGATTCCCTGACTCATGTAACGCTCGGCGCCGTCGGGGAAGAGCGTGACGACGCGCTTGCCCGCGCCGAGACGTTCGGCGACCTTTCTTGCCGCCGCGGCCGCTGCGCCGGTCGAGCCGCCGCCGAGGACGCCCTCTGTGCGCGCAAGCTCGCGCACGGTGGCGAACGCCTCTGCGTCCGAGACGGCTAGAACTTCGTCGGCCGCGTCGCGGTCGAGGTTCGGCGGGATGAACTCGCGCTGGCCGATGCCTTCGAGACGGTAGGGGCCGGGATGGCCTCCGCCGAGGATGGAGCCTTCGGGCTCGACGAGCGCGCAGAAGACATCGGGGCACACGTTCCTGACTGCGCGCGTGATGCCCGTGAACGTGCCGGCCGAGCCGCAACCTAAAACGAGTGCGTCGATGCGCCCGCCCACCTGCTCGATGATCTCGCGCGCGGTCGTCTCCTCGTGGAAGCGTGGGTTGGCCGGGTTCTCGAACTGCTGCGGGATGAAGCTGCCGGGCGTCTCCGCGGCCAGCTCGCGCGCGCGGCGCACGGCGCCCTCCATGCCCTCCTCGGCCGGGACATACTCGACGCGCCCGCCGAGCGCCTCCATGATCTTCATCTTCTCGCGCGAGTAGCCTTCGGGCACGCAGAGCACGACGCGGTAACCACGCGCCGCGCCGACAAGAGCGAGCCCTATCCCTGTGTTCCCGGCGGTCGGCTCGATGATGGTCGCGCCGGGTTCCAAGACGCCGCGCCGCTCCGCGTCGAGAATCATCCCGAGCGCCGCGCGGTCTTTGACCGACCCGCCCGGGTTCATGTATTCGAGCTTCGCGAACAGCTCGGCCGCGGGCGGCGGCGCGAACCGCGACAGGCGCAGCAGCGGCGTCTCGCCCACCAGCTCAAGGATGTTCTCGACAGCCCTGAGCGGCGTCCTCTCGCTCTCCGCATTCCTGCTTTGTGACGGCGTAACCATGAAAGTGGAACTGCCCGATGGTAGCCCACGGGGGTGATAAGTGACAAGTGATGAGTGATAAGAGGTGATGTGCTTTGGCCCGTGAAATCTTATCACTCATCACTTGTCACTTATCACGGCTTGGGTTATCTTTTAATCCCGTGAATCACACGGGCTCACCTGTTTCAAATCCCACGGTCGTCGCCATCATCCCCGCACGCTACTCTTCGAGCCGACTCCCGGGAAAACCTCTGTTAGAGATACAGGGACGCCCGATGATCGTCCACGTCGCGGAGCGCGCGCTCTCGGCCCCCATCGTCTCGCGCGCCGTCGTCGCCACCGACGACCGGCGCATCTACGACGCCGTCCGCTCGGCCGGCCACGAGGCTTTGATGACGAGCCCCGAGCACGCCTCGGGGAGCGACCGTCTGGCCGAAGCCGCCGCGCAGATAGAGTGCGACGTGGTCGTCAACGTGCAGGGCGACGAGCCGCTCATCTCGCCCGACACCATCGAGGTCGCCGTCGGCGCGCTGCTCGAAGATGAAGCGGCTGCTGTCTCGACTACCTCCGAGCCCATCGAGACGGCGGCCGACGTGCTCAGCAGCGATGTGGTCAAGGTCGTCGTGGACGCGCGCGGACGCGCGCTCTACTTCTCGCGCTCGCCCGTGCCTTACCCGCGCGAGGCGGCCAGGGCGTACGGCTCGCTGGCCGCGGCGCTCGAAGTCGAGCCCGACCTGCTCGCCACGTTTCGCAAGCACACGGGGCTTTATGTTTACCGCCGGGCCTTTTTGTTAGAATACGCGCGCTGGCCCCAGACGGCGCTCGAACGCGCCGAATCGCTCGAACAACTCCGCGTGCTCGAACGCGGCTACACGATCCGTGTCGTCGAAGCCGCCGCGCCCTCAATCGGCGTGGACACCGAAGACGACCTGCGGCGCGTGCGAGAGATGCTTGGGAAGTATGAAGTATGAACGCTGAACGATGAACTGTAAGGCTATCGTATTCAATTCATCGTTCAGCGTTCTGAGTTCATCGTTTATGGGCGATTGGATAGGACTCGGCATCTTCGTGTTGGTCGTCGTCGGCGCGCTCGTCGGGTTGTCGTACTTGAGCAAGACACGGAAGCCGCTGACGGCCGAAGAGTATGAGCGGCGCGTCGCGGAGGCGAAGGGGACGACGCGGGCCGCCGCGCTGGTGGGGATGAACGCGATGAACAAGATGATCAACCCGAAGGCTGTGGAGGCCGTCGAGGTGTTGAAGGACATGAAGGCGGGCTACTACAACGACGAGCAGACGAAGGGCGAGGGCGACGAGCCCGGCGCAAAGAATGGTCTGGGGCCGACTGACGAAGGGGGAGGGGATGCCTAAATATATTTTCGTGACGGGCGGCGTGGTGTCGAGTCTGGGGAAGGGGCTGGCGGCCTCAAGCATCGGCTGCCTGCTCGAAGCGAGGGGCTTGAGCGTGACCTGCATCAAGCTCGACCCGTACATCAACGTAGACCCCGGCACGATGTCGCCCTTCCAGCACGGCGAGGTCTTCGTCACCGACGACGGCGCCGAGACCGACCTCGACCTCGGCCACTACGAGCGCTTCACGCATGCGCGCTTGTCGCGCTCGAATAACTGGACTACGGGTCGCATCTATCTCTCGGTCATCGAGAAGGAGCGGCGCGGCGACTACCTCGGCAAGACGATTCAGGTCATCCCGCACATCACCGACGAGATCAAGCGCGCCGTCCGCGCGGTCGCCGAGAAGGATTCGACCGACGTGGTCATCGTCGAGATCGGCGGCACGGTCGGCGACATCGAGTCGCTTCCATTCCTCGAAGCCATCCGCCAGATGGGGAATGAAGAGAGGCAGAACGGCCAGAACGGCGCCATCTTCATCCATCTCACGCTCGTCCCTTTCATCGCCGCCGCAGGCGAGTTGAAGACGAAGCCGACGCAGCACTCGGTGCGCGA
>JBJMGQ010000339.1:0-6027 GCA_045807845.1 Pyrinomonadaceae bacterium | reverse complement strand
GTCGAGAAGGGCTCGCCCGAAGGGATGAGGCAGACGCCGCCCCTCACTTGCGCCGATGTGCGCAGGCCGCCCGCCGTGCGCATCTCGCCGCTGCACCCGCTCAGAGAGAGCAGCAGCAGGTGATCCCTGTGCGCGTGCTCCGGCAGCTCGCCCTCGCGCAGGCGGTAGTGCTCGACGCGCACAGGGCCCCACGCGGCGCCGCGCTTCTCGACGAAAATCGGCGGGAGTTGAACGTTCGTTGTGCTCATGTTCTGGCCTTGCTTCGCGGGGCGCGTCGCGCGCCCTTCTTCTGTTCGAGCGAGGGTAAGAGCGGCAGACCTTCGGCCGTGGCGAGGCGACGCAGCCGCTCGACCATCGCGCGGCGCGCGCGCCCGAAAGCCTGACGGTCGCCGTGGAGCTGGTAGGCCCAGTTCGCACCCATCTCCAAAGCGTTCAGCTCGAAGGCGAGCTGCGCGGGGTCTGCCGCGGGGTCGAGCTGCCCCTCGGCCTGCGCTTCAGAGACCGAGCGGCCGAGCACGGCCAGCCACTCCTTCATGATCGCGGCGACGCGGTCACGCACGGCGCCGGGCCGCCCATCGAATTCGGCCGCCGCCGCCGCGAAGAAGCAGCCGCCCCGGAAGACCTCGCGCCGCACATATTCGAGCCACACGTCGCACAAGCTCCAGAGTCGCGCAATCCCCTTCCGCGTCTCGAAGGCCGGCCGGATGACCGCGCGGACGAAGACCTCGCGCGCCGCCTCGACCGTGGCAAGCTGCAACTCCTCCTTCGACCCGAAGTGCGCAAACAGCCCGCTCTTGCTCATCGACAGCTCCGCGGCGAGCCGCCCGATGGTCAAGCCTTCGAGCCCCTCCTCGGAGGCGATATCCACGGCGGCCTCAAGGATGGCCTGCCGCGTGCGCTCGCCATGCGCCCTGCGCACACGCGCCGCCGTCGTTTTAGCGGGAACTGTCATCGCGCGCAATATAGCACGAACGTTCGTTTTGGAGGAAGGAATTTTTAGAGAAGAGGACAGGTCGCTACCGCGACACTGACCCGGCACGTTCAAGGGGACTGTAAGAAGTCGGCGACGACTGGGTTGACCTTCCGCGACTCGCAGCCCGGGGCGAGGTGGCCGCAGTCGCCTTCGAGCGTGAGCAGTTGGGCTTTGAGGAGGCGTGCGAACTCGGTCGCGGGGCCGGGCGTGACGACGTGGTCGCGTGTCGCCACCACGACGAGCATGCGCGCCTTGACCGCGGCGGCGGCGCGCTCCATCGAGCCGCCGAAGCTGGCCGACACGTCGTGCGCCATCATCGCCTGATCCTGCCTGATCTTGTCGTTGGCGTCGAAGCCCTTTAGGTTCTTCGCGTGCTCAAGCTCTGCGAAGAGCTTCTCGCGCGTCATGCGGCGGTTGAACTCGTCGGGCGTGGTCAAAAGCAGCGAGCTGAACTCATACTCGGCCGAGCGCGCGGGGTTCTCCGTGTACTCGCCGCCGTGCCAGCCGGGGTCGTTCATGATGGCGTCAATCTGCGCCTGCCACAGCAGCAGGTCATAGGGCGCGAGGCGCGGCGAGCCGACGATGGCGGCGGCGCTGTCCATGAAGTCGGGGTACGAGACGACCCACTGGAAGGTCTGCATCCCGCCCATCGAGATGCCCATCACCGCCCGGAGGTGTTGGATGCCGAGCACCTTCGTCAGAAGCCGGTGCTGCGTGTTCACCATGTCGCGGACGTTGAAGCGCGGGAACTTCATCCGCGGCTGCGACGAGCTGTTCGACGGCGACGAAGAGACGCCGTTGCCGAGCGCGTCCACGGCGACGACGTAGAACTTCGACGTATCAACGAGACGGCCCGGCCCGAAGTTCGACGCCAACTGCTCGGTCGTCCCTGAAGCCCAAGTGGGAACGAGAATCGCGTTCGACTTCTCACCGTTCAGCGTGCCGAACGTGCGGTAGCCGATGCGGCACCCGCGTAGGATGTCGCCGCTCTCAAGCTTAAAGTCGCCGAGGTCTGCGAACTTCTGCTCCTGCGCCGAAGCGGCGCCCGCCGTGAGCAGCAGCAGTAAAAGAGAGAGGGCAACGCGCGTAGGATTCTTCATAAAAGTTGTCAACGCCTTAAGCCGCGGGGGCGGCGCGGTAGCCGAGTTCATTGAGCGCGAGTTGCGTGCCGCCGAGCAGTGCGTCGATCTGCTCTGTGCTTTCGACGCCGACGACGAAAGCGTCAACGACGCCCGACTCTATCTGAAAGCGGAAGCACTCGGCGGGCGTGAGCGCACGGCCGTCGCGGACGATGTCGCCTTGGCCCACCACCTTCATCCCGATCATGCCCTGCCCACGCGCGCGCATCCGTTGGAAGAGAGAGCGCGCCTTATCGACCTCCGCATCCATGTGCGCGGCGCGCGGGTTCCAGCGCACCTGATTGATCTCGACCCAGTCGCTCGCGGCCGCGGCTTCGAGCGCCTCGAAGCTGTGACAGGTGACGCCGACGGCGCGCACCTTACCCTTCCGCTTCGCCTCTGAGAAGACATCCATCACGCCGCGCAAGCTCGTCGTCCAGTCGCTCTCGGTGACGCAGTGGATGATGAGCGAGTCGATGTAGTCCGTGTCCAGCTCCTTGAGGAAGCGTTCAACGTCCGCAGCCGCCTCGCGCGGGTCGCGGCTGTCGGTCTTGGTCTGGATGCGGTAGCGCGTGCGCTCGACGCCGCGCATCGCCTCGCGGAAGAAGGGGTGCGAGCCGTATGCGTCCGCGAGGTCGAAGAAGTTGACGCCGCGGTCGAACGCGTGGCGCATCAGCTTCGTGAAGGCAGGCTGCCCGAGCTGCGTCTGGTTCGAGCGACGCGCGTAGCCGATGCTGCCCGTCCCCAGCCCCACGAGCGAGACCTTCAGGCCGCTCCGCCCGAGGCTCACGGAATCGGTCGGGCTCTTCACGCTGCGGTCAACCGGCCCCAGCGTGGCAGCCGCGCTCTCCTCTCCACGCAAGACCGCCCCGCCCACCAGCACTGCGCCCGTGCCCGCCGCCACCGTCCCGATGAACTTTCGCCGGCTGAGCTTAGACATCAACTCTCCTCCCTTCCCGTCCAGTATAACTACTGCCCGCCCGCTTCGATAACTATCGTCGCCGTTGGCAGCCCTTGCGCCGTCGCGCGCAGCACGATGCGGCCGGATTGTCTGCCTGACTTGACGACAACCAGACAGCGCCCCTGCCATGCTTTACGTTGCGGCTGCTGATAGCTCTCCGTGCTGACGGGGTTCGCGTTCCCGACGCCGGCGATGGTGCCCGGGCCTTCGACTTTGAACTTGACGAGGTTCTCTGCTTTCGGATGACGCACACCGCGCGCGTCCACAAGCTCCACCGTGACGTAGCTCAAGTCCTGTCCGTCCGCTTTGACTCTCGTGCGGTCGGCCGTGAGCTTGAGGCGCGCGGGCTCTGTGGCCGTGCGTAGCTCGGCGACGGCCGCGGCCACGCGCGGCGGGTTGACGTAGCCGATGGCCTTCAACGTGCCCGGCTGGTAGGGCACGCGCCAAGTAGCCGTGAACTGATTAGAGCGGTTCGTCTCCTTACGTCCCAGAGACTTGTCGTTCAGAAACAGCTCGACGTACTCACACGACGAGTAGACATCAACGTCGAGCGTTTTGCCCTCGTACCCCTTCCAGTTCCAATCGGCCAGAACGTCGTGCCAGTGCCACTTCGACCAAGACTGCCGCTTCGGGTTCGGCTCAAACGTTGGGCGCGGCGCGCGCACGAAGAGCGAGAGCTGTCTCTGCTTCCAGAGCGCGTCGCGGTAGAAGGACTGCGGGCGCTTCCAACCGCACACGTCGATGTCGCCGCAGTAGGCGAGGTTCCAAGGGTAGAAGTTCGACTCCTGCCAGTAGCCGCGCCAACCGATGCTCGCCTCGCCGATGTAGTCGAAGGCCGTCCAGACGAAGTCGCCGATGACGTAAGGATGGTCTAAGACGTTCATCCACGCGTCGAACGCTTCGAGCGGGTACGACTCGGTGCCGACCATGACGCGCTCGGGGACGCGCGCGTGGTCGGTCTCGTAGAGGCTCTGCTGCATGTGGTCGCCGCCGGCCGCGTAGTTGTAGCCGGCTACGTCAAGGGCGGCAAAGAAGGGGTCTTGCTGGTCGCGGAGGTTGTTGACGGCCGAGGTGACGGGGCGCGTGGGCTCAAGCTTGCGGACGTAGTAGGCGAGGAACCTCGCCACCCGCACCACTTCGGGGTTGAGCCGGTTGGGTATCTCGTTGCCGATGCTCCACATGATGACCGAGGGGTGGTTGCGGTCGCGCTCGACCATGCTCTCGATGTCGCGCCGCCACCACTCGTCGAAGAAGAGGTGATAGTCGTGCGGGTTCTTCCCTTCGCGCCAGTGGTCGAAGGCTTCGTCGATGACGAGCATGCCGAGGCGGTCGCACGCGTCGAGGAAGGCGGGCGACGGCGGGTTGTGCGACATACGCAGAGCGTTGTAACCGGCGGCCTTCAGCAGCTCGACGCGCCGCTCCTCCGCGCGGTCGTATGCGCGCGCGCCGAGCGGCCCGTTGTCTTGATGGAGGCAGCCGCCCTTGAGCTTAAGCGTCTCTCCGTTGAGGCGGAAGCCGTGCGCTGCGTCGAAGGAGATCGAGCGGACGCCGAACCTCGTCTCGACGCGGTCGGTCAGGCGGCCGTCGCGGTAGAGATCGAAGACGGCCGTGTAGAGCGCGGGCGTGTCGGGCGACCAGAGCGCGGGCGACTTGAGCGTCGCGTCCTGCTCGAACTCGTCAGAGCCTTTGGCTTCGACGCTGCGTTCATCTTCGACGCGCGCCACCTCCGCGCCCGCGGGGTCGAGCAAGCGCGTCACGAGCCGCACGCGTGACTCGGCGTCGGACTCGTTCTGCACCCGCGTCTTCAATTTCACTCTGGCCGACGCAGCGCTCACTTCGGGAGTGGTGATGTACGTGCCCCATTGCGCGACGTGCGTCGGCTCTAGAGTCTTCAGCCAGACGTGCCGGTAGATGCCGGAGCCGGAGTACCAACGACTGTTCTCGCCCTCGTTCTTCACCTTGACGGCGAGCAAATTCCTGCCGCCGAAGTTGACCTTGTCGGTCAGGTCGAACCAGAAGCTCGTGTAGCCGTAAGGGTGCTCGCCCACGCGCCGGCCGTTCAGCCAGACCTCCGCGTTCATGTAGACGCCGTCGAACTGTATAAGGACGCGCCGCCCCTTCTGCGACTCGGGCACGTCGAAGGTCTTGCGATACCAGCCGGTGCCGCCCACGGTGAAGCCGCCCTGCACCTGACTGATGGCCGAGGGGTCGAAGGGCGTGCCCTTCCCCGGCAAGTCTTCGATGCTCCAATCGTGCGGCAGGTCGAGACGCCGCCACGCCGAGTCGTCGAAGTCCGCGGCTTCGGCTCCCTGCGCGCCGCCGCGCTGGAAACGCCAGTCGTCGTCGAACAGCACGACGCCGCCGCCCTGCGCCTTCGCGCCCGACGCCGAGAGCAGGACGAGAAGCAGCACGGTCGCCGCCGTCAACAGTCTTGCCATGAGTCGCTCCTCAAAGTGTAGCGTTCGTATTTTCGAGCGGTTACCGCGGAGGCGCACATTGTACAGGCACCGTGCGGCGCGTCCAACTAAAGTTTGATAAGGCAGTCAAACTAAGTCTCCATGCCAAACTACAACATTCGTGGTAGCTTCCTTACCGCAATTAGCAACACTTCGACAGACTTCCCGGGCGCGACGCGTTAATAAAGTCTGTACGCCTCGACCCGACTCCTTCAGCTTATCGCGATGAAAAATAGAATGATCCGGCCCGCGTGTGGGCTCGCGCTTGTCTGCCTCCTCTGCTTCGCCGCCGTTCCTGCCTCCGGGCAGAGCAACTACGCGACCCTCGGGGGGACGGTCTTTGACCCGCAGCGACAGGTCGTGCCGGGAGCACTCGTGCGCGTCAAGGCGGCGGGCACGGGCGCTGCGCGTCAGGTGACCACCAACGAGCAGGGCGCGTTCCAGCTCACGGCGCTCTTACCGGGCGAGTACGAGCTGACGGTCGAGGCCAAAGGCTTCGCCGCGCTGAGCCGGACGGTC
>JBJMGQ010000338.1:0-12927 GCA_045807845.1 Pyrinomonadaceae bacterium | reverse complement strand
GTTAGACTTGGCGCGGTGGAGAATCGCCGCCTGATTTATGCACAGGCTTCACTTAACTTGCCTCGCCCGCCTCTGGGTGCTCGATGAAGTAGCTCATGACCTTCACAACTCTTCGACGAGCCCAGACAGCGCGATCCAGTGAAATCCAACCACGACGAGCGCGTGGTCTATCGCGCCCTCTTTGATAAGCGAAGGTATCCGATCGAGCGGTTCGAGCCGCACGCGCGTGCGCTCCGTGCCCTGATTCAGGGGCTCCTGCCTGTACTCGACGCCGCGCGCGAGGAACGTGTGAATCCAGTTGTTCTGAATGGCAGGGTTCGGCCGCGTCTTTCCGAGCAGGAGGACTTCGGCGGCCTCGTATCCCGTCTCCTCGAACAGCTCGCGCGCGGCCGTCTCGCGCGGCACCTCGCCCGGGTCAACCATCCCCCCGGGAACCTCCAAAGAGATAGACTCGGTGCCCTGCCTGTACTGCTCGATGAGCACGACCTCTTTATCCTTCGTCAGAGGGATGACGTTTATCCAGTCCGGCGCCTCGATGACATAGAAGTCGTGCACGCGCCCGCCGCGCGGGTCGGTCGAGTAGTCACGTCTTACTTTGAAGACGCGACAGTCCGCGACCTGCTCGGAGCGCTCGCGCCTCCAAATGAGTTGTGCGTCGTCGTCGCTCAAACTTCCGTGACCTCCACGCGCGCCTCGATCTCTGTCTTGGGGATGAGGGCGGGCCAGTAGGCGACGACCTCCTCGACCTTGGGGCGGCCACCGGCGAAGCCCGTGACGGCGGGCGGGCCGGTAAGGATGAGCGGTGCGATCTCCTTCGTGAAGCGCTCGACCGCCTTGCGGTCTTCGCCGCGCACGCCGACGCGCAGTTGCACCTCGGGCGCTTCCGCGTCGGGCTCGCCCGCGAGTGGGCCGTGCGTCGAGTTGGCGCCGACGAACTCGGTCAAAATCTGCTCGAACTTCAGCCCGAGTCTTTCGAGCCGCGCGCGCAGGATTTGGTCGGCGGCGCGCGCCTTTGCGTAAGCGTCCGGCCACGCGTAGACGAGCGTGCCGACGGCCTTGAAGCCCGCCGAGTAGCTGATGGAGACTTTCAAGAATTCCGTCGCGGGACTCCCCTTCACCCCTTGCACGCGCACGCGGTCGCGGCCCGCGTCTTCGAGCCGGATGGAGGTGAAGTCCGCGACGCAGTCGGGCGTGATGTAAGCGCGCGGGTCGCCCATCTCGTAGACGAGCTGCTCCTTGACCGAGGGGACGTTGACGCGCCCGCCCGTGCCCTCGTGCTTCGTCACAACGAACGTGCCGTCGGCCTTCGCTTCGACGATGGGGAAGCCGACGCCTGCGAGATCTGGAATCGACTGCCACTCGTACTGGCAGTTGCCGCCCGACACCTGTGCGCCGCACTCGATGATGTGACCGGCCACGGTGCCCGCGGAGAGCCTGTCCCAGTCGGTCTCAGTCCAGCCGAACTCGTGAATCAAAGGCCCGAGCGTGAGCCCCGTGTCGGTCGCGCGCCCCGTGATACAGACGCGCGCGCCTCGGTTGAGAGCCTCGACGATAGGCCACGCGCCGAGGTAGGCGTTTGCGCTCTGGACGCGCTCGCGCACGTCGGAGAGCGGCGCACCCGTCTCCATGTTGCGCAGCTCGACGCCGCGCTCAAGCAGCTCGTCGAGCCGGCCCATGATGTCGTCGCCGGTGACGGTGCCGATCTTCAGGCGGCCCGCGAGTCCAAGCTCGCGCGCCACGTCGCGCACGGCCCCGGCGCACCCCGAGGGGTTGACGCCGCCCGCGTTGGCCGTGACGCGTATGTCGCGCTCGACGCAACGGGGCAGAATCTCGCGCATGAGCGGCACGAAGTCGCGCGCGTAGCCGGCCGCGGGGTCGCGCGCGCGCTGCTTCTGCATGATCGACATCGTGACCTCGGCGAGGTAGTCGAGCATGAGGTAGTCAATCGGCCCCTCGTTGACCTGACGCACCGGCGCGTCGAGCATGTCGCCCCAGAAGCCCTGCCCGCAGGCGATGCGGATCGTCTCTCTACGTCTGCTCATAAAAGTACCGGCAGTTTATCGGATAGAGGAAGGCATGACAAAGCCGGAGGCAGTAGCCCGACCGTAAGCAAGGGCGTACAGCTCACAAAGGAAGGCGGGATGATGAGAGACACGGCGTCTCTCATCATCCCGCCTTTTATGTTTGAACGGCGCCCTCGCTTACGGTCGGGCTACTGCCTCTGTAACGTCAGCGGCGGCCACGACGCCCGCCACCGCCGCCGCCCGACGCGAACGTCAGTCTGGCTTTGGTCTGGGGCGCGGGCCAGAGCTTCAGGCTGTCGCCTCGCTTGCGCGCGCGGACGTTGTAGACCGCGACCGTGTTCGTCGCCGGGTCGGTCATGTCCGCGAAGTAGAGGGCCGCGCTGGCTTCGCCGCGCGTGAGCACGGCGTAGATGCGCCCGTTGTGAGTCGCGCCCCCTTCGTCGGTCAGCGTGAAGGTGTTGCCGGTGATGGTGAGCGTGGACTTGCCGCGCCCGACCTCGACCCCGCCTGTCGTCGAGAGGTTGCCCTCGTAGGTGCCGGACAGGTCAACCTGCTCGCCGCTCAGATCGCCGCGCGAGTCGTCGTCCGACGCGGCGGCCGTCCTCTGCCCGCCGCCGGTGGCGCCCGAAGTCTCGGGCGTCGTGCCGGGCTCCATTGTCGTGTTGGCGTTCGCGTCGGCCGCGGCGGCGCGGCGGCTGCCCCTACGACCGCGGCGACCGCGGCGCGGGGCGCTCATGTTGGCGTTCGTGTTGTCGTTCTGTGCGCTCGCTTCGGTCGTGCTGCTGTTGGCGTTCTGTGCAAGCGCGCCTGCGTCAACAAGGACGAGGGCGGCGCTGGCGAAGGCCGCGAAGAGAAGGACGACGAAGAATCGAAGGTTGTTCTTGTTGCTCACGGATGGTTTGCCTCCTGTCTACTCCTGTGCGCGCCGGGACTCGGGCCGGCGCACGTCAGCGAAAGTTTGGAAGACCCAAGGGGATTCGGCTTGCCTGTTTGACCACAGTTTCGCACAACGGGGTGGGCGTTGCACGAATTTTTTAAGCGAGCGTCGGCGGCAGCACGAACTGGCCGAGGTGCGGCCCCGAGTAGTTGAGGCTGACGCCGAGCGCAAGCTCAAGCGCATCGCGCGTCTCTTCGGGTGTGATACAAGCGTCAACGTACCCGCGCGCGGCCGCGTACTTCGCGTCGAGCTGCTGCTCGTAGTCCTCGCGCACGCGCGCCATCTCCGCTTGCAGTTTCTCGTCCGGCTCTCGTCCCTCGCGCTTGAGCTTGTCGAGCTGCGTGCCGTAGATGGCCTGCACGGCCGAGTCGCCCTCCATCACGCCCATGCGCCCCGTGGGCCAACTGAAGATGAAGTCTGGGTCGAAGCCCTGCCCCGCCATCGCGTAGTAGCCCGCGCCCGAGGCGTGGTTGACCGTGAGCACAATCTTCGGCACCGTGGCCGTCGCCATCGCTTCGACGAAGCGCGCGCCCGCGCGGATGATGCCCGAGTGCTCGGCGTCGGCTCCGACCATGAAGCCGGACACGTCCTGTATGAAGAGGAGCGGCGTGCGGTGCCGGTTGCAGGTCTCGATGAAGTAAGCCACCTTCTCGGCCGACTCCGTGTAGATGATGCCGCCGAACTTCGGAGGCTTGCCCTTCTCCTTCAAGAGGCCGCGACTGTTGGTGATGACGCCGACCTGTATGCCGCAGACGCGCGCGTGCCCCGTAATCATCTCGCGCGCGTAGTCGGCCTGAAACTCGTCGAGCCGCCCGCCGTCGAGGATGCAGTTGAGCACCTCGCGCGGGTCGTACGGCTGGCGATGATCTTCCGGCAGAATCTCGTAGAGGTCTGCGAGCGGTCGCGCAGGCTCTTCCGTTTCGATGACCGAGACGGGCGGCTGCTCCGGCATGGGAAGCTCGGAGATGATCTCGCGAATCTTAGTTATACAAGCCTCGTCCGACTCGACGCGGTAGTGCGCCACGCCGGAGATTTCGTTGTGCGTGCGCGCTCCTCCTAAAGTCTCATTATCTATTGTCTGTCCCGTCGCCCCTTTGACGAGGTTCGCGCCGCCGAGCCCCATGAACGACGTGCCCTCGACCATGATGATGATATCGGAGAGCGCGGGCAGGTATGCGCCGCCCGCCACGCACGGCCCCATCACCGCCGCCACCTGCGGCACGCGCAGGTAGCGCCGCATGATCGAGTTGTAATAGAAGATGCGCGCCGCACCGTACTGCCCCGGAAAGACTCCGCCCTGATACGGTAGGTTCACGCCCGCCGAATCGACGAGATAGACGATGGGCACGCGCGAGCGCATCGCCACCTCCTGCGCGCGCAGGATTTTCTTAATCGTCTCGGGCCACCAAGAACCGGCCTTCACCGTTGCATCGTTGGCGACGACGACGACCTCACGCCCCTCGACACGGCCCACCGTCGTCACGACCCCGGCCGCGGGGGCGCCGCCGTCGTACTGGTCATAGGCGACGAGCAGCCCTATCTCCTGCGCGTAGGAGCCGCGGTCGAGCAGAAGCTCGACGCGCTCGCGCGCCGTCAGCTTCCCCTGCTCGTGCTGCTTCTTGATCTTCTCCGCGCCGCCGCCCGCGCGCAGGCGCGCTTCGACCTCACGCAACTCCTCAGTCAGCCCGCGCAGGCGCGAGCCCTTCCCTGCGCGAGCCGTCGGTGCTTCACTACTCATCACTTCTCCCTGAACTTTGGATTGACTGGAAAATAGCACAAGCCCTATCAGTACCGCGAGCGGAAGCAGGCGGTTCTGACTCTATCTCGTTGAAAACGCACGGCGGTTACAAAAACGGTTCGAAATAGGGTAAACTTTCCGCCCTGCAACAAAGTTAAGTCGGAGCATTTCGCGCCGTAACAGATTTCTCGACCCGTTTCGTGTTGGAGGACTCTTTTTGGCAGCCGCCGCTTTCTACGACCTCGAAGGAACTTTGGTGAGCACGAACCTCGTGCACACGCTCGGCTTCTATGCCCGCAACCAGCAGGGCCTTCTGCGCTCCATCCAGAAGGGTGCCTCGACGCTCGTCAGCATCCCTCTGTTTGCCGCCGCCGACGCCTACAGCCGCATGGTCTTCAACGACATCTTCTTCCGCCGCTACAAAGGTCAGTCGGAAGACCGTCTGCGCTTCTTCGCGGGCGACTTGTTCGAGGACGTGCTCAAGCCCGCCGTCTTCCCCGGCGCGAAGACGCTCATCCGCAAGTCGCGCAGCCTCGGGCTCAAGCAGGTCGTCGTCACCGGCGCGCTCGACTTCTCGGTCGAGCCCTTGATGGAGTACCTCGGCGTGGACGACTACGTCACCAACCGTCTTGAGTTCGTCAACGGCGTCGCGACCGGAAGACTTCTGCCCCCCGTGCTCGCCTCCGCCACCAAGGCTTCATGGATTCGCACCTACGCCGAAAAACATAACATCAACCTGAGCGACTCCTACGCCTACAGCGACAGCATGAGCGACCTGCCCATGCTCTCCATCGTCGGCCACCCCGCGGCCGTCAACCCGGACATGCGTCTGCGCCAGACGGCGCTGCACCACGACTGGCCGATACTGAATCTGAAGTAGTCAGTAGACAGTCGTCAGTAGATAGTAGCGCTCCGCGCTGCCGAGGCTGACGCTGAGACTGACGACCCGGCTCTTAAAGTTTTTTCTACTGACTACTGTCTACTGTCTACTTAACAATGGCCCTACAACTCAGAAGAAAAGTTCACGAGTCGGTCGTCTTCATCGACCGCGACAGCGCGCCGCGCATCGTCTCGTCGGGGATGGACTTCATCCCGGAAGATTTGCCCGTCGGCACGCGCGTCATCTACCCGAACGCGCCCGTTCGCGGGTTGCCGAACCGCGAGGCCGCCATCCGCTACGCCCTGAACCACCCGCACGACTGCGACCCGCTCTACGCGCAGCTCCAGCCCGGGATGAAGGTGACGATTGCGATTGACGACATCTCGATGCCTCTGCCGCCGATGCGCACGCCCGACGTGCGGCAGACGGCGCTCGAAATCTTATTAGACCTTTTGCACGCCAACGGCGTAGACGACGTGCATCTCATCATCGCCATCTCTCTGCACCGGCGCATGACCGAGTGGGAGATCAAGCGCATGTGCGGCCAGAGAGTCTTCGACGCCTTCTGGCCCGACCGTCTCTACAACCACGACGCCGAAGACCCCGACGGCATGGTCGTCATCGGCGAGACGCGCCATAAAGAGAAGCTCTCCTTAAATCGCCGCGCCGCCGAGAGCGACCTGCTCATCTATCTCAACTTCAACTTCGTCCCCATGAACGGCGGGCACAAGTCGGTCGCCGTCGGCCTGTGCGACTACGAATCTCTGCGGCCGCACCACGAGCCGCAGACCATCCGCGACTCGGACAGCTACATGGATCCGGCCAACTCCGAGCTGTCGCGCAAGATCAACCGCCTCGGCAAGCTCGTGGACGAGCACGTCAACGTCTTTCACATCGAAACGACGGTCAACAACCGGATGTTCAAGGGCGAGATGTCGTTCCTCACGAAGAACGAGGACGACTTCTCCGCCTACGAGCGCATGAAGTACGAAGCCATGCGCTTCACGATGTCGAAGATGCCGCTCGCGGCGAAACGCAAGATGTACAACTCGCTCACCTCCGACTACGAGATGATCGCGGTCGAGGCCGGACGCACCGAGCCCGTCCACGAGCGCATCATCGCCAAGTCGATGCAACAGTACGTCGTCCCCGTGGACGGCCAGTGCGACATCCTCATCTGTCCCATCCCGGAGATTTCGCCGTACAACGTCTACTCGTCCCTGAACCCTCTGCTCGTGCAGGTGATGGCCCTCGGCTATCACTTCAACATGTATCGCGGCAAGCCACTGCTCAAGAAGGGCGGCGTGTTGATACTTCATCATCCCTGCTACGACGAGTTCGACCACGTCCAGCACCCGAGCTACATCGAGTTCTTCAACCGCCTGCTGCCCGAGACGCGCGACTCGCACACGCTGCGCGAGAAGTACGAGCGCGAGTTCGCCACCAACCCCTCTTACATCGAGATGTACCGTCGCGGCCACGCCTACCACGGCGCGCACCCCTTCTATATGTGGTACTGGGCCGAGAACGGCCGCGCACACGTCGGCCGCGTCATCGCCGCCGGCGCCGAGAACGCGCACGTCCCCGCCGCCATGGGCTGGGAGCGCGCCGACAATCTGACCGAGGCCATCGCGATGGCGCGCAGCTACATGGGGCGCTCCGCCCAGATCACAATGCTCCACCAGCCTGTGATTGCCATCTGCGACATGAGTTGATTTGTGAGAGAATGAGCGGGCAAAACGGCCATCCTCGCTGAGACTATGAAATTTTCGCCCACAGAGACTTTTAACGGCAGGAACGTCTTCATCATCGGCGCGACGGGGTTCGTCGGGAAGGTGGCGCTGTCGATGCTGCTCGACCGTTTCCCCGGCATCGGGCGCGTCTATGTGACGGTGCGCGCGCGGGGGAAAGAGGAGTCGGAGACGCGCTTCTGGAACAACGTCATCACGGCCCCGCCCTTCAACCCCGTGCGCGAGCGCTACGGCGCGGCCTTCGAGGACTTCATCCGCGACAAGGTCAGACTCGTTAACGGCGACATCAGCGAAGACAATTTAGGCTTCACCGAAGAAGAGGCCGAAGAGGTCGCCAAAGACATCGACGTGCTCATCAACAGCGCGGGCAACGTCACCTTCAACCCGCCTCTTGAGAGCGCGCTGCGCACCAACGTCGTCGGCACGAAGAACGTCATCAAGTTCGTTAAAAGGATGAAGCGCCCCGCGCTCGTCCACATCTCGACCTGCTTTGTCGCGGGCAACCGTTCGGGGCCCGTGTGGGAGAGCGACCCCGTCCTCGGCTACTTCCCGCGCAAGGACGAGCTGCCGGGTGTCGAGTTCGACGCCGAGCAGGAGATACGCGACTGCGCGCGACTGGCCGAGCGTGTGAAGGAGGAGGCGCGCGATGCGCTTCAGGTCGCGCGCTTCCGCGAGCTTGCGCGCAAGCGCCTCTACGAAGAGGGGCGTGACCCCGACGACCTCGACCAGATGGGTTTGGCCGTCGCGCGCGAGCGCAAGCTCTGGACGCGCGAGCGCCTGACGGAACTCGGCACCGAGCGCGCCGAATTCTGGGGCTGGCCCAACATCTACACGTACACGAAGAGTCTCGGCGAACAGCTCGTCGCCGCCGAATCGGGCGTCGTCCGCGCCATCGTCCGCCCCTCCATCGTCGAATCCGCGAAGGACTTCCCCTTCCCCGGTTGGAACGAGGGCTTCACGACAACTGCGCCGCTCATCTTCATCGCACTGAAGGGGCAGCAGCAGATACCGGTCAACAACAAGCTCGTCCTCGACATCACGCCCGTCGATCAGGTCGCCGCCGTGATGCTCGGCGTCGCGGCCGAGACGATTGCGGGCGAGCCGCGCCTCGTCTATCAGGCGGCCACGGGCGACACCAACCCGAACACGATGGAGCGCATCGTGAGCCTCGTCGGCCTCTACAAGCGCAAGCACTATCAGGAGAAGGAGACGGGCTTCCGTCTCCTCAACGAGGTCGTGGCGCGGATGGAGAACAAGCCGGTCACGCCCTCGCGCTTCAATGCGATGTCAACGCCGATGGTCAACTCCGCGGCGAAGCAGGCGTCCTCGCTGCTCGACCGCGTGCGCCCGCGCTGGGGCGGCGGCAAGCTCACGCACATCGTTGACCGCGCCAAGGCCACCGTCGAGCGCGTCGAAGAGGTCACGCGCGAGACGAAAGAGGCGTTCGACATGTTCCGCCCGTTCATGATCGAGAACGCTTACATCTTTCGCGCAGACAACGTGCGCTCGCTCTTTGGCGAAGTGAGAGAAGACGAGCGGCATCTGTTGCGCTGGGATCCCGAGACGTTCGACTGGTACGACTACTGGATGAACATCCACTTCGCCGGCCTGAAGAAGTGGGTCTTCCCGACGCTCGAAGAGGACATGCGCGCGCAGCCGAAGCGCGTCTACACCTACCGCGACCTGCTCGAACTCTTCGAGACTTCGGCCAAGCGCTACTCGACGCGCGTCGCGATGCGCATCGAGCGCGACGGCGAGCACGAGCAGTACACCTACGCCGACATACAGGAGCTTGCGACGCGCGCCGCCGCCTTCTTCGCCGCGCAGGGCGTCAAGCCCGCCGACCGCATCCTCTTGGTGAGCCACAACGCGCCCGAGTGGGGCATCAGCTACTTCGGCGTCCTCAAGGCCGGCGCGACGTGCGTCCCCGTTGACCCCGAGAGTAAGACTGAGGAACTCGTCAACTTCACACGCGCGAGCGGCGCGACGGCGCTCGTGCTCGGCGAGAAGGCCGACGAAGAGCACCCAGACCTTCAGGAGAAGCTCATCGAGGCCGGCCTCGACGCGCGCCTGTGGCGATACAAGGAAGTCTTCGAGCTGACCGACGAGCAATCGGAGGACGAGCGCATCGCGCTGCTGCCCGCGAAGGTGTCGCCGAACGCGGTCGCCTCGCTCATCTTCACTTCGGGCACGACGGGGCAGCCGAAGGGCGTCATGCTCTCGCACAAGAATTTGACGAACATGGTGTCGATGCTCTCCTCCGTCTTCGAGATGGACACGGGCGACGGCATCCTCTCCGTGCTCCCGCTCTATCACACGTTCGAGTTCTCGACCGGCTTCCTGACGCCCTTCAGCCGCGGCACGCAGATCACGTACTTGGCAGACCTCAACGGCGAAGAGCTTGCGCGCGCCATCAAGAACGGCCACGTCACAGGCATGGTCGGCGTCCCCGCGCTCTGGGAGTTGCTCCACAGACGCATCATGTCGCGCCTGCGCGAGCGCGGCGAGTGGGTCGGAGGCGCCGCCGAAGCGCTCATCAAGTTCAACAGCCGCCTGCGTGACAAGACGCCCTTCAACCTCGGCTCCGTCATCTTCCGCCCGATTCATTCGGGGCTCGGCGGCCAGATACGCTATCTCATCAGCGGCGGCTCGGCCTTAAACGAGAAGATTAAGCGCGACATGCATGGGCTGGGCTTCACCATCCTCGAAGGCTACGGGTTGACGGAGGCTTCGCCGGTGCTCACGGTGACGCGCCCGCAGAACGCTCTGAACGCGACTTCGGTGGGCAAGCCTCTCCCCGGCGTCGAGGTACGCATCAGCGACCCGGACGCCACAGGCATCGGCGAGGTCATCGCGCGCGGCCCCAACGTCATGCTCGGCTACTACCAGAACGAGACGGCAACTCAGTCCGCTATCGTTTCGCGCTGGCTTCACACGGGCGACCTCGGCCGCATCGACGAGAACGGCAACCTCTACCTCGTCGGCCGCTCCAAAGAACTCATCGTCGATACGAACGGCAAGAACGTCTACCCGGACGAGATAGAGGAGTTGTATAAGGACTCGCCCTACGTCAAAGAGATAGGCGTGGTGGGACTTCCCGACGGCATCGGCGAGAAGGTCGCGGCGCTCGTCTTCCCAGACTACGACCACGACATCGCGCTTGAGCGTAGTGAGGTGCAGCGCCGCATCGAGAACCACTTCCGCGAAGTCTCCTCGACGCTCCCCTTCTACAAGCGCATCAAGTCGCTCTACTTCGCCGAAGAGGAGCTGCCGCGCACGGCCACGCGCAAGGTCAAGCGGCGCGAGGTCGTCAAGCTCATCCAGTCGCTCGAAGAGTCGAAGCGCGCCGGCATCACCGAAAGAACGGCGCCGCGCGAGCAGCACCACGACGCAGACTGGCTGCTCGGGCTCGTCGCGCAGGTCGCGGCTCGCCCGCGCGCACAGGTCACGCTCGACTCGCGCCTCGCCGAGCTCGGCTTCGACAGTCTCATGTTCGTCGAGCTGGCGTCGGCCATCGAGCAGGCGGGCGGCGCGCTTCTTTCGCCCGACACTTTGAACGAAGTCGTGGACGTGCGCGAGCTCTACTCGGTCGTCAAGCGGCGCGAGACGGCCGCCAACAAGCGCGCGGCCGAGGCGCGTGCAGAGGAGGACGCGCGGCAGTCTGAGAAGGAGATTTACGTCCCCACGCTCGTCCGCACCGTCGGCAATCGCGGCATCGACGTGGTGCAGCGCGCGCTCTACGAGAACGTTCTGAAGGCGCACGTCGAGGGGCAGTCGAACATCCCGACGCACACGAACTTCATCGCGGCGACGAACCACACGTCGCACCTCGATACCGGCCTCATCAAGTACGCGCTCGGCGAGTACGGCCGCGACATGGTGGCGCTCGCGGCGGCCGACTACTTCTTCGACAACAAGTACAAGCGCGCCTACATGAACAACTTCACGAACATCGTGCCCATCGAGCGTTCGGGTTCATTGAGGCAGTCGCTCCGCCACGCGCGCTCGTTCCTTGAACGCGGCTACACGGCGCTCATCTTCCCCGAAGGCACGCGCTCGATGACGGGGCAGATGGCGGAGTTCAAGTCGGGCTTCGCCTATCTCGCCTTGAACACGCGCACGGGCATCCTGCCCGCGTACCTGTGGGGCACGTACGAAGCGTTCCCCAAGGGCTCGACCTTCCTCAAGGGGCGCGAGGTCGGCGCGCGCATCGGCCGCTTCCTCTCGCCCGAGGAGTTGGAGGAGTTGACGAAGGGCATGCCCCGCGCCGAGGCGTACAGGCTCGTCGCCGCGCTCGTCCGCCACGAGATCGAGAACCTGCGCGACGGCACGCGCCACGCCTTCGACGCAACCGCCTTGCGCCGCCGCTGGAAGGCCGAGCGCCGCCACACCGGCGAAGAGGCGCACGACGAGGGCGAGCTTGCGACCACCGGAGACTGAATGAAAGTTTGAAGTAGGAACGATGAACGATGAACTGTCAGGCGAGATGCCTTCAATTCATCGTTCATCGTTCCTACTTCATCGTTCCGAACATGGCTACGACAAAGAGAACCACAACCAAAAAGTCTGCGACGAAGACGAAGAAGGCCGGGGCCGACTCTTCGAAGACGACGACGCTCGCGAAGAGGACGAAGCCGTTTACGCTCGTCACCGGCGGGACGGGATTTCTCGGCTCGCACCTCGTGAGGCTTCTGGTTGAAGAGGGCGCGGAGCCTCTGCGCGTGCTCTCGACTTCGGCGCCCGCGTGGCTCGCAGAGCTGGGCGTCGAGACGTTCACCGGGTCAATCAACTCGCCGGAGGACGTGCGGCGTGCGGTCGAGGGCGCGTCGGAGGTCTATCATCTCGCGGGGCGCGTCTCGCGCGAGCCAGAGGACGCGCACCTGATGTACAAGCTGCACGTTTCGGGGACGCGCGTGCTGTGCGAGGCTGCGGCCGAGGCGGGCGTTAAGTCAATCGTGATGGCCTCGACAAGCGGGACGGTGGCCGTGACGGAGGCGGGCGACGTGCTGCCCGACGAGGAGTGGCCGCCCCCCTTAGACATCGTCTCGCGCTGGCCCTACTACGCAAGCAAGGTCTATCAGGAGCGCGTGGCGTTAGAGAATTTTTCGGGGAAGGGACGACGACTCGTCATCATGAACCCGAGCCTTCTGCTCGGCCCCGGCGACGAGCGTTTAAGCTCGACGAAGGTCGTGCTCGACTTCCTCGCGCGAAAGATTCCGACGGTGCCGAAGGGCGGCCTGAGCTTCGTTGACGCGCGCGACGCGGCCGCCGCCTTCCGCGCGGCAATGGAGCACGGCGCGCATGGTGAACGCTATCTGCTCAGCGCGGCCAACTGGACGTTCGACAAGTTCTTCGGCCGGTTGGAGCGCATCACGAAGGTGCCCGCGCCGTTTCTCTCGCTGCCTTCAAAACTAACGCTCGCGGGCGCGCGAGGGCTAAGCTCGCTCTACAAACACTGGAAGCTCGCGCCGCCCGTCGAGCCGACCGAGATCGAGATGGCCGAATACTTCTGGTATCTCGACGCGTCGAAGGCGCGAGACCAGCTCGGCTTCAACCCGCGCGACCCGCAGGAGACTCTGCTCGACACGGTCACCTAC
>JBJMGQ010000337.1:0-15734 GCA_045807845.1 Pyrinomonadaceae bacterium | reverse complement strand
GCAAGTGGAGGCGGGCGTGTTCACCCCATTGATAAAATCTGATGTGAAGCTCGGGCTCCGTCTAACAGTAAGGCCGACGGTGACGTTCGCGGCACCCGCGTCAAGCGCGGGCACGAACCTTATCCTAACCGACTCGTTTTGACGTGTCGAGATAAAAGTCCGCGACGCCGCTCCGTCCCCGCGTCATCCGGCGTGTATAGCGCAGAGGGTTCGCCCACGGCACAACTCGGCCGCCGGCGAACCCTCCACACTATCCTTGCGTGTTGCTTACTGGTTCCTGTGGCGGCGCCGGTACTGCCGCTTCTTGTGGTAGTGGTAGGCGGTGCCGCCCGCGGCTCCGGCCCCGGCTCCGATGAGCGCGCCCTTCTTACCGTTGATCAAGGCGCCGACCCCTGCGCCCGCCGCCGTGCCGATGCCGATGCGTTTGGCGGCCTTAGCCTTGCCCGCCTGCGGGTTGTGGCGACGACGCCTCTGCGCCGACGCGGGGTCGGCCATCATCCCCAGCAAGAGAAAGACGGCCAGTACGACCGAGACCAACCTGAACCTCTTCATTGAATGCATATTCCTGATTCCTCGCCTGATTCCTCGCCTGTTCCCGGCGGGTTAGTTGCGTTTGCCCGTCGGAGAGAGTTCGACAAAGTGATACTACGCGGCCGAGTCGCAATTAACATGCCTCAGCAGGACTGTTGAAGGATGACTGCGACTTTAACCGAATAATACCTTGAAAGATTGAGTTTTGTATCTCGCACATGCCGTGTGGCGGCGGCGTTCATCGTTCGGAAAGTGGATGAAATGTTATCGGCGTTAAAGCCGTGGGTACGCATAGAGTACGGCCGGGCCTCGGAACTCCGACGTAAACACTTGAATCCGCAGGCGACGCCGTTTTCAACTGAGTGGTATGGCTGTTGCCACCCGTAGAACTCTCCCTTACGGCCTGTCTGTTTTATATCGGAGAAGTTACAGAGATCATGTTCGAACGCACTAAGACCCTGAAGCTGGCCGCCGCGACGCTGATACTTTTTAGTCTCTCTACGGCTGCATCGGCAATCGAAGAGAAGCAGGAGAAGAAGCCGAATCCGGCGGGCACGCCCGTCCTCTGGCGCGCGCCCGACGACATCATCACGCGCGACCTCTACCAAGGGCCGGGCGGCAAGGCGATGCGCCCCGACCTCAGCCGCGTCACCTTCCTGAAGGAGGAGACGGGCGGCTGGTCGAAGAAGTTCCGCGTGCGCGACGGCGCGGGGCGCGAGTGGGTGGCGAAGCTCGGCAAGGAGGCGCAGGCAGAGACCGCGGCCGTGCGACTCGTCTGGGCGGTCGGCTACATGACGGAGATTAACTACCTCGTGCCGTGCGTGGCGATTGAGGGCGCGCCGCGGCCGGGGAAGGACGTAGAGACTTGCGAGGGCGGACGCTTCGCCAACGTGCGCTTCGAGGCGCGACCCGAAGGCGTCAAGCGGCTCGACGAGTGGAAGTGGGCGGAGAATCCTTTCGTCAACACGAAGGAGCTGAAGGGGCTCATCGTCATGATGTCTCTGCTCAATAACTGGGACATCAAGGACACGAACAACAAGGTGCTCTACGTGCGGGGCGCGGGCGGGCGTGGCGACGAGTTGCGTTACATCGTCAGCGACCTCGGCGCCACCTTCGGCCGCGTCAAGCTCGACGTGCCGGGGCTGTGGCGCATCCGCCGGAACCGCAACGACCCCGAAGACTACGCGCAGGACGGCTTTCTCGAAGACGTGAAGGGCGGGCAGGTCTATCTCTTCTACAAGGGCAAGCGGCAAGACCTCTTCGACGACATCAGAGTTGAAGAGGCGCGCTGGATCGCGGGGCTGCTCTCAAAGCTCTCGGAGCGACAGATCGGCGACGCCTTCCGCGCTGCCAACTACGCCCCTGATGAAGTGCGTGTGCTCACGGCCGCCGTGCGTGCGCGGATTGACGAGCTGGTGGGCATCCCCGCGCGCGCGGCCTCGGTCAGATAAAAGGGAGCGTCTCGGTTGAAGAGAGTACTTACCAGATTGGTCGCGGCCTTTGTCCTGCTGTTCGTCTTCTTCATGGAGTCGCCCGCACCGGCGCGAGGTCAGGGCATAGGTGTGTACAGCGGTCGGCAGGGGCGTCGAGTCGGGAGGGTTACGTTACCGACGCCGCCGTTTAACCCAAACGCCGGCATCCTGAACAGCAACAGCGTGCGCGGACACGGCTCGAAGAAGACCGCAACGCGTCGGCAAAGGAGTAGTGTCAAAGCGTCCAAACGAAATCCTGCGCCCGCGACGCCCCGCAGGCGCAGGGTGCGGCGGCATCGAACTTCACAATGAGCGAGTAAGCCGCCGATTCAGCTCGCCGTTCCATCTTCAACTATACAAGAGCGCGCTGACGGTCTTCTCCAGACTCGGAAACTCTCCTCTCCTTTCACGCAGGGCAGAGCCTTTTTAACGAGGAAGTCTTAGAATAGCTTCCGTATCCTCGCGGAGCGTCAACACAATCGGAGGCAGCGCTTCAAGTTGATCGACGGGTGCTATAACTATGGACTCAGCCGCGGCTAATCACTCTTGCGAGAGGTCTGGTAAACAGGAGGCGTTCGAGGCGCTGGTGGCGGAGGCGTCTGCGTGCCGGAGGTGTGAGGCGATGCGCGGGCGGAGCGCGGTGTTGAGCGCGAGCAACGGGAGCGTCGGGGCGCGTGTGCTGTTCGTCGGCGAGGCGCCCGGGCGTCAGGGCGGCGACCGCACGCGCGTGCCGTTTTCGGGCGACCAGTCGGGGCGGAACTTCTCGCGCTACCTCGCTTCCATCGGGCTCACGCGTGATGAAATCTTCATCACCAACTCGGCGCTCTGCAACCCTCGGACGGAGACGGGCGCGAACCGCAAGCCGACGCGTGAGGAGGTGTCGAACTGCTCCGAATTTTTGCGGCGGCAGGTCGAGACGATTGACCCGCGCGTGGTCGTCACGCTCGGGGCGGTGGCGCTTGCCGCCCTCCGGGCCGTCGAGTATCATCCGTTCACGCTCAAGGAGAACGTGGGACAAGTTCAAAGCTGGCACGGGCGCCTGCTCGTGCCGCTCTACCATCCGAGCCCGCAGGTACTCGCCTCGCACCGGCGCGAGCCACAGCAGCTCGAAGATTACAAGTCGGTCGCGCGCGCACTCGACCTTGCTCCCGCAGCGCCGCGCGCGTCCGCCGTTTGCAGAGGTACGGAGGTATAAAAATTATGTCGAAGAGAACTCATAGCATGGGGGAAGTCAGGAAGACGAGAGTGCTCGTTCCGGCGGTCGTGTCCGTCTTCGCGGCGGCGGTCGTCTTCGTGGTCGCGTGCGCGGCACAGACGCAGACGGCCACGAACGTGACCGCGTCGAAGACAACTGCCGCAACGGCCGTGGCCGCGGCGCCGAAGGTGGGCGAGACCGCGCCCGACTTCAAGCTGCCCTACGCGACGCAGGAGAAGCTCTACATGAAGCCGGACGAGCAGATGTCGCTCTCGTCGCTGCGGGGTAAGAACGTGATTCTCGCCTTCTACCCGGCCGACTGGTCGGGCGGCTGCACGACCGAGGTCTGCACGCTGCGCGACACGTTCGCCGAACTCTCGAAGCTCAACGCGATGGTGCTCGGCATCAGCGGCGACTACGTCTTCTCGCATCAGGAATGGGCGAAGTTCCACAAGCTACAGTTCCCGCTGCTCTCCGACCACGACCATCACGTCGCGAAGGCTTACGACAGCTACATGGAGCAGGTCGGCTTCAACAAGCGCACCGTCTATCTCATCGACAAGGACGGCGTCGTCCGCTACGTCAACCTCGCCTTCAAGGCCGGCGACAAGAAGGACTACGAGGCGCTGCGCGCCGAGCTTGAGAAGCTGAAATAAACGCTGAACTCGGAACGCTGAACGATGAACTGAAGGCGGTCGTCTTCAGCTCATCGTTCAGCGTTCCTACTTCATAGTTCAAAAGATGACTGAAGCAGTAGCAAGTCGGTTGGCGGAGTACGAGGCCGTGCGCGGTGGCGGCGCGGGGCTCTTCGACCTCTCGTCGCGCGGGAGAATCGAGGTGGCGGGCGCGGAGGCCGTGCCGTTCTTGAACGGCATGCTGACAAACGACGTGGCGCGGCTCGAAGAGGGCGCGTGGATGCACGCGACCTTCCCGAACCCGCAGGGGCGCCTGCTCGCCTCGACGCGCATCTTGAAGCGCGGCGGCGCGTTCCTCTTCGACACCGAAGCGGCGACCTACCCGACCATCCTCAAGCACCTCGAACGCTTCACGCTCGCGGGCGACTTCCGCGTCCGCGACCTGACCGCGGAGACGGCTCTGCTCTCCGTCCAGGGCGCGCGCGCGGCAGAGTTCGTCGGCTCGACTCTCGGCGCAGACGCGGCGGCGACAGCCCGGGGCCGCGTCACGCTCGCGCCGTTCGGCGAAGGCCACGTCACAATCATCCGCGCAACGCACACGTCGGAAGACGGCTTCGATCTGTTCGTCGATGCGGCGGATGCGGAAGCCCTCCGAGTAGCACTGGTCACGGCCGGCGCACGCCCCGCGGGGGACGAGGCGTTGGAGATTCTGCGCGTCGAGGCGGGGCTCGCGCACTACGGCGTGGACGCTTCAGACGCGAACGTCGTGCTCGAAGTGGTGAACGAGTCGGAGGCCGTGAGCTATACGAAGGGCTGCTACGCGGGGCAGGAGATCATCGCGCGCATACACTGGCGCGGCCATGTCGCAAAGCGACTCACCGGCGTCGTCCTCGAACGCGACGCCGAGCCGCCCACGGATGCGCGCCTGCGCGACTGCGCCGAAGGGCGCGAGGCCGGCCGCATCACCTCCAGCATCTTCTCGCCTCGCCTGCGCCGCCGGGTCGCGCTCGCGCTCATCAAGTACGACTTCCTCACCCCGGGCACCGAGCTAAAAATCTTCTCGGGCGACTCGGAGGTCTGCGCCGCGCACGTCGCCGACCTGCCGCTCGTGCGCGGGAGTTGGTACGCAGAGACTTCGATTGAAGAGACGACTGTGGGGGAGCCGGGGTGATGAGCGGCGAGAGTGAACAACAGGCGGCGGGCTCGCACAGCCTCGCTTACGAGCAGGCGCGCCTCGCCTACACGATCATTCAGGCGCTCCTCGAACACACGCGCGTCACGCAAGACCTCGTCGCGCTGATGGCGCAGGTCATCGGCGAAGAGACGCAGGAGGCGCTCGTCAACACGCCCCACTGGGCGGCCTATCTCGACAGCCGCCGCGTCCTCGAACACACACGCCAAGACGTAGAGAAGTTTGCCGAAGTCTGGACACGTCTCGCCGAAGAACTCGACCCGCCCAAGCATCCCGCAGAATAGAAGTTGAATCGCCCCCGTACGGTCAGGAGCGAGACCACGCGCTATTTGGACGGTTGATTATCCGGGCCGCCTGAAGTCTCTTCCGCGTAGCGCGTGGGCGCGTCGGCGTGTGGGACAAAGCAGCGGCGGCAGCGTGCTTCGTAGGCGTCTGAGGCGCCGACGACGACTTGGCCTTCGACCTCGACGATGCGTTGCGAGTAGTTGGCGGGCTGGCCGCAGCGGACGCAGATAGCGTGCGTCTTGGTGATGTACTCGGCCACGGCGAGGAGCTGCGGCATCGGCTCGAAGGGGCGCCCGGTGTAGTCCTGATCGAGCCCCGCGACGATGACGCGCACGCCGCGCGCGGCCAGCCGGTTGACCACGTCCACCAAGTCGTTGTCGAAGAACTGCGCCTCGTCGATGCCGACGACCTCGGTCGCCGGGTCGAGCAAGTCCAGAATCTCGCGCGCGCTGTGCACGGCGTTCGACTCGTGGCGCATCTCGGAGTGCGAGACGATGTGGTCGCGCGAGTAGCGCACGTCGATCTCGGGCTTGAAGACCTGCACCTTGAGGCGCGCAATCTTCGCGCGGCGCAGGCGCCGAATCAACTCCTCGGACTTGCCCGAGAACATCGAGCCGGCGATGACCTCAACCCAGCCCGTCGTGTTCTGTCCGGCCTTGACGAGGTGCTCGTCGTTACCTTCAGCGGTGAGTCTCTCGACCATCCTTCTCTACAGACCTCTCTCAATTCTCACTCGTACAAACGCGCGTTGTAGAACGGCGCGAAGGCGGCGATGAGCGCCGTCTCGAAGCTCATCGCGCGCGTCAGCAAGCCCCTTGAGAGCACGCCCCACGCGCCCTGCCGGCTCCGCACATCCGTCTGCCCCGCGACCTCGTCGATGACCTCGCCCAGCTCGCGCCCCGTCTGCTCGACGCGTGCGACGATTGAGGCCGGAACGGTGACGGCCGGCGCGTGGCCGAAGTAGCCGCGCGCGCCGTCCGAGACGTAAGCCCAGCCATGCAGGAACGTCCGCCGCGCGCCGTCGAACGTGATCGAGTGGAAGCCGCCTTCGAGCCCGACGTAGAGGTCGGCCGGGTGGCCTTCTCGTCCGAGCAGCCCCCGCACGGCCTCGGCGCGGTTGAGCGCGCCGCGCATGAGCTGCGTGTCGTTGAGCGGCATGCGTGACACGCCCGTCTCGACGGGGCGCGCCACCAGCTCCGCCTGCCTCCAGCGCGGGTCAACCTCCGCGACGCGGGCGCAGGCCGCGCGCAACGCCATGATCTTGGCCGGGCGCGCCGAGCCGAGTGCGATCAGCATCCTTTTCACCTTTGGCGCGCAAGGGCCGGCGGGGAGACTTCGGCCGCGAAGGCGCGGGGCGCCACGAGGCTATAACAGGAGAGGTGGAAAAGGCAAAAGCAGTCGCCGGGAGGCTCCCTCAAAAAATATTTCTTGACAGAAATCGCGCGCCCGGATATTTTGTCCAAACTTCGAACAAATGTTCGACCGCACCGCATGCGAAAGATCAACACGCACGACTTCAAGGTAGCGACGCGGACGACCTCGCGCGAGATCAACCGCCGCATCGCGCTCAATCTCATCCGCGAGCACCAGCCCATCTCGCGCGCAGACCTCGCGCGCCGCATGAGCGTTACGCGCGGAGTGGTGAGCGTGCTCGCGCAGGAGTTGATAGAACAGGGACTCATCTACGAGGGCGCGACGGGCGAGGTGACGCGGGGGCGCAAGCCGACCTTCCTCCACATCCGGACGCAGGATCGTCTGGCCGTCGCCGTGGATGTGCGCTTCAGCAAGACCTACCTCATGCTGTCGGACTTCTCTGGGCGCCAGCTCGCTTTGGAGATTTACGACACGGTCTTTGCGCTGCCGCAGTTCGTCAAAGATTTGGCGTCGCGCGTGCGTAGAATGCTGAAAACACAGGGCGCAGCAGCCAATTGCGAGGGAATCGGCGTCGTCGTCCCCGGCATGGTTGACCACCGGACGGGGCGCGTGCTGAACGCGCCGACGCTCGGCTGGCGCGACGTGGACATACGCGACAAGTTGGCCGCGGCGACGGGGCTGCCCGTGCAGGTCGAGAACTCCGGGCGCGCCTGTTCGCTTGCGCACCTATGGCTTGAGCGCGGCGAGGGGGCGGCCACGCAGAGCTTCATCTACATCAGCGTGTCGGACGGTGTAGGCGTCGGCGTCGTCGTCGGCGGAGAGTTGGTGCGCGGGCGCGACCACATCGCGGGCGAGTTCGGGCACATGCCTCTGAGCCTCGACGGGCCGCGCTGCATGTGCGGGATGACGGGCTGCTGGGAGGCGTACATCTCGAACCTCGCGACGCTCTCGCGTTACTTCGGGTGGAATTTGTCCAAACTCAGTCCAAAAGCCCTGCACGAGGCCGGGCGCGACGCCTTCAACGTGCTCGACCTCGTGGCGCGCGCGCGCGGCGGCGACGCCAAGGCAGACGCGGCGATACAGGCCACGGCGCGTTTCTTGGGCCTCGGGTTGGCGACGGTCGTCAACACGCTCAACCCCGATTGCATCTACCTCGCGGGCGAGATTACGACCGCTTGGGACTTGATAGAAGAGACGGTGCGCGGTGCTCTCGCGGAGCGCGTGCTGACGGTGGCCGCGGGGGGAACTCCCATGCGCGTATCGCCGCCGCAGGTGCAGCCGCGTCTGCGCGGAGCGGCGGCGCTCATCGCCGCGCCGACGTTTGCGGCGCCGCGCGTGGCCTGAAGTCTGTCGTGTGTCGAAATCCCGTCCCCTGCTTCTGGGGGCGGCCGAACAAGGGGAAGTCGCTAACTCTTCAAAAGGGAAGTCAAGGAACTCTTTGGGGCAAGCCTTCGGCGCTGATGCTCGGCGGTGGAGTGTTGCCTGCGGCCAGTCACGAACTTCAACGTCGGAGGTGAGAGTTATGCCGGTTGTCTTCAGTTCCCCGTCGCGCCGCCTCGCAGTGCCGGTCGCCTGTTGTCTGTTGCTCGCCCTCGCGCTTCTGCCCTTGAAGGCTTTAGCGCAGACGGTCGTCGGCCGCGTCTCGGGCACGGTCACAGACGCGTCGGGCGCGGTCGTGCCCGGTGCGAGCGTCACGGTGACGAACACCGCGAACAACCTCGTGCGGACGGCGACCACGGACGCCGAAGGCTTCTACACGGTGACGAACCTGCCCGTGGGGACTTACGTCGTCACGGCGGAGAGTCAGGGCTTCAAACGAGCGGAGCAGCGCGGCGTGGCTTTGACGGCCGACGCGCGCCTGACGATTGACCTCGCGCTTGAGCCCGGGCAGGTGACGGAGACCGTGCAGGTCTCGACCGCGCTGGGCGAGACGGTCAACACCACCTCGGGCGAGGTGGCGCGCGTCGTGGACAGCCAGCAGGTGCAGAACCTCGCCTTGAACGGGCGCAACTACATTCAGTTGCTCACGCTCATCCCCGGCGTTGCGCAGACGACCGACGACCAGTTGGAGCTCTCGACGAGCCTCGCCACCAACACGCAGTCGATCAACGGCAACCGCGGCCAGATGACCAACATGACCGTTGACGGCGGGACGAACTTGCAGTCGGGCAGCAACGCCTCGCAGATTAACAACGTCGGCATCGACTTCATTCAAGAGGTCAAAATCCAGACCTCGAACTTCTCGGCCGAGTACGGGCGCAACTCCGGCGCGCAGGTCAACGTCGTGACGCGCTCGGGCGGCAACGCGTTCCACGGCTCGGCCTTCGAGTATCTGCGCAACGACAAGCTCGACGCGCGCAACTTCTTTGCGCCCGTGCGGCCCACGCTGCGCTACAACGACTTCGGCTACAGCTTCGGCGGCCCCATCCAGAAGGACAAGTTCTTCTTCTTCGGCGGGCAGGAGTGGAAGAAGATTCGCCGCCTCGCCAATCCGGTGGTGCGCACGGTGCCGACGCTCGCCGAATTGAACGGCGACTTCAGCGGGCGCACGGGCACGCTCAACGTCCCCGTGGGCTACACGGCCGTCAACCCCGCGACGGGGGCGGCGGTCGCCGCCGGACAGCCCATCCCGGGGCGCAACCTCGCGAACCTCCGTCTGAACGGGCAGCCCGCCGGCATCACCGCCGACGGAAAGGCCATCGCCAACGTCTACCGTGCGATGATCGGGCTGGCGACGAGCTATCGCGACGCGCCCGTCGGCAACAACGCGACCTTCCAGCAGCCAAACCCGTTCGACTACCGCGAGGACATCCTCCGGCTCGACTATCGCTTCAACTCGTCGCACAGCATCTACGGCCGCTACATCCACGACGAGAACCAGCTCATCGACCCGTTCGGCACCTTCATCACGTCGCAGCTCCCGACGATTCCGAGCGCGCGCTCGCGCCCCGGCACGTCGTACCAGCTCGCCTACACGTGGCTCGTCACGCCGACCTTCATCAACGAGGCGAAGACCAACGTCAGCATCGTGTCGCAGCACATCCCGCCCGCGAGCGAGTTCTGGAAGCGTGAGACCTACGGCTTCCAGTACCCGCAGCTCTTCCCCGGCGGCGGCGTCTACGGAAACAGCATCCCCGACACCTCGATCAACGGCTTCGCGAGCTTTGCCGGGGCGGCGCGCTCGCTCGTCTCGCCGACGACCGACATCATGGTGGGCGACAACGTGACGTGGGTGCACGGCAACCACACTTTGAAGACCGGCGGGCTCGTCTATCGCAACCGCATCGACCAGAACGGGCGCACGACCTACGCGGGCAACGTCGCCTTCAACGCCTCGGGCAACACGCGCTCGACCGGCAACGCTTTGGCCGACGCGCTGCTCGGCAACTTCCGCACCTACAGCGAGTCTTCGCTCGACCCCGTCGGCTTCTTCCGTTTCACGCAGGCCGAGGCGTTCGTCAACGACAGTTGGAAGGTCAGCCCGCGCTTCAGTCTTGAGCTGGGCGTGCGCTACCAGTACGGCACGCCCATCTACACGCAGGCCAACAACCTCGCCAACTTCGATCCCGCGCTCTACAACCCGGCGCAGGCCGTGACGGTGCTCGCCAACGGCACGATTGATCCGACTCGCGGCGGCAACCGTCTCAACGGGCTCGTCCGCGCGGGCGACGGCGTCCCGCCGGAAGAGCTTGGGCGCGTCCCCGGCGGCGACAGCGCGCTCGTGCAGTCGGTGCCCACGGGTGCGCCGCGCGGGCTCTACAACGCGCATCACTACTTCATGCCGCGCGTCGGCTTCGCCTACTCGCCGTTCAAGGATAACAAGACGGCCATCCGCGGCGGCTACGGCATGTACTACGACCGCGTCGAGGGCAACCTCATCTTCCCGTCCGAAGGCAACCCGCCCTACGTGACCAGCTCGCTCTACTCGAACGCGAACCTCTCGAACATCACGAGCGGCTCGACGACCGTCGCGCCCTTCGACACCATCAACGCCGTCGATCCGAACCTCGACACGCCCTACACGGAGAGCTTCTCTTTGAGCGTCCAGCGCGAGCTGCCGTGGGGCTTCTTCGCGGAGGCGGCCTACGTCGGCAACCTCGGGCGCCACCTGATTCGACAGCCCGACATCAATCAGGCTTCGTTCACAGCGCTCGCCGCCAACGCCGCGCTCCCGACGGCGCAGCGCGTGGACACCAACGCCTTGCGGCCCTACAAGGGCTACTCGGCCATTCGCATGCGCCTGTCCGATTCGACCTCGAACTATCACGGCTTGCAGCTCTTCGCCGCGAAGCGCACGGGGCGCTCACGCGCGACCTTGAGCTACACCTTCTCGAAGGTTTTGACCGACGCGAGCGGCTTCAACGACAACCCCGAAGACGCCTTCAACCGCGACTACAACTACGGCCCGGCCAGCTTCGACCGCCGCCACATCTTCGCCGCCACCTACACCTACACGCTGCCGACCTTGCGCAACTCGAACGGCTTCCTGCGCGCCGTCTTCGGCGGCTACGAGATCAGCGGCATCACGCGCTTGCAGTCGGGCGCTTACTTTACCGTCGTCGGCAACAGCTCGACGGGGAGCCGGCGCGCGGACTATCTCGGCGGCGACGTGCTGCTCGCGAACGGCGACCGCAGTCAGGCGGCGTGGGTCAACCGCGCGGCCTTCGCCGCTCCGCCCGACACGCGGCGCGGCACGAGTGGCGTCGGCACCGTCGAGGGGCCGGGCTCGCAGGTGTGGGACTTCTCCTTCCGCCGCCGCGTCGGCATCACCGAGAAGTTAAGGCTGCAACTACAGGCCGACATCTTCAACGCCTTCAACCGGACGAACTTCCGCGACATGGATGTCAACCTTGCCAACGCCTCCTTCGGCACACTGACCGCGGCCGGCCCGCCGCGCACCATCCAGCTCGGCATGAAGTTCAACTTCTGAGCGTCAGAGCCTTTGAAGAACGACATGCTGAAAGCCTCGCTGCTCCTCCTTCTAACCCTCTCGCTGCTCGTGCCGCCCGCGGGGGCGGCCGGGCGGCAGGGTGCCAAGTCAAACAACAGCGGAATGGTTGAAGCCGCGGCGCTGCGCGAAGAGGTCAAGGACTTTCTCGGCGCGGAGGTGGCCGCGCATCTCGCGGACATCAAGTCGCTCGACACGCAGCCCCGTAGTGTGCTCGGCGCGGGCTCGACGGGCGAGTACACGTGGGGCACCTGGGCGCGCGCGCTCGCGGCGTACGCAGAGATGTCGGGCGAGCGTGTGCTTGCGGGGCGCGACCTCGCGCGCGAGGTCGGAAAGGTCGGGCTCCTCGAACAACGTCTCGGCAGCACGCGCTTCTCGCAGCTCTACTGCGTGCTCGCGCTCCGGCACTTCGGGCGCGACCTTGACAGTAATGCCGTGTGGCAGAGTTTGACGGAAGAGGAGCGCGGGCTCTGGCGGAAGCTCCTCGACGTGTCGGCCTTCTACGACGCGAAGCAGCAGAAGGTTATCAACCTACCGGAGAACTACCTCGGCGTGGCGGCGCGCATCGCAAGCGTCAGTTATCAACTCGGGTTGTTGAAAGACCGCGCGCTCTTGGACGGCGTCATCACGCGCGCCGCGCGACCCTTCGCGGGTGGCGGGCTCTATGCAGACGACGCGCCGCCCACGGGTCGCTTCGACCGCTACTCGAACGAGTACGCGCGCTTCGTCTGGAACGCGGCCGAGGATGCGGGGCGTGCGGACGTGCTCGAAGCTTTGCGGCCGTCGCTCAAGGCGCAGATGCGTCTGTGGTGGGACTTAATTCAGCCCGACGGCTACGGCTACGCTTGGGGGCGAAGCCTCGGCGTCGTCTCTTATCTCGACACGTTGGAGATTGTCGCCTTCCTCGCGCACAACCCGGAGTTTCGACCCGCGCCGCTCGCGGAACTTGCCGCCGCTTACTATCAGGCGTGGCGTTGGCTCCGGCACGACTACGACGTGAAGACGCACAAGCTCTCGGTCTTCGCCTTCGGCCGCGGCAACTACTCCTACATCTCGCCCGACCGCGAGTGGCAGCAGACGACCGGCTTCTTCGGCAAGGCCGCGCTCGCGCACATGCTCTTTACAGAGGCGCTGGCGAAAGAGAACCTCAAACAGTTCCCGAGCGAAATCGCCCGTGCCGACCTCGCGCGCTTCGAGTTCTTCCGGCGCGGCGAGAGGCAGGCGGGCGTGTGGCTCGTCCGTCAGGGGCCGCTACATTTCACGCTCCCTCTGACGACGGGCACGAAGCCGGGGGTGGCCGATTATCTGCCCGCGCCGCACGGCCTCGCGGGCTTCGCCGCGCCGGTCGAGCAGGTCTACCCGACGCTTGTGCCCTTCGTCGAACTTGCTAACGGGCGCGTGCTCGTCGCCGCCGACGGCGCTGACGAGATCGAGCCCGCGGCCGACGGCAAGAGTCTGCGCGCAGTCTGGCGACGCTGGGCTCTGTTGGGCAGCAAGCCGGGGCAGTTGGAAGACACGCACATCACGAGCGAGGTCGTCTGGCGCATCGAAGGCTCGACGCTCACGCGCGAAGAGACTTTGAAGTCTTCCGCCGACGTGACGATTCAGCGTTGGCGTGTGGCCGTGCCGACGACCGCAGCGCGCAGTGAAGTCTTATTCGACGGCGAGCGCCGTCGCGACCGTCTCGTCTTTGAAGGTGGTACGCTGGAGGTCTCGGCGACGGCGGACTGGCCGCTGGCGGTCTCTTTACAGGCCGCGGGGGGCGGGGCGCTCGGGCGCGGCGCACGCGGCGGGGTGCCGCTGCATCTTGTTTACGAAGCGCGCGACGTGCGTCTGAAGGCCGGAGAGGCCGCGCGCTGGCGCATCACGTTGAAGGCGGAAGGGGAGGCACGGTAGAGCATGGAAGCGAAGTCTAAAATCAGCCCGCACGCGCAGCACACGGACTGGTCGCGCGTCCCCGTCGAGGTGCTCGACGACGGCACCGAGCGACAGATGATCGTAGGCCAACGGGTGATGGTCTGCCGCCTGCGTTTCGCGCCGCGCGTCGTGACGCCCCCACACGATCATCCTCATGAACAGATAACGCTGGTCGAGCGTGGCCGCGTCCTCTTCACCGTCGGCGACGAGCAGCGCATCGCGGAGGCCGGCGACGTGCTGCACTTCCCGCCCGGCAGTTGGCACGGCGCCACGATGCTCGAAGAGGAGGTCGTCCTCATCGACATCTTCTCGCCTGTGCGCGAGGACTTCTTGAGTAACGGTTCGTGAGGCGACGGCTCCCTGCTACTCTTCGTAGAGGACGACCTCGCCCTTGACTATCATGTAAGGGAGGCGGCGGTCGTTGACCCACGGGTACTGTTCGGCGTAGTCCTTGTAGCGGTCGTTGGTGACGATGAGGGCGTCGAGCTGGTCGGCGAACTGGATGATGAAGTAGTCGGCGTCGGTGCCGGCCGGCACCTGTCGCACCTGTTGCGACTTGATGAGCTTCTCCAACTGCTCCTGATCGTCGATGTCGTACTTGAGGCTGGCGTCTACGATGATGACGGCCTCCTGCCCGCGCTCCTCCATCTCGCGCCGCACCTTGAGCAGGTTCGACAGCTTCGGCTTGCCGCCCGCGCTGCGCTCCTCATAGGCCACGTTGGCCCCATCGATGACCACCGTCTTCTTGCCGTTCGCGGACATTCGTTTCGCCTCCAACCCGGTGAGATTCTCGCGCGCGAGTATAAGCGCGCTTGCGTGCCTTACCGTTCACGAAACGGTTTCAACTTTCTCTTACGCGCACGCCGCCAAGTCTTCCGTGCACGTGACGCACAGACCCAAATCGCGCAGCAGCCCGTCTTCGAGCGCATAGACCCAGCCGTGCACAGACAACTCCTGCCCGCGCTCCCAAGCGTCCCGCACGACGGTCGTCTGGCAGACGTGCAAGACCTGCTCGCGCACGTTCAGCTCGCACAGCAGCCGCAGACGCGTCGCGGCGTCTTCACAGCGCGCGAGCGCATCGGCGTGCTTCTCGGCCACGTCCTGCACATGACGCAGCCAGTTGTCGATGAGCCCGAAGCGCGCGCCTTCGAGCGCCGCCTGCACACCGCCGCAGCCGTAGTGGCCGCAGACGATGATGTGCCTGACCTTCAAGACCTCGACCGCGTACTGCATGACCGAGAGGCAGTTGAGGTCTGTGTGAACGACGACGTTGGCGACGTTGCGGTGGACGAACATCTCGCCGGGTGACAGATTGACCAACTGCGTCGAGGGCACGCGCGAGTCAGAGCACCCGATCCACAGATACTCCGGCGTCTGCTTCCGCGCCAGCTCGCGAAAGAACCCCGGCTCGCGCGCGCTGATCTCCTCCGCCCACGCGCGGTTGCTGTCGAAGAGTCTCTTCAGTGTCTTCATAAGGTTGTTGTGCCGGGACGGTAGCATAAGAGAGTAGACAGTAGCCAGTAGGGAAAGAAGTAGGCAGAAGGCAGATGGCAGATGGCAGTTGAAAGCCACGCTGTCGAGGACTCTGATTTAATCTTTCGACTCTCTTAACGCGGAGCGACTGCCTACCGCCCTCTGCCTTCTGCCTACTGCTCCCGCTTGACACGCGCGCGCGTCGCTTGCTGTAATCGGGCTCTCCTCGAAACACGCCGAAGAGGTTAAATCGCCGAGACAACGGAGGTGGGAAGGGAAGTGCCAGCGAGTGAGTTAATCTACGACTGGAACCGCGTGGAGCCCGCGCATCCGGCGCCCGGGCGCCGCATCCGTCTGGACGACGAGACGCTGCGCGACGGGCTGCAATCGCCCTCGGTCTGCGAGCCGACGGTCGAGCGCAAGGTCGAGCTGCTCCACCTGATGAACGAGCTTGGCATCGACACCGCCGACATCGGCCTGCCCGGCGCGGGCGGCACGCACGCCGCAGGCGTCGAGCGTCTGGCGCGCGAGATAGTCGAGCAGAAGTTAAAGATCACGCCCAACTGCGCCGCGCGCACGCACCAGAACGACATCCGCCCCATCGCCGAAATCTCGCAGCGCGCTGGTGTAGCCATCGAAGCCTGCACCTTCCTCGGCTCCTCCTTCATCCGCTTCTTTGCCGAAGGGTGGACGCTCGACAAGCTCCTTCAGT
>JBJMGQ010000336.1:0-3916 GCA_045807845.1 Pyrinomonadaceae bacterium | reverse complement strand
GCACTACTGCTGCAACTGCCGCGCGCCAGAGATCGAGCCTTTTGCGCGGCGCGTCCTGCTCTGCTTCGCGCAGAAGCATGTTCGGCCTGATGCGACTGATGCGCAGCAGCGGCAGCGCCGAGAAAAGTATAGAGATGAGCAGGCCGAGGCCCAACCCCTGAACGACCGCGCCGGGCTGCAAATCGTATGCGAGATTCGGCGGCAGGCTCTCACTGAAACGCGCGCGAACCAGCAGCAGCGCCGCCTTCGCCAACGCCACGCCCAGCAGACTTCCCAGCGCGCCGAGCGCGAGCACCTGCGCGAGGTACGCGGCCGTCAGCCGTCGCCCCGTCGCGCCGACGCATTTGAGCACCGCGATGGTCTTCTTCTTCTGCTCGACGAAGACGCGCGTGACCGAAGAGACGCCGATGCCGCCGAGCACGAGCACGACGAGCCCCGTCAACGAAAGATAGTTCTCCGCACGCGCGAACTGCTCGCCCAGACTCTCCTCCGAGTCTTTGTACGAGCGCACGTTGACGACGTTGTTGCCGACCTCTGTGCGCAGCGCCGTGACGAGTTCATTCAAGCGCCCGTCAGCCGTCTTGAAGAGAATCTTGCGGCGCGCGCGGCTGCCGAAGCCCGTGAGCCCGGCCGACTCCAAATCGGCGCGCGCGATGAAGACGCGCGGCCCCAGACGGAATCCGCCCGCGCTGCCCGGCTCCTGCTTCGACACGCCGCGTATCTCAAACTCGCGCTCGCCGATTCTCACGCGGTCGCCGACTTTCAGGTTGAGACGTTCGAGCAGCAGAGGCGCGACGACCGCGCCGCCGTTCTCAATCAGAGAGAAGTCGAACGGGCGCCCGTCCTCAAGTCTGAAATCGCCGTAGAGCGGAAAGCCGCGCTCGACACCCTTCAGCTCGACCATCAGCGCGCCGCCGCGCGCCTCGTCCGCGGGGCGCAGCATCGTCGGAGCTTCGATGGTCTCCGTGCGCGCTTCGACGAGCGGCGGGCGTGCCGTCTTCTCAATCTTCGCGAGCGCGTCCTGCGACCACTCGCGCGTCGTCTCGGCCTGCACGTCGGCCGTCATCAGAGCGCGCGCCTCGCCCGCCACCGCGCGGTTGAGGCTCTGAATTATCGAGCGCAGCGCAACGATGCTGCCCACGCCGATGCCGATGCACAGAAAGAAGAAGAGCAGCCGCCGCCAAGACGCGCGCAGCTCACGCCAAGCGAGGTTGAAGATAAAGCTCAAGTCCGCGCCTCCTCCAACTCTTCGCCTGCTTCCCCGATGCCTTCCGCCGAAGTCTCGTCGGCGACGACGCGGCCGTCGCGCAGGGAGATGCGCCGGTCTGCGTGCGCGGCCAAGTCTCGGTCGTGTGTGACGAGAACGAGCGTCGTCCCGTGTCGCCGGTTCAGCTCGACCATGAGGTCGAAGACGTGCCGGCCGTTGCGCGAGTCGAGGTTCCCCGTCGGCTCGTCTGCGAGAAGGATGGACGGCTCGTTGGCGAACGCGCGCGCGACGGCCACGCGCTGCTGCTCGCCGCCGGAGAGCTGCGAAGGGTAGTGATGCGCGCGCGGCGTCAGCTCCACGTCTTCGAGAAGTCGGCGTGCTCGCTCACGCGCGTCGCGGCGCCCTGCAATCTCAAGCGGCGCGAGCACGTTCTCCAAAGCGGTCATCGAAGGGATAAGATGGAACGACTGAAAGACGAAGCCGAGCTTGCGACCGCGCAGTCGCGCGAGCGCGTCCTCGCCCATGCGCGTGATCTCTTCGCCGTCGATGAGGATGCGCCCCGCCGTCGGCGCGTCGAGCCCCGCGACGAGGCCGAGCAGCGTTGACTTGCCGCTGCCAGAAGGGCCGACGACGGCGACGAACTGCCCGTCGGGTATCTTCAGGTCAAGCTCGCGCAGAATGGTCAGGCGCTCGGCGCCGGACTGAACGGTCTTTGAGACTTGGTATAATTCGATCATGAAAACCCTGCTGTCCGCCTTCAATAAATTTCCGCCCGCAGCTCTTTCGATTCTGGCCGCCGTGCTCCTCGCTGCCTGCGGCGGTGCGTCACGCGACTCCACTTCAACGAAGGAGACTATCACGGCGACTCCGGCCGCGTCGGCGACGCCTGCGGAGAATCTACCTAAAATCGTCGCCTTCGGCGACAGCCTGACCGCGGGCTACGGCCTCGCGCCGCAGGAGAGCTACCCGGCGCTGCTGCAAAAGATGATCGACGCCGACGGGTTCAAGTACGAGGTGGTCAACGCCGGGGTTTCGGGCGACACCTCCGCGGGCGGCGTCCGTCGCATCGACTGGTCGCTCGACGCGGGCGGCGTCCGCTTCGTCATCCTCGAACTCGGCGCCAACGACTTCCTGCGCGGCCAGCCCGTCAGCGAGACGAAAAAGAACCTCTCCGACATCATCAAGCGCGCCAAGTCGCGCGACGCGCAGGTCTTGCTCGCGGGGATGCTGACGACCACCGAGACCGGCCACGACTACGAAGTCGAGATCAGCGATGCCTTCAAGTCGCTCGCCAGCGAGAACAACGTCGTCCTCATCCCTTTCTTCCTCGAAGGCGTCGCGGGGATTGATAAACTCAACCAGCAAGACCACATCCACCCCAACGCCGAAGGCACCAAGCTCGTCGCCGCCAACGTCTATCGACACCTGAAGCCTCTGCTTGAGAAAGACAGCCGGAGCAGATGAAGGCCGACGTAATCGTCATCGGCGGTGGGGCGGCGGGGCTGATGTGCGCGTTCGTGGCGGGTGGGCGTGGGCGGCGCGTCGTCGTGCTCGAACACAACGAGCGCGTGGGGCGGAAGATTGAAATCTCGGGCGGCGGTCGGTGCAACTTCACCAACGTTAACACGGCGGCCGGCAACTTCATCTCGCGCAACCCGCACTTCGCCAAGTCGGCGCTGGCGCGCTACACGCCCGCAGACTTCGTCGCGCTCGTCGAGCGCCACCGCATCCGGTTCCACGAGAAGAAGCTCGGGCAGCTCTTCTGCGACGAAAGCTCGCGACAGATTATCGAGATGCTGCTCGCGGAGTGCGACGCGGCCGGCGTCCGCATCGTCAACGGCTGCCGCGTCGAAGAGGTGCGGAAGGATGAAGTGTTCAGGGTCAAGACGAGCCGGGGCGAGTTCGAGTCGGAGTCGCTCGTCGTCGCGACCGGCGGGCTTTCGATTCCGAAGCTGGGCGCGACGGACTTCGGGTATCGACTCGCGCGGCAGTTCGGTCTGAAGGTCGTGCAGACGGAGCCCGCGCTCGTGCCCCTCACGCTCGCGCCGCGCGACCTTGCTTCATTCCAAAGTTTGAGCGGCATCGCCGTGCCCGCGGTCGTGCGCTGTGTTGGGGCCGAGTTCGCCGAGAACGTCCTGGTCACGCACCGCGGCCTGAGCGGCCCGGCCATCCTACAAATCTCTTCATACTGGTCGCGCGGGCTCGAACTTTCGATAGACCTTCTGCCCGGTGAAGACGCGCGCACGCTGCTCGAACTCAAGCGCGCGGCGGGCGCGGAGCTGCACACGGCGCTCGCACAGCACTTGCCGAAACGCTTCGCGCAGGTCTGGGCCGAGTTGTTCGCGCCGCCGCGCTCGTTGCGCTCGTATACGGACGCTGAGATTGAAACAGTCGCGGCGCGCTTGCACGACTGGCGCATCAGGCCCGCGGGCACCGAAGGCTTTCAGAAGGCGGAGGTCACGCGCGGGGGCGTCTCGACCGACGAGCTTTCGTCCAAAACGTTGGAGGCGCGCAACACGCCCGGCCTCTACTTCATCGGCGAGGTCGTCGATGTCACGGGACATCTCGGCGGCTACAACTTCCAATGGGCTTGGGCCTCGGGTCACGCTGCCGGCCGGAACGCTTAACTAAAATATTTCCCGCCACAAAACTCGCGCCCGCGGTGTTTACAGGAACGAGAGACGGTTCGTTTCGAGATTCAACCACAGG
>JBJMGQ010000335.1:0-12451 GCA_045807845.1 Pyrinomonadaceae bacterium | reverse complement strand
AGCAGCCCGGCCCCGAAGCCCGGCACCGGCACGAGCGTCATCAAGGCCCAGTACCCCAGCAGCAGCCCCGCCACAATGTAAATCTGCTTGCGCCAGTCGGTGTTGAGGAAAATGATTGAGGTGCAGAGGTAGCAGACGGCGATGCGCGCAAGCACGCCCGGGATGCGTATGGTCGCGAGCGGGAAGCTGGGAAAGCCCGCGAGGAAGAGGCCAAGCCCGAAGATTAGAGCCGAGCGGCGGACTATCTTGACGTAGAGGTCGCGCTTGCTCCCGGCCGTCTCCGCCCTGCGTGACAGCGCGAGCGTGATGGAGACGCCGACGATGAAGAGGAAGAACGGGAAGACTAAATCGGTCGGCGTCCAGCCGTTCCACTCGGCGTGTTCCAGAGGGCTGTAGATCGCGCTCCAAGTGCCCGGGTTGTTGACGAGAATCATCCCCGCGACCGTCATCCCGCGAAACACGTCGAGCGAACGCAGGCGTGCCGCGGCCGGTAACAGCTTGAGCCCGTCGCCGCCGTCTGCACCGCGCGCGCGGGCGCGCGTGGCCTCTTCTTCAACTCTCACACCGCTCTCGTACTCGCCGACTGTCATGCTCATCTCTGTCGCCTCCTCTCAAGTCTGGGGGTTCTGGTTGTCAACGACTTGTCGAGCCGCGAGGTTCGTTCTTCAACTTCGTCTGGATGCCCGCGCCGGCTTCAAACAGTCCGGGCACGGTGACGGGCAGGCGACCCCGCGCGGGCACGTCGCCGAAGAGGACGCGCGCCGCCGCTGCCTGCGCCACGTCCTCGACGCCGTAGGCCACGAGGAGCGCCTGTGCTTCTGGGAACTGCCGGACGAGGTAGGGGCCGCTGAAGGCGACGACCGCGACGGGCTTGCCCGCGGCGACGAGCCTGCGTATGAACTCGGCCTGCCTCTCGGGCAGCGCCACCGTCCCCTTGCCCGCCGCGCGTTTGACGAAGGCCGCGACAACAATCGTGTCGGACTTCGTCGCTTCAGAAAGAAGCAGATCGTACTCACTCGCAGTCGTCCTCGGGTCGGCGCGCAGCATGCGCGCGCCTGAGACGCGTGACTGCACCTGCGGGATGAACGTGCGACCCTCCTCCGGGTCATCGTCGGCGGCGACGATGACGAAGGCCGCGCTGGCCACGCGCCGCGCGTCGAGCGGCAGCAAGCCACGTCCGTCGCGCAGCAGAGTGATAGACGCTTCGGCCACGCGGCGCGCAGACTCAAGAGCCTCGGGCCGCTCGACGAGACTCTTGAGAGCGTTCGTGTCAACCGTCCGTCGCTCGGCGAGCCCGAGCCTGTACTTCGCGCGGAGAATGCGGCGCACGCTCTCGTCAACGCGCTCGTGCGTGAGGCGGTTGCTGCTCACCGCCTCTTCGAGCGCGTCGAGCGAAGCCTTCAACTCGGGCGGCGTGAGTGCCACGTCGGCGCCCGCGAGAATCGCGCGCACCGAAGCCTCGCCGCCCGGAAAGCCCTTCGTGATGGCGCCCATGCCGAGCGAGTCGGTGACGACAAGACCGTCGAACTTCAGCTCACGTCGCAGCAAGTCGGTCGTCACCTTCGGCGAGAGCGTGGCCGGCAAGTCGTCGCCCGTGAGCATGGGCAGAGCGACGTGCGCGGTCATGACGGAGTCCACGCCCGCCGCGACGGCCGCGCGAAAAGGAACGAGTTCGAGACGTTCGAGGCGCGCGCGGTCGGCCTTGATGGTCGGCAGACCGATGTGCGAATCGACCGCCGTGTCGCCGTGGCCGGGAAAGTGTTTGACGGTCGAGAGCGCGCCGCCTTCACGCGTGCCGCGCACGGCCGCCGTGACGAACTCCGAGACGCGCCGCGGGTCTTCGCCGAAGGAGCGGACGTTGATGACGGGGTTGTCGGGGTTGTTGTTGAGGTCTGCGACGGGGCCGAAGAGCCAGTTGACGCCGACGGCGCGCGCCTCCTGCGCGGTGATGCGCCCCTGCTCGAAGGCCGCGCGCGGGTCGCCCGCCGCGGCGACGCCCATGTTGTTGGTGAAGGGCGTGCCCGCCGACTTCATCTGCATCCGCAGGCCGCGCTCGTAGTCGGCGCCGACGAAGAGCGGTACGCGCGACGCGCGCTGCAACTCGTTCGTTAAGTTGGCGACCGTCTCGGGAGTTCCGCCGCGCACGACCACGCCGCCGAGCCCGAGTTCCGTCAAGAGCCTCTTCAACTCTTCGAGACGTTCGCCCGTCGCCTGCTCGACCTGCACGGGCGTCATCAACATCTGCCCCAGACGTTCGCGCAACGAAAGACCCTTCAGGGTCTCCTCGACCCAACGCGCTTCGCCGTCCGCGCGCCGCTGCTGCTGCTGCGAACGTGCGACGCGCGAAGGCGTGAGCGTCACCGCCGACAAGACGACGGCGGCGCAGATGAAGGCTCTTAAGATCATCTCTGGTCTTTCGTCAATCTTCCTGCGGAGGGCGCGGGCCGAGGCCGAACTCGGCGGGCGCGGGCAGCACGGAGGTCTGGTCGTAGACGCGCAGCGCCTCCTCCAACTGCTTCGAGCGCGAGAGCCAGCGCGAGACGGCGAGATCATATCGCGCCAGCACGCTCGCGAGCCAGTACGGGCGGTTCTCCGCGAGCCACTGCGCGCGGTATGCCTCGCGCAACTCCGAAAGCTCCTCGGCCATCTCGCGCAGACCGTTGTAGACGGCGCCCGTGTAGGTGCGCAGCCGCCGCACGCGCCGGCGGTCGGAGAGGTTGAGGTACGCGTCCCAGTAGTCGCGGCTGAGCTGAGAGACGAGCTGCGCGCGCCGCCCCATGTGGTCGAAGCGGCGCGCGGCCAGACGCATCGAGTCGAGCGCCTGCGTGTTGCGCCGCACTTTGGGTCGCTCGCGGATGAGTGTCTCTTCGACCTCCTCAACGTCGAGCCGCAACTGCCGCGTCTTCGCTTCGAGCTTACGCGCGACCGTCTCTTGAAAGTTCTCGGTGAAGGGGTCGCGCCAGAACAGCTCGTCGCTGTTGCCTATGCCGAGCTGCGTGTTGACGGCGCCGAGCGTGCGCACGGCCTTCGTCAGCTCGTCGCCTTCGTGATGGAAGAAGGCCCAGTCGAAGTCGCGCTCGAAGGCCGCGAGGTCGAGCGGCGCCGTCTGCCAAGAGGCCGCCGCGCCGAGGACGACGCCGTACCATGCGTTCTCAAAGAGCGTCTCGCCGTCGTCGTCCCACTCGGTATTCATCACGCCGAGGACTCCCGCGCGCTGGCCGTCGCGGACGAAGACGGGGATGTTGACGGAGGCGCTGTCTGTGTTCGGGAAAATCTGGTTCCAGCTCTGCACGCCGGGGCAGACGAACTGTTCGAGCCCTGCCTTCTTGAAGAGCCCGACGCGCGCCTCGTAGCTCGGCTTCGGCGCGTAGTCCCAATTCATCGCGATCATGTCGCGCGGCACACCGGGCAGCAGGTCTGGATGATTGAGCGCGATGTCGCCCCAGAACATCAGGCGCCGCTTGTAGGGCGCGAGCAGCTCGTGCACGCGCTTGAGGTGGTCGAAGTAGACGGGGCCGATTCCACGCGCCTTCACGGCTTCGGCGCTCTGGCCGCGCCCCAGCTCGAAGGTCTCGTCGGCGCCGATGTGAAAGAAGCGGCCGGGAAAGAGCTCGTCGAGCTCCTTGTACCAATCGGCGATGAGTTGGTAAGTGCCCTCCTGCTGCGGCGAGAGCACGTCGCCGTATGGGACTTCGGCCAAGTCGTTGTACTGCTCAAACCGGAGCGCTTTGTGCAGGTGGCCGAAGGTCTGCTGCTGCGGGACAAGCTCGACGTGATAACGGCGCGCGTACGCGAACATCTCGCGTATCTCGGCGGGCGTGAGCGCGCCGCCCTCGGGCGCGACGAGCGGGTGCGACGCGGAGCCGAAGACGTGCTCCATGTAGAGGCTGTGCATGTTCATCTTGAACATGGCCTCAGTGCGTATCTGCCGCTTGAAGTATGCGAGCGTGGGGACGGGGCCGCGGCTGATGTCGTCGGAGAGGCCGCGCCAGCGCATCGACGGCCAGTCGATGATGCGCGCGCCCTGCATGTACGCGCGCTCGCCCTCGCCGCGCACGAGCTGCTTGAGCGTCTGTAGGCCGTAGAACGTCCCGGCCGCCGAACGCCCCGCGACCACGACGAGGTCAGAGGTGACGACGAGCACGTAGCCCTCTTCGTTAAGGTCTGCTGGGACATTCACGCCCGCGCGCTCGACCGCTGCGCTTACGCGCTTGTTGGAGAGCGGCCCGACGAGAAGCTGTCGCTTCCCTCCACCCGTCTCGACTTTGAGCGCGACCCCGGCCGTCTCTTGCAAATCGTCGGCGAAGTCCTGCGCGGCGAACCGGTCGTCTTCGGACTTCGCATCGGCGAGCACGATGCGCGCGCCGCGTGCAAGCTGGAACTCTTCGGCCGTCCCTTTGACCGACTTCGGCGCGGGGATGATCTGGATGGCGCGGGCTGTCGTCGTCGCCTGTGGCGGCGCGGCCTGCTGCGCACGCGCGTCAGAGGCGAGCGCGAGCGCGGACAGGCAGGCCATGAGCAAGAGGAGGGCGGCGCGTTGCGTCTCCCTTTTTGTCTTCGGGGTCTCGTTCATCTCTGATGTCTGCTGATAAATATTCGGGACGCGGCGTCGGAGCACTTGCGCGACAATTAACATGATGGCAAAAGAGAGTCAACGCGGCTCAGACCCGTACCTCGGCGAGGGAGAGAAATAAGACGTGTCACTGATGCTCGAAGAGATAGCGCAGCAGCCGGAGGCTTTGGCGCGCACCATCGCGGAGGAGCGTGGCAAGGTCGCGCGGCTCGGGCAGGTTTTGCGCGCGAAGGACGTTGACCTCATCGTGCTCGTCGCGCGCGGCTCGTCGGACAACGCGGCGCTCTTCGGGCGCTATCTGCTCGAAGTCACGACCGGCATCCCCGTCGCGCTGGCCGCGCCTTCGGTCAACACGCTCTACGGCGCGCGGCTGCGGCTCCGGCGCGCGGTCGTCATCGGCGTTTCGCAGTCGGGCGAGGGCGAAGACATCAACCGCGTGCTCGCAGACGCGCGCGCTTCGGGTGCGCTCTGCACCGTCGGCATCACGAACGAGCCCGACTCTTCGATGACGAAGGTCGTTGACGAGACGCTGCTCACGCACGGCGGGCGCGAGCGTTCGGTGGCGGCGACGAAGACGTACACGGGACAACTCCTGCACTTCTACATGCTGGCCGAGGCGCTGGCCGACGGGAACACACAGCTCGGCTTCGAGGCCATCCCAGACTTCGCCGCGCAGGCGCTCTCCCTGCGCCCGCAGATTGAGCAGATGGTCGAGCGCTACGTCTTCATGGAGAACTGCGTCGTGGTCGGCCGCGGGCTCGTCTACGCCAACGCTTTCGAGATGGCCTTGAAGCTGATGGAGACCTGCTACGTCGTGGCCGAGCGCTTCTCTTCGGCCGACTTTCTGCACGGGCCTTTGGCGGTCGTCGAACGCCACTTCCCCATCTTCGCCTTCGCCCCGCCGGGCGTCACGTTGGGCGGAGTGCGTGACCTGCTTGCGCGTCTGAAGGAGCTGCGCGCGGACACTTTGGCCTTCACGTCGGACGAGGAGGCGGCCACGCTCGCCACGCGCGCCGTGCGTTTGCCCACCGAGATTGACGAGATGCGCTCCGTCATCCCCTACATCATCCCCGCGCAACTCTTCGCCGCGCTGCTTGCCGACGCCAAGGGGCTCGACCCCGACGCCCCGCGCTCGCTGGCGAAGGTGACGCGCACGCTTTAAAGAGCATGAGGCTACTAATCTTGGGCGGTACGAAGTTCCTCGGTCGCTACGTGGTCGAGGCGGCGCTGGCGCGCGGGCATGAGGTGACGCTGTTCAATCGTGGACAGTTCAACGCGGAACTCTTCCCCGGCGTGGAGAAGCTGCGCGGCGACCGCGACGGAGGGTTGGACGCGTTGAAGGGAAGAGGCTGGGACGTGGTTGTTGATCCTTCGGGCTTCTCGCCGCGCGTGGTGCGCGACTCGGCACAACTTCTGTCCGGCGCGGTCAAGCACTACACATTCATTTCGAGTCAATCGGCCTACAAAGATACGAGCGTGCCGGGTGTGGATGAAGACTACCCCGTAGGCACCATCACCGGCGAGCAGTTGCGTGAGGCTGAGGCGCTCAAGCAGTCGGAGCTGACCACCGCGCCTTTCTTCGGGGAGATGTACGGGGCGCTCAAGGCTCTGTGCGAACGCGCGGCCGAGGAGTCGATGCCGGGGCGCGTCCTCAACGTCCGCGCGGGGCTCATCGTCGGGCCGCACGACTACAGCGACCGCTTCACATACTGGCCGCGACGCGTGGCGGAGGGCGGCGAAGTGCTCGCACCCGGCGACCCCGAACGGCAGGTGCAGCTCATCGACGTGCGCGACCTTGCCGCGTGGGTGCTGGACATGACAGAGGCGCGGCGCGCGGGCACCTTCAACGCGACGGGGCCCGACTACAAGCTCACGATGGGGCGCGTGCTCGACGTGTGCAGGGGCACGACGGGGAGCGACGCGCGATTCGTGTGGGTGGACGAACAGTTCATGCTCGACGCGGGGCTCGGGCCTTGGATGGAGGTGCCGCTGTGGATACCGCTGTCGGGTGACGACGACGTTAACCGCTACTTCATGGGCATCAGCGTCGAGAAGGCCATCGCCGCCGGGCTCAAGTTTCGCCCGCTCTCCGAGACCGTGCGCGACACGCTTGAGTGGGACTTGACTAGGGCCCCCGACACACAGCGCCGCGCCGGCCTCGCGCGCGAACGTGAGCGCGAGGTGCTCGACGCGTGGCGTGCTCACAATCAAGGCTAACGCGGGCAGCCCTGAAGTGTGGCTGCCGGATGTGGTCTTTCGGGTTGTGGGCGTTCGTTATTGCGAGATGTATTCGTGGAGCAGTTGCAGCTCGGCGCCCTGCTCGCTGATCTCGACGCGCATGATGTCGCGCATCGAGAGCATGCCGATAAAGCGGTCGCCGTCCACGACGGGCAGGTGGCGGCTGCCGATGCGCTCCATCCGCTCCAGCGCTTCGTGCGGCGTGTCGTCGCAGTCGATGACGGCGCGGGGCTTGCTCATCACGTCACGGATGGGCACCTCGGCCGGGTTGAGCCGGTGCACGACGACGCGGTTGAGCAGGTCGCGCTCGGAGAAGATGCCGCAGAGCTTCTCGTCGGCGTCGAGCACGCAGACGGCGCCGATCTTGCGGTCGGCCATGTACTCGGCGGCGTCAAAAGCGGTCGCCGTGTCCTTGACGAAGTAGGACTCGCGGTCGCAGACCACGTGTCTGATGGTAATCATACGCCTCAACTCCCTCCTGCCTCGTGTTGGTGCCAGAGCACGCACATTATAGCGGCAGCGGCGGCGCGGTTAGAAGGTTTTTGTTGAGGGAGGAGTCCATCTTTTCTCATCCACACCTACTCAAAGAGCGAGCCCTGCGGCGAAGGACGGCGGAAGGTGTTCGGGCGCGACTCATACGAGTGACCATCGTCCTGATTGAAGCCGAGGCGTGAGCAGTGGACGCGGAAGCTCTTTTCAATCATCTTCCAGTAGGCGCCGTGCCCCTTCATCCTCTCGCCGAACTCGCCGACGTTGAGAAGACAGCCGCGCACCTCGCGCTGGCGCGCAAGCACGCGGTCGGCCTTCGTCGGCAGACGCTCGCGGAGACGTTGCTCGAAGTAGGGCGCGACGTTCCCGGGCAGGCGCAGAAGGTTGATGAAGGCCGTGCGCGCGCCCGCCTCCCGCGCCCGCTTGAGCAGCTCGGGGATGTGCGAGTCGCTGAGGCCCGGGATGACGGGCGCGATGGCAAGACCGACGGGCACGCCTGCCTCGGCCAGCTCCTGCATCGCGCGGAAGCGCGCCGCGGGCAGAGGCGCCGTCGGCTCAAGCGCCTTCGCCGTCTCGTCGTCGGCGAAAGGGATTGAGAAGTAGACGCTTGAGCCGGCCTCGCGCGCTAAGCTTGAGAGCAGGTCTTTGTCGCGCCGCACGAGCGCGGACTTGGTGACGATGCCGACGGGGTTGCGGAACTCAAGACAGACTTCGAGGCAGCGGCGCGTCAGCCTGTAGTTGAACTCAAGCGGGATGTAAGGGTCGGACGTGAAGGAGAAGACGACCGTCTGCCCTTTCCACGAAGGGCGCATAAACTCTTCGCGGAGCAGTTCGGGCGCGCGCACCTTGGCGACGATTTTCGTCTCGAAGTCGGTGCCCGCGCCGAAGCCGAGATACTCGTGCGTCGGGCGGCTGAAGCAGTAGCTGCATGCGTGCGTGCAGCCGCGATAGCAGTTGATCGAGTAGTCGAAGCCCACGTCGGGGCTCTTGTTGTGTGTGATGATGCTGCGCGTCTCGGTCTCCTCGAAGACCTCGACGCGCGCGTCGGGCGGCTCACCAATCCACTCGACGCTGGTCGAGAGCCAAGGGTTCGGCGGGTTATCGACGTAACGCATAGATGCTCCCTCGACAGACGCGGCGGCGTCCGTCCGCAACGGTTCAGATTCTTTGCTGAGACGCGCCGCCCGGGAGCGTTCGCGGCGCGCGACCCAATCAAGGAGAAAGGCTGTGGAACATTGTAGAGACTGCGACCTCAACTCGACAAGCCGGGTGCGGCGCTGCCGGGCCCCGCGCCCGCATCATTCCATGTGACGAAGAAGAGGCGATAGTGATCCGGGTCTTCGAGCGTGACGAAGCGGCCACCCCAGCCCTCGTCCGAAGGTGGCTCAAGCCGCAGGCCGCCCGCGCGCGCGAAGTCGTAGAACTCGTCCACGTCCTCGACCGTGAGGAAGAAGTGTACGCCGCGCCCGCGCCGCGCCATCGCTAAGGGCACTTGCGCGAGCATCAAACGCAGGCCACCGGCGCGCAGCGTCGCCAACGGCGGCTCGGCCTCGGGCGTGTGCGCCTCAAGCTGGAAGCCTAAGCCGAGACGGTAGAAGTCGAGCGACTCTTCGAGACTGTTGACTTCAAGGAAGAGCAGTTCTAACCCGCGGACGTGCATAAGCTCAGACGGCCCTCAGCAGTAGATAGACGCCGTAGCCGCCCGACAGCACGCACGCCCAGAAGAAGAGTTCCTGCGCCCAGACGAGCCGGCGCGCGGGGTGACCGGGGCTCACCTGCTCGCGCGCAAACGTCAACGCGCCGTGCGCCATCAGGATGCCGAACAGCACGACGCCCACGGCGAGAAGCGCGAGCGGCCAGAGAAACATGACGTAATGCGCCTTGACCAGAAAGAGCAGCACCAGCCCCGCGAAGATACAGAGCCACGCGCCGACGATGCGCCCGCTGATGGGGTCGGCCTTCGCGCCCGGTGAGCTGATGGGTCGATGCGTGACGTAAGGAGTGCTTTCGCTTCGCGCGTGCCGTGCGTCGTAGTCGCGGCGGGCTTCGGCGTCGCCGAGGATGCGCCAAGCCTCGTTGACGGCCTTCATCTCCTCTTCGTCGCCGCCGCGGTCGGGGTGATGCAGACGCGCGAGTTGCTTGTAGCGCCGCTCGATCTCCGCGCGCGCCTCCTCGCGCCCCGCACCGAGGGTCGCGTAATGATCCCGCTCGCCGTCCCGAACGCTCATCGCACCAGATAGTAAACCGGCCGCCGCGATGCGTCCACATTTACGCTTCAGGTCGCCAAGGCGGGCGGGTTCGCTCGTGTGCTAAGCTTTGGTGGAAGGGGGAGTTTATGGCGCTGAGTTACGCACCGGGCGATGACCTTGTGTTTCAGATGGAGAGCGGGTTCGGGCTGCTGCGCGTGCTCGGGTCGGAGGGCGAGGGGCGCGGGGCGGTCTGGCACATCCTCGTCTATGACGAGTTCTTCGTGGATGTGGAGTCGGCCGAGGCGGCGCTGGTGTCGGGGCGCCGGCTCGCCGTGCGCGAGCCGCACCTCGCGCTCACCGAACACGCCTTCGAGAAGACCCCGGCCGCGCTCCTCACCAACCGCCCCCTCAACGACGAAGAGCTTGAGCCGCTCCGGCGCCGGCAGCGCGAGGGCGGCGCCGTCCATGACCGCTCGCTCCTCCTCATGCTCGGGATGAGATGAAAAGAATAGTAGGCAGAAGGCAGATGGCAGTAGGCTGTTGAAGACAAGAAAACTTTCTTGACGCATTCGTCCTAAAGAATTCGGGGGCGGCGAGCTTAAACACTCGCCGCCCCCGTTTCTTTTAGGCCGCCTTTTTGTCTTAACTGCCTACTGCCACCTGCCATCTGCCTACTGCCTTATCACGGCCCGAAGCGCCGCCTGTATTCGAGCGACGTGATGAAGGCTTTGACCATCTCCGCGCGGATATAGTCGCCGCCAAAGGCGTTGAGCTTCGCGAGCCAGAAGTTGTAGCCCGCGAGGTCTGAGTCGGGCGGGTCGTTCGGGTTGCGGCGAAGGTAGCCGTAGTACTCCATCAGGACGAACGCGCGGTTGAACTCCTGCGCCTTGAAGGCCGCGTTGTCAACCACGTCGAGCAGCACGCCCGCACGCGTCTTCGCGCCCGAATTGAGCGCGGCGACCAGCGCATCGCGCTCGGCCGTCGAGGGCTGCACGCCCGCGTTACTGTAGAGCTTGACGACGTAGTCGAAGTTGGTCAACGAATCGAACTGCGCCTTAAAGGCCGGCTGCTCGACCCACTCGCCCGCGAAGGCGAGCTTGTTGGCGGCGAGCTGCGCCTCCCAACTTCCCTGCCCCACCACCACGCCGCGGTCAAGCTCGCGCATGGCCTGAATCAGCTCGGTGTAGGACGCGCGGCGGTCGAAAGATGCCTCGTAGAGTCGATGCGCGAAGTAGCCCGTCTCCTGAAATTCGATGGAGAGGAAGAAGGCCGCGCTGACGTTGATGCGCTTGACCTCGCGGCACGCCGCGTCGGCGCCGCACTGCTCAATCTCATTCGTCCAGAACTGCAAGCCGGTCGCGTCGGGCTCGCGGCCGAGGAAGTCGTGGTAGTGCTGCCGAACGAAGAAGGCCGGGTCATCGATGGGGTTGACCGTCGAGTTCGTCGGGTCGTTGTCGAGGATGGTCAGGAAGTCGCTGCGGTCGCTGGAGGCGTCGCCGCCCGTGACGGGGACGAGCAGGAGGTTGATGGTCTCGTCCGGCTCGTGCAGCGCGTCGTCGTTGACGAGCACGTCGAAGGTCTGTGTCGTCTCGCCGGGGGCGAAGCGGAGGCGGCCGCGCGCGGTCGTGTAGTCGCTGCGTTCGCTCGCGGTGCCGTCGGCCGTCTGGTAGTCGATGACAGCGGGCCGCGTCGTGTCGCCGATGCGAACGACGCGGACGGTCTTCGCGCCCGCCGTCTCGCTCACGTTCCGGTCGGCGATGTCGAACTGCACGATGGAGGCGGCGGAGTTGGAGAGGGCGAACTGCCCACGAATCTCGCCGGCCGGGAAGGCCGTGCTGTGGACGTTGATGTAGAAGAGTCCCGCCTTGAGGTCGCTCACCTGCTGCGGCGTGAGCGTTATCTTGAAGTCGTTGAAGTTGCCATTGGCAGGCAGGTCGAAGGAGGGCGGCGCGGTCTGCCCCATGGCCGCGGGCGAGTGTATGTGCGCGGCGGTCTCGGCCGTGGCGAGGCCGCCGAAGCGGAGCGAAACGAGCGCGGTCTGCTCGTCCTTATCGAGAATGAGCGTCGCAGAGCCGTTGGCCGTCGAGGCGTTGGCGGGCGTCTCCTGCGCGCCGTTGAGGTGCGCGAAGAAGGCGGTGCTGCGGCCGTAGACTTCGTAGACCGCGCCGTTCGAGAGCGAGACGATGTAGAGGTTGCCCTTCGACGGCTCGGTGCGGATGTCGGTCGTGATGCCGAAGTCGCGCCCCACGACGAGGCTCTCGCTCTCGGCGAGATCGAACTTGTCTGCGTTGTCGGCCACCTTGTCTGCGAGGCGCGAGTCGGTCGTCGTGAGCTGCTTGCGGTCGGCGCTCAGGTCGAAGCGCATGAGATAGCCGCCCAGCAGTGTCGTGCGCGAGGCGCCGACGAAGAGGTCGCCCGCGTACTGAAGCCCGAGCCCGGAGCCGCCGAACCCGATGGGCGAGGGCGCGATGGCATACTTCCAACTGAACTCGGGCTCGGTGTAGTGCGAGCCCGGCAGTTGGTAGAGGCGCGCGAGCGCCTGCGCGGGCGTGTCGGCGAGGTTCGAGGGCGGCCAGCGGTTCTGCTGGAGGCTGTTGCCGCGCGCGACCTCGATTGATTTGAACTCACCGATGCGCGTGGAAGGCCCCATCAACTGCGCCCAGCCGCCGTTGAAGCCCGCCTCGACACGATTGATCTCGTCGAAGGCGTCGTCGCCGTTCTCCTGCGTCCAGAGGTAGCCGCTCGCGGGGTCGAAGTCCATCCCGAACCCGTTGCGCACGCCGTAGGCGTAGAGCCGCTTGAGGTTGTCAACGATGGGGCCGCCGAGCGTCGTCTGGATGTTGAAGTAGGGGTTGTCGGTCGGCGTCGTGCCGTCGTCGTTGAGGCGGAGGATGAAGCCCGTGAAGTGCGCGTCGTCGGGCTCGGGGCCGCCGAACTGGTCGTCTTGAACGAGCGGGTTGGT
>JBJMGQ010000334.1:0-6940 GCA_045807845.1 Pyrinomonadaceae bacterium | reverse complement strand
GCCTTCGTCGATGGTGCCCTCGGACGGATCGACCTGTGTGCCGATGGGGTGGTTGGGGTTAGACATTGAAACTTCTCCTTTATGAAGTGGCACGCGCCAAGTGGCGCGGCGGGGCAAGTGGTATGTCACGAGGTTCTGCTGCATCGAAGCCGTGCGCGCGCAACCTCGGGCGCGCGCATTCGGTGAATGTCGAGGGCCCCGCGGGCTAGTCGGCGCCCGCGGCCTCTGCGTCGGGCGCGCGGCGCTGGCGGCGCGCGTAGAGTGGGAAGCGCGAGGCCAGCTCGCGCACTGACTCATTGACGCGCGTTCTGACCTCTTCGGACTCGGTCTCGTGCAGGACGGCGGCGATGAGGCGCGCGACCTGCCGCATCTCCTCTTCGCCCATCCCGCGCGTGGTGAGCGCGGGCGTTCCCAAGCGGATGCCGGAGGCGATGAAGGGCTTGTTGGTGTCGAACGGGATGGTGTTCTTGTTGGCAGTGATGCCTGCGGCTTCGAGCGCCTTCTCGGCAACCTTGCCCGTGACGCCCTTGCCGCCCATGAACACGTCCACGAGGACGAGGTGATTGTCCGTGCCGCCCGAGACGAGCCGGAAGCCCTGCTCCTGCAACTCGGCGGCGAGCGACTTCGCGTTCGCGAGGATGCGGCGCTGGTAGTCCTTAAAGTCTTCGCGCAGCGCCTCGCCGAAGGCGACGGCCTTGGCGGCGATGATGTGGACGAGCGGGCCGCCCTGTATGCCGGGGAAGACCTTCCGGTCAACGTCGGCCGCGTACTCCGACTTGCACAGCACGAGCCCGCCGCGCGGGCCGCGCAGAGTCTTGTGCGTGGTCGTCGTCACGTAGTCGGCGTGCGGGACGGGCGAAGGGTGGAGGCCGGCGGTGACGGGGCCCGCGATGTGCGCGATGTCGGCCATCACACGCGCGCCGATTGATTGAGCGATCCGGCCGATGCGCTCGAAGTCGATGATGCGTGGATAGGCCGACGCGCCGCAGACGATCATCCGCGGGTTGTGCTCTTGCGCGAGTCGCTCAAGCTCTTCGTAGTCGATCTGCTCCGTCTCTCGGGAGACGCCGTACTCGACGACCTTATAGCTGAAGCCGGAGAAGTTCAAGGGGTGACCGTGCGTGAGGTGTCCGCCGTGCGAGAGGTTCATGCCGAGGATGGTGTCGCCGTAGTTGAGCGCCGCGAGGTAGACACTCATGTTGGCCTGCGAGCCCGAGTGCGGCTGAACGTTGGCGTGGTCGGCGCCGAAGAGCTCTTTCGCGCGGTCGATGGCCGCCTGCTCGACTACGTCCGTGAACTCGCAGCCGCCGTAGTAGCGCTTGCCGACGTACCCTTCCGCGTACTTGTTCGTGAAGACCGAGCCCATCGCTTCGAGCACGGCTTCGGAGACGAAATTCTCAGAAGCGATCAGCTCCAACCCCTCGGCCTGCCGGTGCACCTCGTCGTCGATGGCGCCGCTAATCAAAGGGTCAACCTCGGCCAAAGGGGCGTTCAAAAGGTCGCTCATCCGCTAACTCCTCCCCGCTCGTTTCTGTCCCTGCTTTTTTGCGGCCTGATGTTACAACAGCCCCCGCCCGGCCGCAACGGCGACCTTCCGCAGCCCTTCCCCCATGGAAAAGTGGAACCCGAAGAGCACGCCGACGTAATGCAAGACGACACCCGAGTTCAGACACGCGCCAACCCAACCGAAAGAATTAAGGAGACTGTAAGTATGACCCGCTTGAAAGCCCTCTTCGCGTTCGCGCTCTGCGCCTGCTTCATGCTCGTCGATCCGAACAATGTGCCCGCGCAAGCTGCGCCGCCCCCGCAGCCCGACATGACCGTGGACGCCGCCGCGCGCAAGGAGGTCGTCGAGAACCTCTTGCAGCGACTGGGCGACACCTACGTCTTCCCCGAGACGGCCGCGAAGATGGAGAGCGCCGTCCGCGAGCGCATGGGCCGCGGCGAGTATGACAAGCTCACGAGCGCGAAGCAGTTCGCCGAGAAGCTGACCGCCGACCTTCAAGAGGTGAGCCGCGACAAGCACCTGCGCGTGCGCTACTCCTTCCAGCCCATCCCCGAGCGCGCCGCGGCTCAGCGTGAGCCTTCGGCCGAAGAGCGCGAGCAGTTCCGCCGCGAGATGTCGCGCATCAACTACGGCTTCCAGAAGGTCGAGCGCCTGCCGGGCAACATCGGCTACGTCGAGTTCCGCGGCTTCCTCGACCCGGAGGGCGGCGCGGAGACGGTCGCCTCCGTCTTCAACTTCCTCGCCAACACCGACGCCATCATCTTCGACCTGCGCCAGAATGGCGGCGGCGACCCGAAGATGGTCGCGCTCATCTGCTCGTACCTCTTCGGCGCCGAGCCCGTCCACCTCAACGACCTCCACTGGCGCGAAGGCAAGGGCGAGCGCGTCGAGGAGTTCTGGACGCTCAAGGACGTGGCGGGCAAGCGCTACACGGGCAAGGACGTGTACGTGCTGACGAGCAGCTACACCTTCTCGGGCGCGGAGGAGTTCTCCTACAACCTCAAGAACCTGAAGCGCGCCACGCTCGTCGGCGAGACGACCGGCGGCGGCGCCAACCCCGGCGGCGGCAACCGCCTCAGCGCGCACTTCGGCGCCTTCATCCCCACGGGTCGCGCCGTCAGCCCCATCACCAAGACCAACTGGGAGGGCACCGGCGTCGAGCCCGACGTGAAAGTCCCCGCCGACCAAGCGCTCAAGACCGCGCAGGTCATCGCGCTCAAGAAGGCGCTCGACAAGACGACCGACGAAGAGCTGAAGGGCGCTATCCAACGCGAGATCGACATGCTCCAGAAGGAGACCAGTCAGGCGCAGACGAAGCCGTAAGCGTCCGCCTCGTCGAAGCGGAGACAGACAAGAGCCGTGGTCGGCGGAGTGAATGCCGACCACGGCTCTTGTTTGTCTTCACACCTCAATCTTATAAGCATCGTAGTCGAAGACCAGCGACAGCAGCCTCTTCCCTACATACTCCGGGACGGACGAGAGCATATGAGCACGCAGGCGCGTCGCGACGTGTGACTGCCACTGGCCGAACGCGCCGTAGCGACGCGAGTAACTCGCGATGCGTGCGGCGCGGGTGCGTCGGCGCGACTCGTAGACGCGCAGGGCCCAGCTCACGTCGTCGTACTTGGCGAGGCAGCGCGCGAGCACCGCGGCGTCTTCGATGGCGATGCAGCCGCCCTGCCCGAAGTTCGGCGTCATCGGGTGTGCGGCGTCGCCGAGCATTGTGACGGCCCCGCGGCCCCAGCTCAAAGTCGCGGGGCGGTCGTAGGCGGCGTTGCGCAAAATCGTCTCGGAGGGCGTCGCCTCGATTAGCTCACGCACGGGCGCGCACCAGCCCTCGAACAGTCTCGACAACTTCGGCGCGTGCTCTGCGGCAGACTCCGCCACGGCCTCGGCCTCGTTGGCGGTCGCCCACCAGCCCGTGCGGCCGAGCCCGACGGGGCCGACGCCGAAGCGTTGACCCGCGCCGTAAATCTCCGACGCCGTCCCGGCCACGAGCGCCGCGTGTTCGAGCCGCGCGACGCCGCGCCAGACCGTATAGCCGCGATAGACGGGCTCGCCGTCTTCGAGCAACTGCGCGCGCACGCGCGAGTGCAGGCCGTCGGCGCCGACGAGCAGGTCGCACGCGACCTCCGTCCCGTCCTCGAAGCGCGCGCGCACCTCTTCTCCTTCTTCGTCGAACCCCGCGAAGGTCTTCCCCAGATGAACCGACTCGGGCGGAAGCTCGCGCAGCAGCGCGCCCTGCAAGTCCGCGCGGTGGAGCGCGACGGCCGCCGCGCCCGTCTCCGGAAAAGTGAAGTGGTTATACTCACGCCCGTCGCGCCCGAGCCAACGCACGCTCCGGATGCGACCCGCACGCGCGCGCAACGTCTCGCCCAGACCCAGACGCTCAAGCACCCCGAACGCGTTCGGCCACACGGCAATCGCCGCGCCGACTTCGAGCAGCGCCGGTGCGCGCTCGTAGACCGAGGGCTCGAACCCCTCCCGCCGCAACGCCAACGCCGTCGCCAAGCCTCCGATGCCGCCGCCGACAATCACGATCCGCATGACCGGCATTATAGAAAGAGTAGACAGTAGACAGTAGAAAAACATTCTTCCTACAGGCTACTGACTACTGTCTACTGTCTACTGCTTTGACGCTACGGCGCACGGTGGGCGAGAATGGTCGCTCATTTCTGAAGGAGAGAGAAGGCAAACCTTTATGCGCTGGTCACAATATTTCATCCCCACGCTTCGCGAAGACCCCGCCGACGCGGAGGTGGTCTCGCATCGTCTGCTGCTGCGCGCGGGCTTCATCCGCCAGCTCGGCGCGGGGATTTATTCGCTGCTGCCGCTCGGTTGGCGCGTCGCGCAACGCGCGATGAAGGTCTTGCGCGAGGAGATGGAGCGGATAGGCGGGCAGGAGTTCTTTCTGCCTGCGCTCCACCCCGCCGAGGTCTGGAAGGAGTCCGGCCGCTGGGAGGTGATGGGCGAGACGATGTTCCGTCTCAAAGACCGCAAGGGCGCCGACATGTGTCTCGGGATGACGCACGAGGAGATTTTCACCTCCATCGCGCGCCACGAGATACGCTCCTACAAACAGTTGCCGCAGGTCTGGTATCAGATACAGACCAAGTTCCGCGACGAGGAGCGCCCCAAGTCCGGACTGATGCGCGTGCGCCAGTTCATCATGAAGGACGCGTACTCGTTCGACGTGGACAGGGCCGGGCTCGACAAATCATTTGAAGACCAGCGCGAAGCCTACAAGAAGATCTTCGACCGCTGCGGCATCAAGTATCACATCGTCGAGGCTTCGTCGGGCGCGATGGGCGGCTCCGAGTCGAACGAGTTCATGGCGCGCACCAATGCCGGCGAGGACTACATCGCCGTCTGCGAGTCGTGCGGCTACGCGGGCAATCTTGAGAAGGCGACTTCGAAGATTCCCGCCATCGAAGACGAGGCTGGCCCTGACGCGCCCGAAGAGTTCCCAACCCCCGGCGTGCGCACCATCGAAGACCTGACGACCTTCCCCGGCGGCGCGACCGCCGACCGGCAGATTAAAACACTGGTCTACATGGTGGACAGGTTGGTTTTTGAAGCTGGCAATCTGGACTCCCAAAGAGGACGACCCGTTCTTGTGTTACTACGAGGGGATCATCAGTTACATGAGACTAAGCTCCAAGATTTTCTCGGAGCTTACCTGGAAAATACTTTCGGGCCAATAAAGATTCGCCCCGCTAATCCTGACGAAATCAGAGAAGAACTTGGCGCGAGTCCGGGAAGTCTGGGGGCCGTAGGGCTCAAAGCAAAAGATACTTGGGAGATTAGGGACATTATCACGGGTCAAGTTGTCGAGAGGAAGCCTGTGGACAGATTAATTATTGCGGACGTTTCTTTAAGAGGCAGGCGCAATATGACGACGGGCGCGAACCGCGACGACTTCCACTTGCGGGGTGTGAGCATCGAACGTGATATCGCTGTTGACGAGTGGGTAGACCTTCGCACCGTGCAGAAGGGTGAGGTATGCGGCAATTGTGGTATAGGGACACTTGATGTGTTCAAGGCGATGGAGATAGGGCACATCTTCAAGCTGGGGATGAAGTACTCCGCCAAGATGGGGGCGAAGGTCTTGACGCAGGAGGGCAAGGAGGTGCCCATCGTGATGGGTAGTTACGGCATAGGGGTGGAGCGCATCCTGTCGGCGGCCGTCGAGCAGAGCCACGACGCCGACGGCATCATCTGGCCGCGCGCCATCGCGCCGTTCGATGTCATCGTCACCGTCACCAACGTCAAGCAGAAGGAGATCGTGGACGCGGGCGAACAACTCTACGAGAGCTTGCGTCGCGCGGGGCTCGAAGTCCTCCTTGACGACCGCGACGAGCGCGCGGGCGTCAAGTTCAAGGACGCAGACCTCATCGGCGTCCCCTTCCGTCTCACCGTCGGCAAGAAGGTGGCCGAGGGCAAGGTCGAACTCTTCGACCGCGAGACGAAGCAGTCCGAAGACGTGGGGCTCGACGACGTGGTCGCCCAAGTGCAGTCGCGCGCCTTCGCGAGTCTCTGAGGAAGACGGGCGTAGCGGCAAAAGAGAGGGGCGGCCCACGCGGGCCGCCCCTCTCTTTTCATGTCGCGCCGCTCACCACGCGCAGCCGTAGCTCTTGAGACTCACCTTCGCCTCTGCGAGCGCTTGGTCGCACCCCTGCGCCAGACCCGCGCGCCCCTGCGGCGTCGCCGCCACTTCGCGCCAAGTCTTTCGTATCGCCTCCATATTGTCCTTAAGCATTGGCTGCGATGCCCGTGGGACTTTGCCGTTGATACAACTCTCGTACTTGTCCATGTACTCGTCGCACACGGCGACGCCGATGCTCGCGCCCGTCAAAGGCGTGATGGTCGGGGTGAGCAGGTCGGGCTTCGAGGCATCGCGCATGAGGCGCGGGTAGCGCTCGCCGCCGTGGTAGTCGAGCGCGTAGGTCTTCAAAGCGCCCTCGTTGTTGACGAGCAGTTGCAACGGCTCCTTGCGCGACTTCGAGGCGGCGACGGCGTCGCGCAGCACGTCAGGCGTGTAAGCCTTGCCGTCCACGGCGACGACCGTCATGCCGGGGCCGAGTCCCGCCGACGCAGCGGCCGTCCCCGGCAGCACGTCCGCGACGAGCCCGCCGGTGTTCAGACGCAGCCCCAGCGAGTAGCCCATCTCGACGCGCTCGCGCCCATCCTCCAAATCCTCTACGTGCTGGCCGCGCGTGGCGTCGTAGTTGAGACGCCAGCCGCCGCGCTCGATGCCGCCGAGCGGCGCGTGCGCGTCCGTAGACCAGAGCCGCTGTTCGAAGAATGCGCGCCAGTCGTGCGGCGCCACTTCGTTGAGCGTATTCACAATGTCGTCGAACGTGTAGGTCTTAACCGAAGGGGGCCCCGAAGGCGCGCCGTGGAAGCGCCGGACGAAGTCATCAAGCGAGCGCT
>JBJMGQ010000333.1:0-9786 GCA_045807845.1 Pyrinomonadaceae bacterium | reverse complement strand
TTCAATCGAGAGGAAGAAGGCCGCGCTCGTGTCCACGCGCTTGACCTCGCGGCAGCCCGCATCCGCGCCGCACGACTCGATGCCCTGCACCCAGAACTGTAGGCCGGTCGCGTCGGGCTCGCGGTTGAGGAAGTCGAGGTAGTGCTGGCGGACGAAGAAGTCGGAGCGGTCGATGGGGTTGTCGGGGCTTGTCGCCGCGTCGTCGTCCTGAATCGTGATGACCCGGCTCGGGATACCTTCGAGCTGCCCACGGCTGCCGACGAAGTTGCTGAGCGTCACCATGAACGTCTCGTCGCTCTCGTCCGTCTCGTCGTTGGTGACGAGCACGGTGAACTCCTTCTGCGTCTCGCCCGGTGCGAAGTGGAGCGTGCCGCGCGAGGTCGTGTAATCTTTGCGCGAAGAGGCAGTGCCGTCGGAGGTCGTGTAATCGACGTAGATGTCTACGGTCGTGTCGCCCGAACGAAGGACGGGCACGAAGGCTGTGCCCACACTCTCGGGGACGACGCCGGACGGAGAGCCGAACTTGATTTCGGGCGTCGGCGTCACGGTCGGCGGCAGCGCGGGGCCGTTGTCCACGAGCGGGAAAATCTCCCCCGTACTATAGCTCGCAACGTAGAGGTTGGCCGACTCGTCCTCGCCGAAGGCGGAGATTTGAATCGAGGTGTCGAGCAGCAGCGTGCTCTGCCAAGCGCTGCCTGCGCGCTTCAGCGACCAGATGCGGCCGGTGCAGAAGTCGCCGTAGAAGTAGAGCCCCTGCATCCTCGGATAAGTGGCGGCGCGGTAGACGTAGCCGCCCGTCACAGAGCAGTCACCCGCCGAGTGGTTGTACTCGACCACGGGCAGAGTCAGCCCGGCCACACTGCAAGGGTTCGGGTTGAAGCAGTGCGTGCCCTCCATGATGCGCCAGCCGTAGTTCTCGCCGCCGCGGCTGGTAGCTGGCTGAAAGTCTATCTCTTCCCAAGAGCCCTGCCCCACGTCGGCGATGAAGAGGTCTGCGGTCGAGCGGTCAAACGAGAAGCGCCAAGGGTTGCGCATGCCGAGCGCCCAGATTTCGGGACGAAAGCCCGTGGTCGTCAGGAAGGGGTTCGTGGAGGGTACGGTGTAGGTGAAGGGGCGCCCCGTCTCCGTGTCGAGCCGAAGGATTTTGCCGAGCAGTTGCGCTGGATTCTGCGCGCGGTTGCCGGGGTCGCCCGCGTCGCCGCCGTCGCCCATGCCGACGTAGAGCATCCGGTCGAGGGGGCCGAAGGCGAGCTGCCCGCCGTTGTGGTTGGCGAAGGGCTGCGCGATGGTGAGGAGAATCTGCTCGCTCGCGGGGTCGGCCGCGTCTGCGTTCGACGCGCTGCGCTGGAAGCGTGAGATGACCGTGTCGCCCGCGGGGTTCGTGTAATCGACGTAGAAGTAACCCTTGCGCGCGTAGTCGGGCGGGAAGGCGAGGCCGAGCAAGCCCCGCTCGCCGCCCGAGCTGATGCGTGTCGAGATATCGAGGAACGGCGACGGCTGAAGCACGCCGCTCTTGACGATGCGAATGCGCCCGCCCTGCTCGACGACGAAGATGCGCCCCGACCCGTCGCCCGCGTGCCCGATGCCGACCGGCGAAGTAAAGCCTCTGATGGGCGTGCCGAGCGCGAGCGTCGGCGGATCGGTCGTCTGTGCGTGCGCGACCGTCGATGCGTACCGGTTGAATGAGATTGTCGTGAGGACGCAGGCGAAGACCGCGACGAAGAACGTCGCGAAGAGAACGCGGCGAGACATACTCCCCTCCCTTATTCGTCGAAACGCTTTGAAGCTCTCCCCTACTCCGCGACGAAATGAAGCGCGCCGGCCTTCTCTTCAATCGCCGAGTAGAGTTGTTCGCGCTCCCGCTCGTCGGCCGACTGGCGGTAGGCGTGCAGGAGTTCTTTCAGCGACGCAAGCTCTCGGTAGAGACCCGCGTCCTCGACCGGGGGAGTCAGGTACGAGACGAGCCCCGCGTACGAACGACGCCGGGCGATTGATCCTTCCGAAGGATTGTTGACGCTGTAAAGATAGACGTGCGGCAGCTCTCCAATCAAGCGGTCAGGCCAGCACTCGCCCGAGAGCCCCACCTGCTTACCGGGCATGAACTCAAGCGACCCGTGCGTGCCGACGTGCACGACTGCGTCCGCGCCGTAAACCTTCTCAAGATACGTGTAGAGGGCCGCGAAGCCATGATGCGGCGCGCCGCCGCGCGACATGAGCAGGCGCATCGGGTCGCCTTCGTAACCGAACGTCGGCTGCACGGCGACGAAGACGTTTCCCAGACGCACGCCCTGCACCAGCAGGTCGCGCCCGAACGTGTTGATGCGACCCGGAGCCGCGCCCCACTCCGCTTCGATCTCCGAAGCGTAAGGGCAGAGGCGCAGATACTCTTCAACGTTCATCCTGTAGGCGACGTTTGCCACGGCGCCGAAGCTCTCGGAGTTGCCGCCCAGTATCAACTCGCGCAGCGCATCCGCACCCGCGGGCACTTCAACGTCGTAGCCGTCGGCGCGCAGTCGCAAAAGAATCTCGTGCAGGCTCGGGAAGACATCGAGGTCGGCGGCCGTCCCGATGTTCCCCTTGTTGGGCGGGAAGCAGAAGACGACGAGCGCGATCTTCAACGCTTTACGTTCGACCGTCTGAAGCCTGTTCCAACGCCGCAGCCTGCGCGCGATGCGTTGACAGCGTTCTTCGAGCGCAGCGGGCTCGGAGCCCTCGGCCGGCATGCCGCCGTAGACGAAAGGCTCGGTCGCGCCGTCGATTTCGGGGATGGCGATCTGCATCCCCGCCTGCACCGGATTCAGCCCCGTGTGCGACTCGCTCCATGCTTCAATAGTCTGCACGTCGAGACTGACGGCCGAGCGCAGCGGCACGTTCAACCCCTTCAGGTACTCGACGGCCGCCTCGCTGTCGTTCATCGCCGGCCCGCCCACAAAGCTGAAGCCCGTCAAGGAAACTATCTGGCTAACCCGCGCCTTCCCTTCCTCAACGAAGAAGCTTGAGCACGCGTCGCGGTTATCCATAAAGGTCGAGATGACGGGGAGCGCCGCGAGCCCCTCGCGCTCGACGGCGCGGACGAGCGCGTCGTAATGATTGCGCGTCCCGCTCACAACGTTCGTGCGCATGAGCAGCAGCCCGACGGTCTTCGACGCTTCGAGCGTCTGCGTGCCCGCACGCCGCGCCCGCGCATCGTACCAGCGGCGATACGCCTCGAAGCTCTCGAAGAGAGACGCCGCGTCCGGATGATAGACGCCGACCGCAGGCATGCTCTCGGGCGCAGGCACCTTCACGTTCGAGAGACGCCTGTCCCCGCCGTAATGCTTCAGCGCATAGAGCAGCATCGCGGCGACGTTCGACGGCGTCGGCTGTAGGAAGTAGCAGAAGAGGTAGAGGTAGTGCTTCAGGTCGCGCAGACGCCCCGCGTTCGGCACGAAGCGCAGCAGCGAAGGCATACGCTCGACGAGCTTAAGATACTGCCCGTGACCGCCGCCCTTCCGGCGCGCGCGCGCCTGCTCGCCCATCCAAGACCCGACGCTCTTCAAGAGACGCCGCGCGCGCCCCTCGCCGCCCTCGCCTTCAACCTCGCCCTTCGCCCCGAAGCTCAAGCTTCCCATGCGCGTCTGTCTCATCAACTCCGGCATGCAGTTAATGACGACGATTGTTCTGCCGGACGCGCCTTGGCGCTTGAGCAACTGAATCAGGCGCGTGGCGTTCTCGCCGTCCGTGACGTGTATGACGAAGACTATTTCCGACTCGCACAGGTCGCGCTCGACCGACGCCCACTCCGCCTCGTCGAGCGGCGCGCCGAGGTTGTAAGCGCAGACGCTCAAGCCCGCCGCGTGGCGTCGATTTATCTCTCCTTCGGCGCGCCGCAGAGGGCCGAGCAGGCTTGAGCCGACGATGAGCGCGGTGATCTTCATGTCTAAAACGATGAACTCGGAACGCTGAACGATGAAGTAAAGGCTTGTTGTCTTCAGCTCAGCGTTCAGCGTTCATCCTTCACACTTCCTTATGCGACGCCTTCGATGCGGTCTTCGAGGTCGTTGAAGGCTGCGCGGAGTCTTTCGACGACGCCGGCCTCTGCCTCCCAGAAGCCACGCCCTTCGGCTTCGAGCAGGCGTGCGACGAGCGAGCGCGCCGAGTGCGGGTTGAGCTTCGCGAGTCGCCCCAACATCTCTTCATCAAGCACGTACGTGCGTGCCACCTCGTCGTAGACCCAGCCGTCAACAGCGTCGGCCGTGGCGCTCCAACCGAAGGTGTTCGTGACGTGGCTCTCAATCTCCGCGACGCCGCGAAAACCGTGGCCGAGCATCCCCTCATACCACTTCGGGTTCAAGGTCTTGGCGCGCGTCTCAAGTCTGACCATCTCGGGCAGCGTGCGCACGCGCGCGTCGCGGCTTACGGCGTCCGAGAGGTAGACGGCCGGTCGCGCCTGCGCGTGTCGCTCGACGGCCTTCGAGACGCCGCCGAGATACTCGAAGTAGTGGTCAACATCCGTGATGCCTATCTCGAACGAGTCAACGTTCTGATACGCGGCTTCGACACTTGAGAGGGCACGCGCGAGCGCCCCGCGCGCTTCGCGCCCTTCGAGCGCGCGGCCGTCGCGCCCGCGGCCGTATGCAAAGCACTTGCGCGTGACGAAGAGGTCGCCCAGCGCGTCGGCCGTCTCCCACTGCGAGTCCATCACCATGAAGTTGACGTTCGTGCCGTAGCTGCCCGGTGCGTTCGAGAAGACGCGGAGCTGTGCCTCCTCAAACGTACAGCCACCCTCCGCGACGCGCGCGCGGACGTTGGCGCGCACGGGGTTCGACTCGTCGGGCTCGTCCAGCTCGGCCACGCAGCGCACGGCCTTGTCGAGCAGCATCATCGTCGCGCCAAACAGGTCGCGGAAGATGCCCGAGACGGTCATCACCACATCCACACGCGCGCGCCCGAGTTCTTCGAGCGCGATGGGCTCAACCTCCGTCACGCGGTTCAACGAATCTCTCACGGGGCGCACGCCGAGCAGACGGAGCGCCTGCGCGACTCCCTCGCCCTGCGTCTTGATGTTGTCTAAGCCCCAGAGCACGAGCGCCATCGTGCGCGGCTGTCGGCCGTGCTCCGCGCGATGGCGTTTGAGCAGCATGTCCACGACCCGACCCGCGCGCTCGTAGGCCGCGTGCGAAGGGACGGCGTAGGGGTTGACGGCGTGCGTGTTCCTCCCCGTCGGCAGGATGGAAGGGTTCTGCACGATGTCCGCGCCGGGGCCGGGCTCGACGTACTCGCCGCGGAGCGCGCGTGCAAATCCTTCAAGCTCGCCGCTCGTCTGAAGCTGCTTCTTTATCCGCTCAAGCAGCTCGAAGACCTTGAGCGACTCGGCTGTCTCAACCCGCGCGACGCTTTCGAGTAGATGACAAGCCGCCGCCGTGCCCTCGCGAAGAAACATCTCGACGGAGGCGCGCACCGCTTCGTCCACGCGCGCGCGCGTGCGCCAACCGGCCTCCGACTTGTCACGAATGAGTTGTTCGTAAGAACCGAGGCCGAGCCCTTCGGAGACGAGGTCGTTGAGGGCGCGCGTGCCGCACTCTGGGCGGTCGAACGAAGCGACGGCGCGCAAAAGGTCGGCGCACTCGCGCTCGCCCGACGCGCGGCCGAAGACGTGCAGCCCCGTCGGTATCAGACGCTGCTCGACCTCCACGACCCGCTCCCACAGTTCGAGGACGCGGCGGTCTCTCTCTTCGACTGACTTGTCGTTCAGAGGTCTACTCATCGAAATAACTTGCCTGCGTGTTCTCCGTTAACAACTGCGGCAGACGCACGTAGCCGCCGCCGAGCGCGTCCGCGAGAAAGCGCCCCTCGCCGCCCACTGTGAAGCGGCTCTGCGTATCGACGACGATTGCGGCGTCGCACGCCTGCGCGACCGAAGCGCCGAGGGCTTGTATCTCCTGTCGAATTCGCTCCCGCCGCGCAGCACTCTCTTTATCACTCTTCTCGGTCAAGGGCACGTTCGCGCGCCCGTCCGTGAAGACGACGAGGCGGACTCTGTGTGCTCCCGACGAGGCGGCGCGGCGCGCGACTTCGAGCGTGCGCACGAGCCCCGAGGCGAGCGGCGTCGCGCCGCCGATCGGCAGTGCGTCGAGCAGAGCGCGCGCCCTTGAGACGGAAGAGGACGGCGGGAGCAGAAGCTCCGAGCCCGCGGCTCTGAAGACGACCAGCGCGACGCGGTCGCGGTTGACGTACGAACGCCGGAGGAGCTGCGCGAGCGCGCCCTTCGCCTGCTCGATGCGGTTGAGGGCCATGCTGCCCGACGTGTCCACGAGGAAGATGTAGAGCGTGCCCGCCCTGCTCCGAAAGCGTTTGAAGCGCAGCGCCTCCGGCGCGACATGAAACCGCGCGCCATGTGCAGCGCGACTGACGGCCGCCGCCCTTAACGTTGCGTCGAGCGCGACCCTGCCGCCATCTGTCTTCAACGGCGTCGCGCCTGCATAACGCCCGCGCGCCGAGAAGGTCGAGCCACCTGAACCAGCACGCCGGCGAGCCGGTGCACTCGCTTGCTTATCGGTTCGCGTCTGCCCCTGCTCATTTTGAGTGAGTGCGTCCGCTCTGAGCTTGACCTCCGCGGGAGGCGGAACACTAACACTCTCATCGCGCCCCGCATCACCCTCTACCTTATCACCCCTTTCGACAGACGCCGCGTTGCGTCGCGCGCCTTCGCCGGTGGAGGTCGTTTCCGACTCAACCTCCTCACGTCCGAAGAGATCATCCGCCGCCCTCTCGACGCGGGAGCTGCCTCCGCCCTGTTCGAGCGGGTCGCGGCGGAGTCGATGCCTGAGCGACATCGGCGCAACCCTGCGCACGTCCCCGGCCGACACCACCCGCCGACCTTCGAGCGCGGCGAGTGCGCGGGCGGCGCGCGTCAACGTTATCTCGCCACGGTGGCCGTCCACGCCGAGCCGCAAGCAAAGCTCCGCGACCTGACGCAGTACCGCGCGCGGGACTTCGACTTCTCTGTAGAGCGCAGACGCGCGCGTGACGCGGCGACGCAGACGCGCCTGCTCCGTCTGCGCCGAAGCGTTGAAGGCCGCGGGGTCGCGGTCGAATGCCTCGCGTCTCTCGACGATGAGAACGCGGCTGTCCAAATCTTTCTCGGTCTCGACCTCGACGCAGAGGCCGAAGCGGTCGAGCAGTTGCGGCCTCAGCTCACCCTCCTCGGGGTTGCCGGAGCCGACGAGGACGAAACGTGCCGGGTGCTCGGCCGACACGCCCTCGCGCTCGACGCGGTTGCGACCCGTGGCGGCCACGTCGAGAAGCAGGTCAACCAGATGGTCTTCGAGCAGGTTCACTTCGTCGATGTAGAGGAAGCCGCGGTTGGCGCGCGCGAGCAGCCCCGGCTCGAACGACTTGACGCCCTCCTTCAGAGCGCGCCCGAAGTCGATGGTGCCGCACACGCGGTCTTCGGTCGCGCCGAGGGGAAGCTCGACGACGGGCACGCTCTTCCGCTCGCGTTTGAGATTCTCGACGGAGGAGAGACGTGCGGCGCAGTCGTCGCACAGAGCGTCGGCGTCCGCCGGGTCGCAGTTGTAGGCGCAGCCGCGCACCGACGAGAGCTGCGGCAGGAGGTCTGCGAGCGCGCGCACGGCCGTCGACTTCGCAGTCCCGCGATGCCCCATGACGAGGACACCGCCGACCGCGTGCGCGACGACGTTGAGCAGCAGCGCGAGCTTCATCTCCTCCTGGCCGACGATGGCCGTGAAGGGGAAGACCGGGCGCGCGGCCGATGGTTTTCCGCCCTTGTTGTGATTGGGACGCCCTGCCATGTGGTCTGGAACGAGAAAGAGAACCGAGGAGCGAGAGGGATTATAAACAGTTCGGGGCCGAACGGAAGAAAATTCTTACCGACGGTCGAGCCCTATGGCTCGATGGACATTTTGAGAATGCCGGCGAGCGGGCGGCGCGTGATCTTGCCGTCGCGGCCGACGATGACGACCTGATTGTTCTCGACCGTCACGCGGCGCACGCCGCTCATGTCGCGCTCCAACGTCTCGCCGTCTTTGGTGACGATGATGAGCCGCTGCGTCGGCGCGGGTGCGGGCTCGGGTTGTGTGTCGGCGGGGGGTTGAGCGGGGGGCTCGACTCTCCTCGCCTCGGCGCTGTCACGCGCCGGGTTGCGCCGGGGCGTGCGCGGCGCGCGGCGGCGCGCGGAGGTCGCAGGGACGGGCGTGGGTTTCTCAACCGGCGCGGGCGTCGATGTGGAGGTGGCCTCTTCGGCGGGCTTCGCCTCCGTGCTTTCGGGCGTCGTTGGTTGCGCGGCAGTCTCACTCGGGCGCGACCTTGAAGGCGCGGGCCGAGTGCCCCTCCCGCGTCTGGGTGTAGTTGTTCTGCGCCCGGTCGTTCTCTCCGGCTTGGGCGTCGGCGCGGGGGTGGGTTCGGCGTGGGCCGTCTCCTCCGTGGGCTTGGGTTCGACCCTCGGCTCTTCGATGCGCGCGCCGGTCGCGGTTACGCGGCGTGTGCCGCGCGACTCGGTCGAAGAGAGAGTCGGGGCCTGGGGCGGCGTCTGGTTCGCAAGCTCGGGCGGGGCTTGCAGGAACGAGCCGCCGAAGGTGATGTGATACGTGCCCTCCACGTCGCCGACGGCGCGCGCCTCGACACGCAGGACGAGCGTCTCCTCTTTGCGCAGATAGAAACTCTTCGAGAGCCGCGCGGGATCGCCGAAGAGCGTGAACTTGACGAGCGGGCGGAAGCCGGCGGCCGTGAACACGTCCACGTCACCGATCAGCTCCGTCGTCTCCAGGTTGACGATAAGGTCGCCCTCGGTGCCGCGGAAGATGTAGAAGTGTCGCGTGCGGCGCGCGTCGCCCACGTCGCGCGCAGCGATGCGCCCGCTCAGCTCGCTGGCAAAGACAGGCGTCGGGTAGTTCGCTTCGGACGACTGCGCGCGCAGTGGCGCCGCAGCCGCGAGCGCAAGCAGAAGCGCGGCGACGGTCAGCAATAACCTGAGCGACTGTGAACGGGAGTTAAGAAGCATTGCAACAAGCATCCGCAGGACTGCCGAAGTTTATCAGCGGCGCGCAGAAGCGACAAACGCAAAAGGCCGTGAACTGTAAAGCGTCAACCGTGACAAGAGAAGACAGGCTCTTCTTCTTGTCACGGTTGACGGTTTACGCTCTACGGCCTTTGGTGGCTTTGATGCGGAAGGGGGGACTCGAACCCCCACGAGTTGCCTCACACGCCCCTCAAACGTGCGCGTCTACCAGTTCCGCCACTTCCGCTCGGGGTCTGCCAAAGCAGACTAACAAATAACACGGGCGCCGTTCAAGTCGGTCTCAGGCCGACAGCGCCTCGACAGACTTACTTCGTCGCGGGACTGGCCGTCGTGGCCGGGGTCGTCGCGGGGCTCGCCGCCGGTGCGGCCGGAGCAGTTGAGCCCTCGGCGGGTTGCGCGGCGGGCGAAGCGGCCGGAGCGGCGGGGCTGGCCGCGGGAGTCGGGGTCGCCTGCGGCGCGACGCCGCCCTCCATCAGAGAGTGCTGGCCGCCGCCGATGCCGAGGCCGAGCAGCAGCGCCACGATGAAGAAGGTCGCAGCCGCGCCGACGGTAATCTTGGCGAGGATGGTCTGCGTGCCGCGCGGGCCGAAGGCCGCGCTCGAAATCGAGCTGGTGAAGAGCGAGCCGGCATCGGCCTTGCCCGGCTGCAAGAGCACCGAGATGACCAGCACGAGGCAGGCAAAAATGAAGAGTCCGTAGAGAAGATAGCTGAGCAAAACTTTTATGACCTCGATTCCAACTTACCTGTCGTAATTAACGATCTTCGC